>CAYGAJ010000347.1:0-2505 GCA_964347815.1 uncultured Gemmatimonadota bacterium | reverse complement strand
TGCGGCCGGGGGTGACGGTGCGGCAGCTCGAGGGGATCGCCCGGCGCTACATGCGCGAGCACTCGGGCAGCCTCTGCGGCGAACGCACCTGCGACCGCTACTTCCAGCACGGCCTCGCGCACTGGCTGGGGATGGACGTGCACGATGTGGGAAGCTATACGACGCCGCTCGCGCCGGGCATGGTGCTGACCATCGAGCCCGGGATTTATCTGGCCGACGAGGGGCTGGGGGTTCGGATCGAGGACGATCTGTTGGTGACGACGGACGGGGCTGAAGTGTTGTCGGCAGGCGCGCCAAAGGGGGTGGAGGAGATCGAGACGCTGATGGCGGCGCGCGGCTCCGAGTGGGACTGCGAACCGCTTCGCTGATCGCCGGCACGCGACCGCCTGCCATAAGGCGGTTCACAGCGTATCGTCTTTAAGCCCGATAACTTTCCGCGCGTCGGCCGCAGGCGGCCACTCAGTTGTTGCCGCTCTTCACCGGCGGGAGACCCCAGGGCGTCGGCTGGTGGAGGTCGCACTCCTCGATCGGCTCGGTCCCTGGCAGATACACCTCGGTGTAGACCGCGTCGAGGGGACAGTACTCCGTCCGCAGCTTACCGCTCAGCTTGTCCACCGTGCGGTAGACCAGGCCGCCGGGCCGCTCCCACGGTTCGGGGATGGGGCGTGTCTGGTAGACGCGTTGCATGAAGGCACCCCAGACGGGCGCGGCGTGCGCGCCGCCCACGGCGCGATCGAAGATCTTCTTCGGCTCATCCAGGCCGATCCAGACGCCGGCCATCAGGTCGGGGGTGAAGCCGACGAACCAGATATCCGACTCGTCGTTGGTGGTGCCGGTCTTTCCCGCGGCCGGGATCTCGGGAGCCAGGTTCTCGCGGCGAACGCGGGCGGCGGTGCCGGTGTTCACGACGTCGCGCAGGATCGTCAGCATGATCCAGGCCGTCTGCTGATCGAGGACACGCTCGCGGCGCGGCTCCGACTCCCAGATCGTTCGCCCCGTCTTGTCCTCGATCCTCAGGATCGGCTGGGGCGAGACCCGCTCGCCCAGGTTCGCGAACGTCGTGAACGCTTCGACCACCTGCAATGGTATCACCGAGGCGGCGCCGATCGAGGCCGCGGCCACGCGGGGGACAGGCGTGCGGATGCCCATCCGCTCGGCGAACTGCCCCACCGTTTCCATGCCGACCTGCTGAGAGAGCTTGACCGTGACGACATTGACCGAGCGCCGCAGGGCGTCGCGGAGCGTCATCGGTCCGTGAAACTGGTTGTTGTAGTTCTTGGGTGACCAGATCCAGGTGGAGTCGCCTTCGGGATCGTACTGATCCAGCTCGAGCGGCGCGTCGTAGATGACGTAAGAGACGGGGAAGCCGCTGGCCACAGCGGCCGTATAGACGAAGGGTTTGAACACAGAGCCTGTCTGACGGACCGCCTGCGTCGCCCGGTTCCACTTGGAGTGGTGCCAGTCGCGGCCGCCCACCATGGCACGCACGTGACCCGTCTTCGGGTCCATCGCCACGAACATCCCCTGCAGGTAAGGCGTCTGGTGCCAGTCAAGCGAGTCGGGCGGCTGCTTCAGCGCCTCTTCGTACGTCATGTGCTCGTAGTTGGGCAGCGACTCGAGGTACGTGAGCTGCGCCTTCAGCGCCGAGTCGGCGATCGCCTGCATCTCGAGATCGATGGTGGTGTAGATGCGGAAGCCGGCCCGATACAGATCCTGGCCGAAGCGGTCGTCCAGCATCTGTCTCACCCACTCGACGAAGTAGGGCGCCACCTGATCGTCGCGCACGTACGAGCTGGGGCGGGGAAGCGGATACGCCTTGGCGGCCTCGGCCTCCGTCCTCTCGATGTAGCCCTGGTTCGCCATCAGATCGAGCACGAGGTTCCGACGCCTCACCGCGGCCTCGGGCTGACGAAACGGCGAGTAGCGTGAGGGCGCCTTCGGCAGCGCGGCCAGCAGGGCCGCCTCGGGCAGGTTCAGATCACGGGCCGACTTTCCGAAGAACGTTTGGGAGGCGGTCTCGATGCCGTAGCCGGGCCCGAAGTTGATCTGATTCAGATAAGCCTCGAGGATCTCTTCCTTTGTATAGATGCGCTCGATGTCCCGGGCGACCTTGGCCTCCTTCGCCTTGCGCAGCGGCGAGACGGCGAAGCCGATGCGGTCGCTGAACTGGTTGCGTGCCAGCTGCTGCGTGATCGTGCTGCCGCCCGGGCGGCCCGGCCCGTAGATCACGTATTCGAGCATGGCGCGGGCGAATCGGAGGTAGTCGAGTCCGTTGTGGCGGTAGAACCGCTTGTCTTCGATGGCGATGAAGGCCGGAGGCACATACGGCGGAAGATCGGCGAGCCTCACCACCGTCCGCCGTTCCTTGAAGAACTCGTGGATGAGACCTCCGTCCAGCGCGTAGAGCTTCGACGACTCCTCCGGCTCCCAAACGGTGATCTGGGCGATGGAGGGACAGCGTTCCGCGCGGCAGATGCGGTCCCAGGCGCCCCAGACCAGACCGAA
>CAYGAJ010000346.1:0-2531 GCA_964347815.1 uncultured Gemmatimonadota bacterium | reverse complement strand
ACCCCGACCAGCTCGACGCCTATTTCGCCTTCGAGGTGGCCGACGCCATCCTCAACGCGGTGCGTTCGGGCTCCGCCGGCGGGCTCCTCGCCTCGGTGCTGCGGCTGCAGGATGCCGTGCCAGCCAATCGCTGGTCACCTTTTCTGCGCAACCACGACCAGACCCGCACGCTGACCTGGCTGGAAGGCGACATCGAGCGCGCCAAGCTGGCGGCGAGCCTGCTGCTCACCCTCCCGGGGGTGCCGTTCATCTACTACGGCGAGGAGATCGGCATGACCGGCGACAAGCCGGACCCGCGCATCCGGACGCCGATGCACTGGAGCCTCGGGCCGGCCGCGGGCTTCACTACCGGCCTGCCCTGGGAGCCGCTGCAGCCGGACTCGTTCACCGCGAACGTAGAGGCGCTGGACGACGATCCCAACTCGATCCTCAACCTCTACCGGGAGCTGATTCATCTGCGCGCCGGTCACCCTGCGCTGGGGTCGGGGGAGCTGATCGCGCTGGACGCCGGGGTCGAGGCGGTGGCGGCGTACCTCCGGCGCCAGGGCGACCGCGTCGCCCTCGTCGTCGCCAACCTGGGGACCGCGCCGCTGGGAGGCGTGACGCTTTCTTCCGATCGCAGCGTTCTGCCGTCCGGGCGCTACATGCCCCGGGCCCTGTTGAGTGGACAGGCCGCGGCGCCGCTGAGCGTAGGAGCGGAGGGATGGATGAGACGCTACGTGCCGCTGTCCGCGCTCGAGCCGCTGAAACTGTACGTCTTCGACATTCAGGGCGGTGGGTGAATGAGATACCTAGGCCTTTTTCTCTTGCTCTTTTTCGTCGCCTGCGCGAGCGAGGCTCCTGAGCAGCGCGCCGGCGCCACGCCGAACCGCGGCGTGCCCGCCTGGGCGAAGGACGCGATCTGGTACCAGATCTTCGTCGAGCGCTTCCGCAACGGCGACCCCTCGAACGACCCGACGCTGCACGACATCGAGGGCGCGTGGCCGCACGCGCAGCCCGAAGCTTGGCAGCCGACTCCCTGGACGCACGAATGGTATCGCCAGGAGCCGTGGGCCGCGGCCACCGGGCGGGACTTCTACTTCACCGTTCAGATCCGCCGCTACGGCGGCGACCTGCAGGGCGTCATCGACAAGCTCGACTACCTTCAGGATCTGGGCGTGACGGCCCTGTACCTCAACCCAATCAACGACGCGCCCTCGCTGCACAAGTACGACGCCCGCAACTACCGCCACATCGACCGCAACTTTGGCCCGGATCCGCGCAGCGACGAGGCCCGCATGGCTTCTGAGGATCCCACGGACCCGGCCACCTGGTTCTGGACGGCTGCCGACAGCCTCTTTCTGGTTCTGGTGGACGAGGTGCACCGGCGCAGCATGCGCATCATCGTCGACTACTCCTGGAACCACACCGGCATCACCTTCTGGGCCTGGAAGGATGTACTTGAGTACCAAGAGAACTCGCTGTACGCCGACTGGTACGAGGTCCAGCGCTTCGACGACCTCGCCACGCCGGACACCAACGAGTTCGCCTATTCCGGCTGGGCGGGCGTCCCCGAGCTGCCCGAGTGGAAGAAGATCGGTCGGCCGGAGGGGGTACTGCACGGCGCGATCGAGGGCACCCTCGTCAGCGAGGTGAGAGATCACATCTTCAACGTCACGCGCCGCTGGCTCGACCCGAACCGGGACGGCGACCCCAGCGACGGGATCGACGGGTTCCGGCTCGACGTGGCCGAGATGGTGCCGCTCGGCTTCTGGCGCGAGTACCGTCGCTTCGTCCGCGGCATCAACCCGGATGCCTATCTGGTCGGCGAGGTGTGGTGGGAAGAATGGCCCGACAAGATGATGGACCCTGCGCCCTGGCTCCAGGGCGACGTCTTCGACGCCGTGATGAACTACCGCTGGTACATGCCGACGCGCGGCTTCTTCGCCAAGGCGCCACCCAACCCCAGCGCCTCGGGTTACGTCGCCCACCTCGACTCGGTGGCCCGCGGGATCGGGCCCGATCATCTCAAGGCGATGATGAACCTGACGGCCAGCCATGACACACCGCGCTTCGGCACCTCGATCTACAACCCGGGTCGCTACAAGTACCGGGTCCATCCCCGCGGCGATCCCGAGTACAAGATCGACCGCCCGGACGCGCGCACGCAGGCGATACAGCGGATGATCCTGGTGCAGCAGTTCACCTACATCGGTGCTCCCCACATCTATTACGGCGACGAGGTCGGCATGTGGGGCGCCGACGATCCGGACCAGCGGAAACCGATGGTCTGGGCCGACCTGGTGTACGAAGACGAGATCACGCACCCCTTGGGGCAGGCACGCCGCCGCGACCCGGTCGCGCCCGACACGGCGCTGCTCCGGACGTACAAACAGCTGATCGCGCTCCGAAAGCAGCACCTGCGCCTCTTCGTCGACGGCGACTTGGACTACCTGCTCACCGATGACGCACGTGGCCTGCTCGCCTACGAGCGCGCCCTCGGCGACGAAAGGGCCGTGGTCGCCTTCAACACCTCGGACCGGCGGCAGACT
>CAYGAJ010000345.1:0-2537 GCA_964347815.1 uncultured Gemmatimonadota bacterium | reverse complement strand
ACCTCGACGCAGAGGTTGCAGCCCTTGCACGCCTCGGGGTTCACGGTGATCGACAAGAGGCCGCCCGTCCCCTTCTCCTGCGACTCGTGCAGGTCGAAGAATGGGCCGGTCTTGGCCAACGGGAAGTCGGCGAGCGCCGAATACACCGGCGCGAACTCCGCGTCCAGGGCCTTACGCCGCTCGGCGTCCCAGTTCAGCTTATCGACGACGCTCTTGTACGCCTGCGACAGCACGTCGGCAAATGTTGTGAACGGAACGCCCTTCATGATGCGCCGCGACTCGGCCGCCAGCGGCTTGACGATCTGGCGGATGCGGTCGAAGGAACGGCCGTTCTGCGCCGTGACGATCGCCGCCTCGATCACGTGCTCGACCGTATTGACCACGCCGGGGATCGCCGCGTCCGGGCAGACCGTCCAGCACTGGCTGCAGCCGGTGCACTTGTCGGCGACAAACTCGGGCACCTCGAAGCGCACGTCGGTCATGTCGCGGATCGTGCTGGTCGCCGCCGGGATGGCGCTGATCGCCGCGAACGGATCGGCGATGGGGTCGTCGCCCGACTTGTAGAGGTAGGCGACCTGCTCCCAGAAGCGTCCGGGGTTGCCGAATCCGTCGCGCCACCCTGCGCCGTCGAGGACGACCGGCATCCGCGGCGTCGCGGCGGCCTCCGCGCCGGCCTCGCTCAGACTCACATAGTCAAGCGCCACCGCCTCGTCGAAGCCGCGCCGGATCACCCTCACGTTGTCTTCCACCACCCGCTCGCCCAGGTGACCGAACTTCTTCTTGAGTTGCGCCTTGATGCCGTCGAACAGCTTGTCCTCGCTCAGCCCTTCCCGTTCCATCAACGGGGAGACCTTGAAGAACGCGCCCATGAACGCAGCACCCTGCATGCGATAGCGCAGCTCGGGGTCCGACGCCTCCTCGCTGGCGATCTTAAACGCGTCCACGAAGTAGACCTTGAGCTTCCGCTCTTTGATCTCGCGCCGCGCGCCCGCCGGAAACAGCTCCCACAGATGCTCAGGCGACAGGTCGCTCTGGATCACGAACACGCCGCCGTCACTGAGCCCGGCCAGCGGGTTCGAATGACGGAACACGTTGGGATCGGGTGAGAGCACCACGTCGACGTTCTTGAGCTCGGCGTTCAGCCGGATCGGCTCGCGCGCCAAGGTCCCGTAGAACGTCGTCGGCTGGCCCTTCTTCTCCGAGCCGTACTTGGGGTTCGCCTTGATGTGCCAGCCCAGCAGCTCGAACGCCGTCATCGCCAGGTTCTTGCCCGTGGTGATGGCTCCCCAACCGCCGATCGAGTGGATGCGGATCGAGACCGAGCCCTCGGGCATCAGGTTGATGTTGCCCGCCGAATCGAGGGCCAGCTCGGAGAGGTCCGGATAGGCCTCGAGCAGTCGCTCTTGCCAGATCTGCAGCTTGGGCAACCGCGTGCCTTTACGGACGAAGTCGATGCCAAGATAGAAGGCGCGCTTGCCGCTTCCGGCCGGCAACATGTTCTCCACGGCCGCCACCAGGTCGCCCGGCTGCAGGTCGCGGGACCCCAGGCCGAAGACGCCCGAGTAGAACTGGGGCACCTCGTCGGGCTGGCAGGCGGCAAGCTCGGGGTACGGCGGCTTGCCGTTGGCCGCCCGCGTGTTTTCCACGGCCTTCGCCATCGCGGCCCGCACCTCGCGCACGATGGGCAGATCCACCGCCAGCGGCTGATCCGTACGCTCCAATACGGCCACCGCCTTTTTTCCCTTCAGCAGGCGGGTGATCAGGTCGGCCGGGAACGGCCGGAACATCGTCAGGTTGAGCACACCGATCTTGAGGCCGCGGCTCTCGCGCAGGTAGTCGGCGACGGCCTCGGCGTTCCAGACCATCGAGCCCTGCCCCAGGATCACGTACTCGGCGTCATCGAGCCGGTAGCCCGAAGCGCGCGCGTAGCGGCGCCCGGTCAGCGCGTAGAACTCCTCCATCGCCTGGTCGGTCAGCTGCCGCAGGTGGTCGAAGAAGAACGGCCGTTGCGCGGCCACGCCCTGGGCGTAGCTGTCCTGATTCTGCACCACCCCGATCATGGCCGGGTAGTCGAGATCAAACATCTCGGGGATCCTGCGCCGCTGGTCACCGAACACCATGCGCTGGGCGGGAGTCGGCGAATCGATGATATCGGAGGGATCTCCGAGGTATTCCTTGATCAGCTCGCGCTCCGGGAGCATGACCGACTCGATCACGTGGCTGGTGAGAAAGCCGTCCTGGGCGCAAACGCCGGGGTTCAGCGACAGCTCGGCGATCCGGTGCGCGATCAGATTGAGATCGGCGGTCTCCTGGACGTTCTTGCCGAACAGCTGGAAGAACCCCGTATCGTCGATCGCATGGTAGTCGTCGTGCCCCGCATGCACGTTCAGCGCATGCTTGGTCATCGCCCGGCAGGCGATGTTGAGCACGTACGTCAGCCGCTTCCCCACGGCCGCGTACAGCGACTCGTGCATGTAGGCGATACCCTGGCCACTCGAGAAGTTGGTGGCGCGCAGACCCGTCATGCTCATCCCCGC
>CAYGAJ010000344.1:0-2538 GCA_964347815.1 uncultured Gemmatimonadota bacterium | reverse complement strand
AGTGCGGGGTATCATGGACCCTCCTAGTGAGCGAGGCCGAAGGTGACGCCTAACGGACCTGCGTTTCACCTGCGCGGCAGCGCCCGCGCCCGATTGAGGAAGCGGCCCGGCCGCGGAGCCATACTGAATGACAATCTAAAGACTGGCCACTAAAGGCGCCCGCGTCAGGTGCAAACGCTTGTTAGGTGGCGAGGCTCGCGTCGAGCCAGGTCCGCTATGCAGCCAAGACACTGCTACCGACCTCCAACAGCGGAAGTAAGAGTTCCCGCCAGTCCTCGACTGATCCCATGACGCCATTAATCTCGAGCGTCCCGCCCCCATAGTAGATCTCCACCTTCTCGTCGCAGCACCCGCATTTGACGAGATACCGGGGATCCCGCTTGCCAACCTTCTTTCGATGGTAGACGCGAAGTTGCCAGCTTCCTTCCGGCCTCTTCTGCAAGATCTTGTTCGAACGTCGAATCACCTTCATATGCACTCCACGATCCTCTACCTGTTGCACTCGCCACCTAACGGACCTGCGCTTCACCTGCGCGGCGAGAGCCGCGCCCGACCATTGGAGCGGCCCGACCGCTGAACACCCCTGAAGAGAATCTAAGGCTTTAGATCGAAGGGCGCCCGCGACAGGTGCAAGCGCTAGTTAGACGGCAGCCAAAAAAAGTGTTGCGATTACAGATCCTCAGGCTTGAGTCCGGTTTGCTTCGCAATGCGCGCGAGCATCCGCGGACCAATTTCTTCTCCGTCATGGAAAGCAAACACATAGTCAGGCCAGCCGGTCTTTGAGAGCGTCTTGTGAGATCCCGACTGACGCTTGATTGTCCATCCGATTCTAAGAAGTGCCGCAAGCACGCGGCGTGCTTTCGTGGAGGGCCATCTACTCACGCGGCCTGGAAGGAAACGCTTAGAAGATCCGGGGCAGCTTCACCGTGCTCCAGCCGCTCCGCCAAAACCCGTAGCGCCAGTGCCTGCACACGGGCGATAGCGTCTTCGCGGGTCTGACCATATGTCATGACCCCAGGAAGATCACGGACCTCGGCAATCCACCGGCCGTCATCCTCCCGCTCGATTTCGATGACGAAATTCATGCAACGAACTCCTGGTACAGCCCACTCAATTCGAACCGCCTCTGCAATCTAATCGGAATCCGAGCTGCCGTCTAACGGTTATGCGTTTCAGCTGCGCCGAGTTGAGCCCGGAGGGCATCGGAACAAAGGCAAGAGCACGTTCTCAGCCACTGCGCAGGAGCCTGCCGCGCAGTACAGTCCAAGGCCTTAACCTGAAAGGCTGCAGCGCCAGCTGCAAACGCTTGTTAGACTGCGCGTTGCCCCAATCCCGGCTAATGAACGACGATGGAAACATCCACCCACAACTCAGGCTCCAAGAGATGCCTGACCCGGAGCGCGTACTCACCTGGCGGCGACTCAATGACGCCCAAGTGGTAGCCGAGAATTGTGTCCCCCGGCTGAACCCGGCCTGTGGCGCTGTGACCAAGGCACACGCCTCCTGGCCATGGTAGCTCAAGTTCCGTGTCGACATCGAGACCACAAATGCGGTACGTCACCATCCGGGATAGAGCGCCGCGATTGACCACCTCGGACACGAGCGTGACTGTGTCACTGTAAGCAGGATTGGGCGGTACGACTGCGATACTCTGTTCGAGCGTGCCAAGACGGACTCGTACAAGTCCAACGTCTCGATCCAATTCGGTAGGGCCGTCGCCGCAGGCGAGCGCTAGTGTGACCAACACGAGAGCGGCCACAGCGCGAGTCCTTAACATGGACCACCTCGTACTTCTTAGGGGCCGGCGAGGACTTTTTCACGGATGGGACGCTACTCAAGTATAACAGGTCGTCCTACTCGGAGCATCAAGAACTAAAAGAGCCAGCTATGACGTTCTGGGGCCCCAATGGGTCTGTCGTGATGCGCAGTCTAACGGATCCGCGCTTCACCTGCGCGGCAGCGCCCGCGCCCGATTTTGGGCGCGGCCGAACCGCTGACCGTGACTGAAGACAATGTAAGGCCCCACCCCGAGCGGTGCCCGCGTCAGGTGCAAGCGCCGGTTAGACGGTGCGCGAGACCGTTCTAGAATCGAGCGCCACACCACGACAAATCCAACAACTCCAGGGCGATTGAACCCGAACATCAGCCCAAGAAGATGCCGGTTGGGTCGCGCTCGACTTCTGCTATCAGCTCCGAGAAATCCCGCACGCGCTCAAATCCCTCGTACACGTGCCAACGGTCGTTTCGATCAGCCCACTTCAACACCCAGCAATAGGACGTCGGATCAAAGCGGAAGCGGGCAACGCTCAACTCAAGGAACTCGTTCTTTTTGTCGAATCTCGGCCGCCGTTCATAGAGCGTGATGACGTTACCGTGCACACGATAGGTGTAAGAGAGCCTGTCGCGAATGTGCGGGGGGACGCGGTCAGCGAACCGTCTCAAGGCCGACTCCGCACGGCGTCGTTCAAGTTCTGGAATTGCCATGGCAAGGGCTCGAGCAGAGCGCCGTCTAACGGATCTGCGTTTCACCTGCGCGGC
>CAYGAJ010000343.1:0-2548 GCA_964347815.1 uncultured Gemmatimonadota bacterium | reverse complement strand
TCGGAGCTGGTCGCCGGCTACCACGCCGAGTACTCGTCGATGAAGTTCGCGATGTTCTTCCTGGCGGAGTACTCGAACATGCTGACGTCGTCCGCGCTGATGGTGACCTTCTTCTTTGGAGGCTGGGACATCCCCTTCTGGAGCGGAGACAACATGGCGGTGGCGGCCGATGGCGCGGTCGTGGGCGCGACGCCGGCCTGGTGGATCACACTGCTGACCGCCGGGGCTTTCATGACCAAGACGGCCCTCCTGGTCTTCGTGTTCATGTGGGTGCGCTGGACCGTGCCCCGGTTCCGCTACGACCAGGTGATGGCGCTGGGGTGGAAGGTTCTGATCCCGCTGATCGTCGTCTACATCGTCGTGCTCGGCGCGGTGATACTGGTCCTCGACGGGATGGGAGTCGAGTTCGGCCTGACGTACGGCTTGGTCTTGACGGGGTTGAACCTGCTCTTGCTCGTGGGGCTGCTGTTCGTGCTCGATCGCAGCCGTTTCATCGCCGGCGCCGGTTGGAGACAGAAACGGCCGCAGGCGGCACTGGAGCGCGGTTAGCTTATGGCAATCGGAGTCAAGAAGGTCGAGCGTCCCGAGGTCGAAGCCTCGTACCTGAGGGCAACCCTCAAAGGCATGGCGCTGACGTTCAAGCATCTGGCACGCCCGATCACAGTGAGCCAGCAGTATCCGGAGGAGAAGTGGGAGCTGTCGCCCCGGATGCGCGGAACGCACCGGATGGCGGTACACGAGGATGGGCGTGCGAAATGCGTCGCCTGCGGTCTGTGCCCGACGGTCTGCCCGGCGAATTGTATCAAGCTGATACCGGCAGAAGACGAGACCGGCGAACGCTACGCGGCCGTCTACGAGATCGATGAGTTCCGCTGCATCTTTTGCGGCTATTGCCAGGAGGTCTGCCCGGTCGAGGCGATCCACCTGGGAGTTCATTACGAGAACGCGGAGTACAGCCGCGAGAGGTTCGTTTACGATCTCGAGCGGCTTTGCAGCCAGGATCACCCGTTCACCCAGCTCTGGGACCCCGAGGATCCGGCGTCCCAGTAGCGGGCGGTTTTCAACGAGTCGCCGATGCCTTTGACCGAAGCGGTCTTCTACATCTTCGCGGGTCTCGCGCTCGCGAGCAGCGTGCTGATGGTCACGCGGAAGAACCCAGTGTACAGCGCCATGTACCTGGTTCTGACCCTGTTTGCGCTGGCGGCGATCTTCGTTCTGCTCGAGGCCCACTTTCTGGCGGCGCTGCAGATCGTCGTCTATGCCGGGGCGATTCTCGTGCTCTTCCTCTTCGTCATCATGTTGCTGAACCTGGGGCACGACTTCGATCCGGACATTCAAGGGCGTTTCTGGTGGGTGTTCGGAGGAGGGCTGGCGCTGGTCCTGTTCGCCGAGCTGCTCACCGTCGTCACACGCAGCGTGCCTGACGAGCCCCCGACCGACATCGTCGCCCCGTTGGTCGAGGCCAGGGGGGCGGTGGCGGCGGTGGCCGAGCCGCTCTTCCAGAACTACGTGGTGGCGCTGGAGGTCACCGGCCTCCTACTGCTGGTCGCGATGGTGGGCGCGGTCGTGATCGCAAAACAGAGGCCTTAACAAGATGTACGCCGAACCCCTCATCTTGAGCGCATTGCTGTTCGCCGTCGGCATGGCGGGTGTGCTGCTACGACGGAACGCGATCGTCATGTTCATGTGCATCGAGCTGATGCTCAACGCCGTGAACCTGTCGCTTGTGACGGTCTCGAAGTACGTGGGGATCGAAGGCCAGATCTTTGTCTTGTTCGTCATGACCGTGGCGGCGGCCGAGGCGGCGGTGGGGCTTGCCATCATCATCTCGATCTTTCGCCATTACAAGTCGGTCGACATTCGAAACTTCAGGTTGCTGCGATGGTAGGGGTCGATCTCATTCGGGCGGCGGCCGTGCTGCTGCAGGGGGCGGTGGCCGAGCACGCGGAAGGGTTCACCCCGTTTCTGCCCTCCTGGATGATCCTGGCGCCCTTCCTCGGCTTTCTGGTGAACGGGGCCGTGGCGTACCTGGCACCCCAGCGCCGGCGCCTGGTCAGCGTCGTCGGTCCCGGGGTCCTGGGCCTCGCCACCGTCATCGCAGTCGCCAACCTCGTGATACTGCTAGCGGCGCACGAGGCCGAGCCGGTCATCCGCTCGTACTGGACCTGGATGGAGGTGGGCGGGCTGCGGATCGACGCGGCGCTGCAGATCGACCCGCTGTCCATCTGGATGGCGCTGATCGTGACCAGCGTCAGTTTCATCATCCATATCTACAGCGTCGGCTACATGGGGGCCGATCCGGGGTACGCGCGCTACTTCGCCTTCCTCAACCTCTTCGTCTTCTTCATGCTGGTGCTGGTGCTGGCTGCGAATTTCCCCGTGATGTTCGTCGGCTGGGAAGGGGTCGGCCTTTGCTCGTACCTGCTGATCGGCTTCTGGTTCACCGAGCCGGCGAAGGCCGACGCGGGGCAGAAAGCGTTCGTGGTCAACCGGATCGGCGATTTCGGGTTCCTGGTGGCGATGTTTGCCATCTTCGCTTATCTGGGAA
>CAYGAJ010000342.1:0-2549 GCA_964347815.1 uncultured Gemmatimonadota bacterium | reverse complement strand
AGCGCAAGGTGATCACGGCGATCGTGGACGAGGATCAGCTCTCGCTGGCCATCGGGCGGAACGGCCAGAACGTGCGATTGGCCTCGCAGCTGATCGGCTGGCAGATCGACCTGTACTCAAGCCGCGAGTGGATGGAGCGGGGGGCGCAGAGCACACTGTTCCGGGGCGAGGAAGAGGAAGAGACGGTGGTCGACTTCCCGCTCAAGGAACTCGATATCCCGCCGGCGGTGCTGGCGGCGCTGGAGGCGGCGGGTTATTCGACGTTCATGAACATCATCGACCTCGAGCGCGAGGAGATCCTGCGGATCGCGGGTCTGGGGCCGGAAGAGGCGGACGCGCTCGTCAAGCTGATCGAGGAGCTGACCATCGTCGAGGAGCCGGCGGAGCTGCCAGCGGAAGCCCCGGAGGACGCGATGCCGGTCGCCTCAGGCGGTCCGTTCCTGGCGGACGCGGACACGGAGGACGCCGGGGCCGAGGGAGCGGAATCGGGACGAGCCGGGTTGGCGGAGGCCGAGGATGAGACGGCGGCCGAGCGGGCCCGGGAGGCGGCGACGGCGGTCGCGGACGCGCAGCCTGACGAGGTCGCCGACGCAGCGTCCACGGCGGATCGTGAGGTCGAGGCGGACGACGAAGCCGCGGCCGAAAGTGAAAGAGAGGAGCAGTGAGCGCGAGCCGCTCCGACGGCTGCAGGCCAGCCTCGGGTTCGCCGCTCGCGCCGGACGCCTGAGGGTCGGGACCGAGGCCGTCAGGCGGTCGATCCGGGCCGGTGAAGCCGCGGCCGTCGTGATCGCGGGCGATGCGTCGCCGCAGGTCAGGGCGCGGCTCACCCGGCTGGCCGCCGCAAGGTCGGCAGAGCACCGGGTCGTCCTGGACGGCCAGCGGCTGGGTCGGGCGGTCGGGCGCGCCCGGGTGGTGGCGCTGGCGGTGACGGACCGATCGTTGGGGCGTCGGGTTTTGGAGTTGACGGAAGCACTGTAGGGCTAGCGGACAGGAGGATCCACCGTTGGCAAAGATGCGGGTTTACGAGCTCGCGCGCGAGTTCGAGATCACGAGCGAACAGCTGATTCATCTGCTCCGGGAGATGGAAATCCCGGTCCGCAGTCACATGTCGTCTCTCGATGACGGTCAGGTGGCTCGTGCCCGTACGCGTCTCGAGCGCGAAAAGCGCCGGCCGGAGAAGGAATCGAAGGCGAAGGACACGGGCCGTCGGCGTCGGCGCCGGCGTGTAGTCGAAAAGCCCGCCGAGCCGCTGGAGGTCGCGGCCGAGGCGGCGGTCGGCGAGGAGCTGGAGGAGGCCGCGGCGGTGGTGGAGCTGGAGCCGACGCCCGCCGGCGCCGAAGAGGCCGAGCCCTTCGTGTTGTTCGCCGAGGCGCCCGAGGAAGCCGGGGAAGCCGTGGAGGCGGAGGTCGGCGACGCCGTCATCGAAGCGCCCGCGGCCGAAGCGCCCGTCGAGGAAGAGCTCGTCGCGGAGGCGCACGAAGTGGCGTTGGAGGCCGAAGAGGCCGCCGTGGCCGAGGCGGAGGCTCCAGCCGAGCTGGAATTGCCTCCGCCCCCCACGCCGGTCGCCGCCGCGCCCGCGGCGTCTTACAAGCGCGAGCCGGCGCCGCCGAAAGCGGCGGCCGGCGTCGTTCGCATTCAGGCCGAAGGATACACGCTGGACGGCCGCCGCCGGCGCCGCGCCCGCAAGAAGAAGAAGCGCACCCTGGTCGACCAGGAAGCGGTGCAGGAGAACATCAGGCGCACGCTGGCCAAGATGGAGGGCGCAGGTCCGACCCGGCGGCGACGGCGCGATACGGCCAGCGAGCAGCGCGAGCTGGAAACGGCCGAGGCGGAGCGCATCGCGCAGGAGGAGCGGAAGATCGTGCGGGTCGCCGAGTTCCTCACCGTGGCGGAACTGGCCGACCTCGTGGGGCTCACCCCCAACGAGATCATTACCTCGGCGTTCAAGAACCTGGGGTTGATGGTCACGATCAACCAGCGGCTCGATTTCGATCAGATCGATTTGATCACGGATGAGCTGGGCTACAAGGCGATGCGCGAGGATGAGTACGGCGCCGACGTGATCGAGGAGATCGAGGAGGCGCGGCCGGAGCGCCTGCAGTCGCGGCCGCCCGTGGTCACCATCATGGGGCACGTCGATCACGGAAAGACATCGCTGCTGGATTACATCCGGAAGACGAACGTGATTGCGGGCGAGGCCGGTGGGATCACGCAGCATATCGGCGCCTACTCGGTCGGTGTGGGTGAGGGTCGCAGCATCACGTTCCTTGACACGCCGGGGCACGCCGCGTTCACGGCGATGCGCGCCCGCGGCGCGGACATCACCGACATCGTCATCTTAGTGGTCGCCGCGGACGACGGAGTCATGCCTCAGACGCGCGAGGCGATCAGCCACGCCAAGAACGCGGGCAAGCCGATCATCGTCGCAGTCAATAAGATCGATCTGCCGTCGGCGAACCCGACCCGGGTGAAGCAGGAGCTGCTGGAGCACGGTGTGGTGATCGAGGACTTCGGCGGCCAGGTGCTGAGCTCCGAAATCTCGGCCAAGA
>CAYGAJ010000341.1:0-2558 GCA_964347815.1 uncultured Gemmatimonadota bacterium | reverse complement strand
CGACTCGGCCGGGTCCTGCATCAGCGGGTAGGCGTAGGGCCAGTTGCGCATGAACGCCGCCTGGCCATTCTGAAAGGCGAAGCGCGTCTGCTCCTCCTGCCAGGTCAGCGCCGTCTGCGGCACGTTCCGCGTCCCGTAGACCTGATCGATCATGTAGCGGAGCGTCCGCAGCCCCGCGTCCGAGTCGACGACGATCCGCCCGGCGTCGTCCATGATCCGGCCGCCGAATCCGCCGAGGTGCTCCAGGAAGACGGTGACGAGACCTTCGTAACGGCTGCCCTGCCAGACGAACCCGAACCGCAGGCCGGCCTGCTCGCGTGCCGTCGCCGCCTGGCGCGACAGCTCGTCAAAGGTCGCCGGCGGCGCCTCGAGCAGGTCGGTCCGCCAGTAGAGCATCCCGACGTCGACGAACCAGGGGAGCGCGTACAGCACCCCGTCCCAGCGGTTCGCCTTCACGGTGGCCGCGAAGAAGCTCGCGGTGTCAGGCCCGTAGCGATCCAGCGGCAGGACCCAGCCGGCGGCGGCGAACTCCGGCGTCCAGATGACGTCGAGCTGCAGGATGTCGGGATCGCTGGCCCCAGCATTCAGCCACTGGACGTAGAGCTGGTGGCGTTGGTCGGCGGCGTCCGGCGTTTCGCGTCGAACGATGCGGATGCCAGGGTTCTCGGCCATGAAGCGGTCGAGCTGGCGGCGCAGCAGCTGGGCTTCGGCGCCGACGGCGCTGGCCGGAAAGGTGATGACCGTGCCGATCGGCTCGGATTCGCCGCCGCACGCGGCCCCAGAGGCGCCGATCGAGACGGCGACGGCCAGGCGCCGCGCAAACGCCAGGGCGCCGCGGACGGTGTGGACCGCCTCGAGGCCAGCGCCCTGGATAGTCGATAGGCCTCCGATCCTATTCCTCCTCGCCCGTCGCCATCGGGCCACCCACCGTCCAGCGCCCGAACCACTTCATCAGCAAAAGCTGAGTGCGCATGAAGTTGGACGGCTTCGAGCCGGTGCCGTGGTACTCTTCGTAGAAGCGGATCATCGCCGTGGGTACCCGCAGCGCCTTCAGCGCCTGGTAGAACTCCTCGGTCTGGCCCATCGGCGTGCGCAGGTCCAGCTCGCCGGTCATGAGCAGGGTCGGCGTCTTCACGTTCTCGACGTGCATCAGCGGCGAGTGCTCCAGCCACTTGTCCGCGTTGTCCCAGGGGTAACCCTCGAAGCGGTGATATCCCCAGTTAGTGATGTCGGCGTTGCCGGCGAAGCTGATCCAGTTGATCACCGGGGCTCGCACGGCCGCGGCGGCGAAGCGATCGGTGTGCCCGACGGTCCAGCTCGAGAGCACGCCGCCACCGCTCACGCCGGTCACGTACATGCGATCGCTATCCACGAAGCCACGCGCGATCACGGCGTCCACTCCCGCCATCAAGTCATCGTAGTCGACGCTCGGATAGGAGTTGTTGATGGCGTTGCCGAAATCGGTGCCGTATCCCGTGCTGCCCCGCGGGTTGGTATAGAGCACCAGGTACCCGTTGGCCGCGAAGTTCTGGAACGAGAAGTTGAAGCCCACGTTGTACATGGCGTGCGGGCCGCCGTGGATGTGGAGGATGAGCGGGTACTTCTGCGCGGGATCGAAATCGGGCGGCTTCACTAGCCACCCCTGCACCCGTGTCCCGTCGTTCGAGTCGTACCAGATCTCCTCCACCGCGCCCAGCGTCACCCCCGTGAGGACGTCATCGTTCACCATCGTCAGCCGGGCCATGTTCCCGGGGCGCCGCAGGTCGAAGCGCACCACATCGCCGGGCTCGGAGGACGTGCGGCGCGTGCCCACGGCGACACCGGCCGCCATCGAGCTCAGCGACAACATGTGCACGCCCTCGGTGACCTGACTCAGTTGGCCGTTCAGCGGCGCGTAGTACAGGTTCTGCGAGCCTCGATCGCCGGCCGTGAAGTAAACGCCTCGACCGTTCGCCGCCCAGTGCAGGTCCTGGGGGTCGCGATCGAGGTCGCCTGAGATCACCCGCGCGCCGCGCCCGTCCATCCCGATCACGTAGAAGTCGGACGCCCGATACGTCTGGGCCGTCCAGGGGAAGCCGGTGTAGGCGACCTGGCGGCCGTCCGGCGACACGACCGGATTCGACCAGGGGCCTTTCTCGCTGGTGATCTGGCGGATCTGACCGGACGCGACATCCAGCGCATAGATGTGCGACTCGCGGTAGCGGAGGTCCCAGTCTTCTTCCATGAAGGCGTCGAAGACGATCGTCTTTCCGTCCGGCGTCCAGTCGAAACCGACGGAGAACGGGATCCCGTAATAGCGCGCGCCGACGTTCCACTCGCCCTCGGTGAGCTGGCGCGGCGTGCCACCATCGGCGGGCACCACGAACAGGTGGGTGAAGCCGTCTTCGAGAAAGCCGACCCGGTCCTGACGGTAGTGCATGCGCTCGACGATGCGCGGCGGCTTCGTCCACTTCGCCCCCTCCGGCGCCGATGGCAGGTCGATGCTCCACTCCTTCTTGGACTTGGCGGGGACGAGCATGGTGAAGGCGATGCGCGTCCCGTCCGGCGACCACTGGATG
>CAYGAJ010000340.1:0-2567 GCA_964347815.1 uncultured Gemmatimonadota bacterium | reverse complement strand
GGGAACAGCCCCACCTCCTGGATCACGTAGCCGATGCGGCGGCGCAGGCGGGTGCGCTCCCAGTCGCGTGTGGACCGGCCCTCGACGGTGACCGCGCCCTCGCTGGGCAGCAGCAGGCCGTTGACCAGCTTGAGCGTGGTCGTCTTGCCCGACCCGCTCCGTCCCAGCAGCACCAGGATCTCACCGCTGCGCACGCCGAAGTCGAGATCGGCGACGATCGCCTGGCCGTCCGGCAGCCGCAGGCTGGCGTTCTGGAACTCGACGACGTGGTCGGCGTCGCTACTCATCGAGTGTCCGTCGAAAAGATCGATCGCTGTTGCCTCGCGTGGTGAGGTCCTAAGCTGGGCCCCGAACGGTGGTGCGAGCAAGGACCGGGGCCTAGGTTCTGTCGCTCAACTCGGAGGTGGGTGGCGTGGCGGCGGGGCGGTCGTCTCGCTCCGGCCTCCCCCGCGGACAGCGCGTAGCGCTGCCCGCGGGGTCGCTAAAACCAGCTCCGCTCGACGACCGCCCCGCCGCCCTAGTTACCTTGAGGGCGCAGAACCGGGCTGGTGCACGGTCGAAAAGACCGCAGACAATCGTGGGAGATCGGGAATGGCTGATCTGAAAGATCGTGTGGCAATCATCACCGGGGCCGCCGGCAACCTGGGCGAGGCGACGGCGCGGGCGTTCCAGCGGGCCGGTGCGCGGACGGTCCTGGTCGATCGTTCTGCCGACCGGCTGAGGGGCTTGTTCGCTGACGCCGCCGAATCCGGAGATCACATGCTCGCCACCGGTGTCGACATGACGGATCCCGGCGCCGTCGCGAACCTGGTGGACCAGGTGCTGGAGCGGTTCGGCCGGGTCGACGTGCTGGTGAACACCGTGGGCACGTTCAAGGGCGGGAAGCCGGTCCATGAGGAGGAGCTCGACACGTGGGACTTTCTGATCAAGCTCAATTTGCGCACCACGCTGATCGCCTGCCGGGCCGTCATCCCGACTATGTTGGAGCACAGGAACGGTCGGATCATCAACGTCGCCAGCCGCAATGCTCTATCGGGTGACGCGAAGATCGCCGCCTACAGCGCCAGCAAGGCCGCCGTGATGCGACTGACCGAGAGCCTGGCCGCCGAGATCAAGGACTCGAACATCACGGTCAACAGCGTGCTGCCCGGGACCATCGACACGCCACAGAACCGCAGCGCGATGCCGAAGGCCGACTTCAGCCGTTGGGTCGCGCCCGAGGCGATCGCTGACGTGATCGCCTTCCTCGCCTCGGACGGCGCTCGGGCGATTACCGGCGCCGCGATCCCGGTGTACGGGCGCGGCTGAGCGCGGTCTGAACATTGGCATCGGGGTAGCGCATTAACCGAATAACGTCCCCGGGGCAGTGAATCCCGCCCCTCGGCCGCGTGCATCCCGACCGAACCGCCTCGGCTTGCTCATCGAAGTCGACAACGGGAGAAGACGAATGGCTTATCTACCGATCGAGGACTACGGCATCATCGGAGACATGCACACCGTCGCGTTGGTAGGCATGAACGGCTCGATCGACTGGTTCTGCTACCCCGACTTCGACTCACCCAGCGTGTTTGCCGCGATCCTCGACGACGAGAAGGGCGGCCGCTTTATGATCGGGCCTCAATGCCCGGTCACCACACACAAGCAGCTTTACTGGCCCGGCACCAACGTGCTGGTTACACGCTTCCTCGCTCCGGACGGCGTGGGCGAGGTGCGCGACTTCATGCCAGTGGGACACCAGACTGGTGTGGGCGCTGGCCGCTGGCTGCTGCGCCGGGTGACCGCGGTGCGCGGGACGATGCCCTTCCGGCTGGAGTGCCGGCCCGCCTTCAACTACGCCCGCGACCCGCATCGCACGGAGGCGACGATAGAGGGCGCGGCGTTCCACTCGGACGGCCTCAGCCTCGGCCTGACGAGCGGCGTGCCGCTGTCGATGGATGGCGACGGCGTGGTCGCGGATTTCCGGCTGGAGGAAGGCCAGAGCGCCATTTTCGCGCTGGGCGAGGTCGACCGGGCGGGCGGCGGTGCCAGCGTGTCGATCTCCGAGGCCAAGGCGGATGAGATCTTTCAGCGCACGGTGGACTACTGGCGCCACTGGCTGTCCGGCTGCCAGTACGCGGGCCGCTGGCGGGAGATGGTCGAGCGCTCGGCGCTGGCGCTGAAGCTGCTGACCTACGAACCGACCGGCGCCATCGTCGCCGCGCCCACCTGCAGCCTGCCGGAGGGGATCGGCGGCGAGCGGAACTGGGATTACCGGTACACCTGGATCCGCGACGCCGCCTTCACGCTCTACGGCTTCATTCGACTCGGCTTCACCGATGAGGCGGCGCGGTTCATGGATTGGCTTGAGGCCCGCGCCCACGAGCTGGAGCCCGACGGCTCGCTGCAGATCATGTACGGCATCGATGGCCGCCACGAACTGACGGAAGAGACGCTCGATCACCTGGAGGGGTATCGCGGCTCACGCCCCGTCCGCATCGGCAACGGCGCCTACAACCAGTTGCAGCTGGACATCTACGGCGAGCTGATGGACTCGGTCTATCTATATAATAAGTACGGCAGCCCCATCG
>CAYGAJ010000339.1:0-2584 GCA_964347815.1 uncultured Gemmatimonadota bacterium | reverse complement strand
ACCGGCTCCGGCCCGCCGTTCACCACCAGTACCTCCATGCGGCCCGGCTCGGGCAGACGGATACGCTGGATGGTCAACTCTTCGACCGGTGGAAACGCCGCGCGGAATACGCCCAGCGGCCCCACTCGCAGGAACAGCGCCGTGATCCCGGCGAGCAGGACGAGGGGCAGCAGCCCGGCGAGCCAGAGTCGCGCCCGCGCGCTCATGTGCGCCGGCGCGCCGGTGAGCCGCCGGCGAGCGTGGGGGTGCGAGCCTCGAAGAAGCCCATCCACCCCAACTCGGCGAACACGCTCTGGTGGGCGTGGAACATGTGGAGGCCCGGGTTCTCCAACTCGAACTCGAGGATGTGCCGCTCGCCCTGGCACATGTTGATGGTGTCGGTCAGCTCGAAACGCTCGAGGTCGGTGCCGGTGCGGAAGACCCGGAACATTCCGGCGTGCAGATGGAACGAGTTCACCGGGTCGAACTCCGTCAGGTTGACCAGGTAGACCCGCACGGTCTTACCGACCTCGACGACGATCGGGTGGTGCTGATAGTGGAAGGCGACGGTGTTGACGGCGTAGACTTCGTTCTCGCCGTCGAAGTTGGTGTCGAAGCCGTTCATCACCATCACCAGCTCCTGGGCCGGTGGCCGGCCCCCGGGCGGATCGATGATGAACGCGCCGTACAGCCCCTTATGGATGTGCCGTTTGAGCGGCATGGTATGGCAATGATACAGGTGCAGGCCGAACGGCTTGGCGTCAAACTCATAGGTGAACGAGCCACCCGGATTCACGACCGGCTCCACGCCATCCATCTCCGGCGGGTGCGTGCCGTGAAAGTGGATGGTGTGGGGGTGGCTGCCGGCGTTGGTGAAACGCACCCGCAAGAGGTCGCCCTCGCTGCAGCGGATCGTCGGCCCGGGCACCCGGCCGTTGTAGGTCCAGGCGGGGAAGAACACGCCTGGCGCGACTTCCACCTCTTTGTCGGTGGCCACGATGTCGTATTCGCGGAGGGTGCGGCCGTCAGGGGTACGGCTGACGCGGCCGCCGTCGAATTCCGTCAGGTAGGCGACCGGATCGAAGTCTTTGGTGGATACGGTGCCGACGGCGGCGGCCCGGTGCGGATCGGCCTCCTGATAGCGCTTCTCCCGGCCCTGCCCGCGGGGGCGGAGTCCGAGGACGGCGGCGACGCTGGAGATGCCAGCGGCGGCGGCGGAGAGCTTGAACCAGTCACGGCGCGAGAAAGTCGTCATGGTTGGGGCCATTCAGATTTTTAGGGTACTCTAAAACCGGTAAAATACGGGGTATTGCTTGTGGATGCAATAGAGACTCAATCTCAACTAACGCTTGGCAGGCAGGACCGCGAGTTTAGATTGGCCAAACCTAGACTTGCCCCGGAGGCCGCAGCGGCGGATGAAACGGCGTCAGCGCCCCGAACTGATGGACGGACGTTCCCCGAACCCGGGGCGGTTGGCCGAGAGCCTGAGCGACCTGGCCTCGTACAACCGCTACCTGGGTGGCACAGCCACGATCATCCACCAGCTCGGGCGCCTTTGCCCCGGCGCAGCCGCCGTGCGGCTGCGCCTGCTGGATGTGGGGGCGGGCGGCGCCGACATGCTGGGGTCGCTGGCGCGCTGGCTGGAGCGGCGGGGCCAGCCCGTCGCCGAAGCCGTCGCTCTCGAATTGGGATACGAGACCGTGCGGCTGGCGGCGGCGCATCTGTCGCGGGCCGACGGCAACCACCGGATCGGCCTGGTCCAGGGCGACGCTCGGGCGCTCCCGTTTCCCGATCGCCGCTTCGATGTGACGATCAGCAGCACCTTCCTCCACCACCTGACGCCTGAGGACGCGGTGATCGCGCTGCGAGAGATGGCCCGGGTGAGCCGACTCGGCCTTGTGGTCAGCGACCTTCGCCGCGGCGTGCTCGGCTATCTGGCCGCACAAACGCTCGCCCACACGGTCTGGCGTCGGCACACGTATTCGCGGCACGACGGACCGGTCTCGATGCGGGCGGCCTACACGGCAGAAGAGGCGCGCGCGCTTGCGAGAGCGGCGGGGCTCGACCCGGTGGTCGAACCGCAGCCGGGCTTCCGCTGGTCGTTGCGCTGGCGACGGCCGGACGGCGACGAGCGATGGGAGTCCGTGTCGTGAACCTGAAGTCCGAGGTCGTGATCGTAGGGGCGGGGCCGGCGGGCGCGTCGCTGGCGCTCGAGCTGGCGCGGCGCGGCCGCGACGTGCTGATCGTGGAGCGATCGGCGTTTCCCCGGGAGAAGCCTTGCGGCGATTGCGTGAACCCGGGCGCGGTGCGTGAGCTGGAGCGGCTTGGTGTCCGCTACCGTTTGGAAGCTGCCTTGAAGCCGGCTTTGCTGTGCGGATGGCGGGTCGAGGCGCCGGATGGCCGTGCCTTCCAAATCGATTTCGGGTTGGACGGCGAAGGTGCCGCGATACACGGCTGGGGCGTACGCCGCCGCGAGCTGGACGCCGCGTTGCTGGATGAAGCGTGCCGCGCCGGCGCCCGCGTGTCGTTCGGGCTCAGAGCGTACGACGTGGTTCGGGAGGCGGGACGCGTCGTTGGCGTGAGGGTCCGAGACGGTGCGCGCTCC
>CAYGAJ010000338.1:0-2591 GCA_964347815.1 uncultured Gemmatimonadota bacterium | reverse complement strand
GGGCGATGCCGTTGCCCATCGTCCCGGCGCCGATCACGGCGGCTTTCATCCCGTTCGTGCTAGACATCGGAATACACCTCGATTTTAGGGGCCCGCACGCCCGGGCTACACAGAGAAGGCGTGCCCGCGCCCCGTCAGTTCGTTCCCTGGCGATCGGTCTCCATCAGCGGACGCAGCGCCGCCAGACGCGGCGACGTCTTCAGCCAGTCGGTACGGAAGACCCAGACGATCAGCGGCAGAACCAGCAGCGTCGCCAGCAGTCCGCCCTCGGGTCCGAAGGCGCCTCCCGTCAACAGGTCGGGCCCGTTCTGAACGCTGTCGTAACCCGGCACGTCGAAATCGGCGATACCGGACACCGGCAGATCGAAGACCGCCGCCATGACCCAGTTCCAGGCCCAGTGCAGACCGATCACCGTCCAGAGCGACCGCGTGCGAAGATAGACCCCGGCCAACACCACGCCGGCCAGCCCGATGTTCAGCAAGGGTATCGCGCCGACCTGCGGGTTGAAAGCGTGAACGCCGGCGAAGACCACCGACGACAGGACGACCGCCGCGGCCGGCCCCAACCACTCCACCAGCACCTGGAAGGGATAACCCCGAAAAATCAGCTCTTCGGCCGCCGCCGCCACGGCCAGCACCAGGCCCAGTTGCCCCAGGTAGAGGAGCCAGTCCACCACGCCGCCGGTGTCCGGCTCGGTGCTCAGCCAGCCCAGCAGCGTCTGCACCAAAACCAGGAGCCCGATGAAGCCGCCGCCGATCACGGCGCCACGCATGCACTCGAGACCGGCTTCCGCTCGCAGCCCCAGTCCGAGCGCCGAGAGCGGCCGCGCTTCCACGCGCCGCATCATTACGGTGGACGCCGCCAGCGCCGCGGCGGTCAGCAAGGCTCCGCCCACGGCGTACGCCCAGAGGCCACCAACCTCGAAGGTCAGCACCAGCCCGGCCAACTCGACCAGGAGCCAGAAGACGACCACCGTACAGACGAGGAAGAGAAGCAGCCGCCAGGGCGCATGCGGCTTCTCGGGACCCAGAAAGAATTCTCGCGTTCGCACGCGATCCCGTTCCCGTAAACAAAAAGCCCTCGAGTCTAGAAGAGCTCGAGGGCGCGGCGACGAAACTTAAGAGTGATAAGCAGCGCAAGTGCTATCTTCACGACATCGAGTGCAATAAAGGGAAACACGCCAAACGTCACAGCCTGCTCAAAGCTGCCCGTCATCGCCACCAGCCAGGCGGCGCCGCCCGCGTGAATCAACACGACACCGGCGGTCAAGCCGAGGATCAGCCTTCCCACGCCGCCCGTGCGCGGGGCCAGAGCCCCCACCAGCCAGGCGGCCACCGGGAAGGCGAGCAGGTAACCGCCCGTCGGCCCCAGCAGATAAGCGGGACCGCCGCCGAACGCGAACAACGGCGCTCCGAGCGCTCCCAGCACCACGTAAAGGATCTGCGAGGCGGCGCCCAACCGGGCCCCCAACAGGGAACCGGCCAGCAACACGGTGACCACCTGCAGCGTGAAGGGCACCGGCGTTCCCGGTAAGGGGATCGCCACCCGCGCGGCAACGGCCGTGGCCAACGCGAAGACGGCGACTCCAATCACACGATACGACGTGCGGCTCGCCAGGGCCTCACTCAGCGCCGTGGCGCCAGTCCGACTCTGCGGTCTCGATCTCACGTTCTCAGCGTTCCTTTTCCTTGTGTTCAGATCAAACTCTCTCGACGCTCATGGCGACCGCGTTGCCACCGCCCAGACACAGCGTGGCCAGGCCTAGCCGCTTGTTCCGGTCCTGCATCGCGCTCAGCAGCGTGACCAAGATGCGGGCACCCGACGCGCCGATCGGATGGCCGAGCGCGACGGCGCCGCCGTTCACGTTGACGCGATCCCAGTCCCAACCGAGGGCGCGGCCGTCCGCCAGCGTCTGCACGGCGAACGCCTCGTTGATCTCGATCAGTTCATAGTCGCTGATCGAGGTGCCGTCTTTCTTCATCAGCTTCTGAACCGCGTCCACCGGCGCGAAGAAGAGATCACGGGGCTCGGTAGCGCCGACCGCGTAGTTGCGAACCCGCGCCATGATCGAGAGCCCTCGCTCTTCCGCGAACCGCTGCGACGTCACGAGCAGCGCGGCGGCGCCGTCGTTGAGCGCCGAGGCGTTCCCCGCGGTCACCGAGTACGTCTCGACCTCCGGCGGCGCGCTGTCGCCGAAGACCGGCTTCAGGCTCGCCAGCTTCTCCTTGGTCGTGTCGGCGCGCGGGCCTTCGTCGGTGTCGACGACGGTCACGGCGCCCTTACGCCCTTTGATCTCGACCGGGACGACCTCGGCGTCGAACCTGCCCGCCTTCTGCGCCGCCACCGCCTTCATGTGGCTCTGGTAGGCGAACTCGTCCTGGTCGGCGCGGGAGACGTCGGCCTTCGCCGCCGTGTACTCGGCGTGCCCGCCCATGTGACAATCGTGGAATCCGCACCAGAGCCCGTCGTAGATCAGCCCGTCCACCATCTGCTGGGTGCCGAACTTCACGCCGTCCCGGTAGCCGAACAGATAGTAGGGGGCGTTCGACATCGACTCCTGGCCGCCGGCGACCACGACCTCCACGTCGCC
>CAYGAJ010000337.1:0-2624 GCA_964347815.1 uncultured Gemmatimonadota bacterium | reverse complement strand
TGCCGGCTTTCACCGCTGCCGCGTCCTCGGGGCCCAACATGTCCACCAGGTCCATTGGGATTCGCCCATCGGGATCCCAATAGCGCAACGGACTGGCGAAGGCGTAGGTGAACCGGTTCAGCGAAATGGGGGTGCGTAGTTCCCCGAACACGGTGTCGCGGGAGAGGAAGGAGGCCCATCCCCCCTCATACCACCGGGCTCCCATCCACACATGCCCCGACGCCGGATCCGTCCAGTCGCCCTGAAACCCCACCGGCACCTGCCACGGCCCCGTCGCCGCCAGCGGGGCCCCGAACGGGTCGAACAGCTGGGTGTCCGACACCACCCCCGGACCGGTGAACAAATGAGTCACATCCCCATGACGGTCGTGGCCCACCAACCGGGCCGCTACCCCGTCCGACATCCCCACCAGCCGCCCCCCCGGCGACCGGCTATACAGGAAACTGCCGTCGGCCACCGGATCCAACCCCAACCCCCCATAGGAGAAGCTATCGGCACCCCGGGTGGCCACCCGATCCAACCCGTCGTAGGCATAGGACACGGTGTTGTCGTAGCCCACCAGACGCCCCAAGGCGTCGAACTGATAGGACACCGAACCGCCCGCAGTGGCCGCCGACGCCTTTCAAGTGCACCCACGAGGCCCACTCGACTCCATTGACCGCGCGCTTCCTCACGCATTCGAGAGCAAAGCCTCGACGTACTCCACCTGAGATCCGACCAGTGAGCGACGATCGATCGCGGCAAGAACTTCGCGGGCCGTAGTCGGGACCATGCCCCACTCATCCAACTCCGCCAAAGCATGCAGCTGGGCCTCACGCGCACCCTGGTCAACCTCGGTGACGCAGACCAGCGCAAGCATGTGGGCGAGGGCTGCCCCGAAGACATCGAGGGCTTGGATCACATCGGTCACCTCATCCGCCGCCCTCTCGCGATCCGAGGCATCGGGCGAAACCAGCCTGCGAACGAGATCCAACGCGGTTCCTACGGCACTCACGGCAGGCCCCACAGGCCAGGCCACGGGATATGTGTCGCGTTCGCGGCGGTCGGGTCATAGCTTGGGCTCTTCGGGTTGTGCACCCCGCGCGGATAGAGGTTCCCTTGCGCATCCATATAGCGGCCACCTACCTGAACCCGGTATGTCTCCCCTAGTGCAGCGTTAGATCCCGCAGGAGCAGTTGCATCCGGCCCGTGCACACGGAACCGGACCGTCTGGCCCTGCTCGTTGATCCACTTGTACTCCACGCCATACTGCACCCCACCACCCGGATCTGGCGTGAGAACCCGCACCTGCGCGTTCCCAGGGATGTTCCGCAGCGGTGGGGGAGCAGCTATCGACCTGGTCGCATTGCGGGGGATTGTAGGTTTGGCGGCGATGCGGGGTTGGGTGACCGTGTAGGCGTCGAGGCGGCTGCCGATGGTGGTGGGCTGGCGCAGCGCCGTCCGTACCCGGGTCGCCTTGAGGAGTTTGGCTCCCCCCTTGATCGCCAGCGTGGCCCCGGCGACGGTGGCGGCGTCGAAGGTGAGGGCACCGGCAGCGGCTCCGCCCTCATAGCCGGGATCGGTGCCGGAGGTCCACAGGTCGTCGAGCAGGTCCTCCACCGCCGGCGCCAACAAGGCGCCAATCACGCATTCATCTTCCGGGTTCTCCAGGCAGAATTCACCCATCTGCCGGAGCTGCGCCGCCGCGGTTCCCAGCGGGTCCCGCACCGGCTGCGACAACGCCGCCAGCGTTTCGTCGACGGCACCCCGAAAGCCGGCGCGGAAGCCGCGACCCCGCTCCTCCAACAGCGCTACCGGATCCTCCGACCGCCCGGTCCGTATCAAGGTGATGCCCGTTGAACTCGCCAGCCCAAACCACACGTCAACCGGATTGCGCCGCTCCTGCACCGCCACCACCGTCTCCCCCAACCGGGAGGTGGCCGGCCGCGGTGGAGGGTTGGTGGCCACCAGACCGGCCACCGCGGTCTGGTCTTCGGGCGCCAACTGTCGATACAGCCGCGGCGACACCGTCGACCCGCTGGTGCTTGTCGCGAGGGCAGGCCCGCCGAGGCCTTCGAGGACGTAACGCCCGTCGGGATCCCAATAGCGCAACGGGCTGGCGAAGGCGTAGGTATACCGATTCAGGCTGATCGGGGTACGTAGCTCCCCAAACACCGAGTCGCGGGAGAGGAAGCTGGCCCACCCCCCCTCATACCACCGGGCTCCCATCCACACATGCCCCGAACTGGGATCCGTCCAGTCGCCCTGAAACCCCACCGGCACCGCCCACGGCCCGGTGGCCGCCAACGGAGCCCCAAACGGGTCGAACAGTTGGGTGTCCGACACCACCCCCAACCCGGTGAAGAGATGGGTGACATCGCCGTGGCGGTCGTGGCCCACCAAGCGGGCCGCTACCCCGTCCGACATCCCCACCAGCCGACCCCCCGGCGACCGGGAATAGAGGAAGGTGCCGTCGGCGACCGGATCCAGGCCCAACCCCCCATACGAGAAACTGTCGGCACCCCGGGTGGCCACCCGATCCAGCCCGTCGTAGGCATAGGACACGGTGTTGTCGTAGCCCACCAGCCGTCCCAAGGCGTCGAACTGATACGACACCGAACCCCCCGCCGTGGCCGCCGTCGCCA
>CAYGAJ010000336.1:0-2627 GCA_964347815.1 uncultured Gemmatimonadota bacterium | reverse complement strand
GAAGGCGCGGCGCGGGTGCGTGGATGACCACAGGCGCGACGTGCGCGTGCCGCCCCACCTCCAGCGCGAAGAAGAACTGCACGTCGGAATCGCGAGAAAACGGCGCGGCGTACAGTCCGAATTCCAACCCCGCAGGCCCGGGTGCCAGCACGTAGGCGCCGGCGTGTTGCGCCATCGCGGACGTGCCAGTCCCGACGAGCGCGGCTATCGCAAAAAGGCAAACGTTGAACTTTCTCATGAAGCCCTCCTCCATTGCCGGATCGATGGCCGATTCGCTCGACCGCTCCGCGACAGGGTAGCAACGCGCATGCCGCGCAAAGATGCCTGAAAAGACTGGGGTCGGGTGAGGAAGGGTGTGCCCGATCGCCGCCGGACCGTGTCCGTATGACACGTTTTACTTCTCGGCCCGGTGGGGTCAAGATCGAGGGGCGTCAGTCCGCCCCAGCCCGTCGGTTGATCTCGGGGAGCGATCCATGAGCATACGCATTGAGTCACGTGCCCGTCGGCGCGTCTGGCGGCGTGAGCTTCTGCGCGGTCTGAAGGCGGCCGTGTTGTTTGTCGTCGTCCTTCCAGCGGCGAGCCGTGCCCAGGGCGACACGCTGACGGTGGGTCGTGCGCTCGAGGCCGTCCGTACGACCATGGAGGCAGCGCGCTACTGTTTTCTGGTCACGCTCGATGAAGCGGGCCACCCCCAGGCGCGACTCATGGACCCGTTCCCACCCGATGCCGACATGACCGTATGGATGGCGACGAGTTTGACGACGCGGAAGGTTGGTCAGCTCCGCCACGACCCGAGAGCGACGCTGGCGTATTACGACTGGGAGCGGGAGGGTTACGTGACCGTGATCGGCGTGGCTCGGCTGGTTGGCGACATCGAGGAGCGACGGCGCCGCTTCAAGCCGGAGTGGGAAGGCTTCTATCCGGCTGGCCCCGCGGCGCCGGACTACGTCCTCATCGAGTTCACGCCATCGCGCATCGAGGTCATGAGCCTGGCGCTGGAGGTTGGGGCGGGCGCGTTCACTCCCACCGTCTTGGCTCGCAAGGGGGCCGAGTGGGTCTTTGCTGGAGAATAGAGAATCGGCCGGCTCGGAGTCCGCGGTCTGGAAGGTCGATCGCTCTACAGCTATGAGCGAGCCCGTACGCGTCTTCTTCGTCCAGCCTGACGACTCCGTCACGGATGAGAGTGCCGCAGCCTGGGAGTGGCTCGGCAACGTGGCCGAGTTCGAGGCGCGCAAGGTTACCCTCGCCGATCTTGTCGTCGCTCCACCGAAACCATCGTCGATCGTCTGGTTGCACTGGGATGACCTCCCCGACTTGCCGCCGGAGGCGCGACGCGCTCTGGACGCGCACGTCCACGCCGGCGGCGGCTTGCTCGCCACCTTGGCGGCCGCGGCTCTGCCGACAGGGCTTGGCTGGGAGGAAGTGCCGCCCAACGAGGTCAGCGCCGGTGCCTGGTCGGACGAGCCTGACGACCTGGCCTTCGCTCAAAGCTTCGCCGTGCTTCCGCGGGTGCGCGGACTTCAGAGCTGTCGTGGCCACCCGCTATTCGATGGACTGGGGAGCGGCACTTACACCTGGGATCCGGAAGAAGGGGAGCGCTTCGTCCGCTACGCGTACACGGGTGACCGGTGGCCGAAGCGGGGCCGAGCGATCGCGGTGCAGCGGTCGTACATCACGATGAACGCCGATCGTCGTTTGGCCTGGGAGTACGTGATCGGCGACGGCTGGGCGTTGTGCATCGGCGGTTACCTGTACTTCGCGGCGCGGCGCAAGTCGCACCGGCCGCATCTCGAGTGGCTGACACGAAACGCGTTGAGGCGCGTGGCGCCGAACGGTGGGCGGGCCCGTCTGATGGGCGGCGAGTGGCGGAAGCCGGAGCCGGATGTCGGTCTCGACTCGAAGGTGCCGCTGCCCCCGGAGCTTCCACCGGACGCCGGCGCGGCCTTCGCGCTGGGCGCCGACATTCACCTGGAGCGCGAGCCCGAGGACGAGGAGTACACGCTGGCGGGGACGCGCGCTCTGCTTACGGGCAAGGAGCGTGTCGGGCCGGCGGAGATCTGGTTTCATCCGGTTCGAGCCGTCAGCCGCTGGGAGCTGAGCGGCGGTGAAGGACGGCCACCGGCCACGGCGCGAAGGTATCGGATCGCCCCCGGCCTCATCGAGCGGGGCCTCGAGGTCAACGGTCGCATCATCGGCGAGCGGACTACGGTTGCACCCGACGAGCCCGCGATCCTGATCGAGCTGGTGCCGGCCTCAGAGGGTCCGGCGCACCTGATCTGGACCATGGAGAGCGACCTGCGTCTGATGTGGCCTTACCCGGCGAGCGCGACGGGCCCGCTCTCGTACAACGTGGAAGCGGGTGCGGTGGGGTTGCAAAGCGCGATCGGCGAGTGGCTGGGGTTGCGGATCGACCCGGCCCCCGCGGTGCTGACTGTGGCCAACATCTCCGACGAGGGGCGCTCCAGGGTGCGGGTCCGGGCCGAGCTGGAGCTGGCCGGCCCGACGCGGATCCTGCTGGTCGGTGCGCTCCGCGATGAGCGACCGCCCGGGCGAATTGACCCGGCCCGCTGGGCCCGGCGGCGACGCGCGGAGCGCGCCGTACAGCGGGAGTCTCAGGCGCGGCTCGA
>CAYGAJ010000335.1:0-2659 GCA_964347815.1 uncultured Gemmatimonadota bacterium | reverse complement strand
GGCCGAGCGGCCCTCGGGGCCGGCCATCGGCCGAGATCGCGACTACGGACGCGGGTTTGGGGTGCACGCGCCGAACTGAAGAACGCGACCGAACCGAGCGTCACTTCGGCGGCCGCGGGCGGCTTCAAACGTCCGCGGCCGCGTGCTTCTATCCCGCCGTTCGCATCAGGGCTTCGGAACCGGACCGGCGAACGTACGGCTTGTGATCGCCGCTTCGAGCGGGGCGGTGGTTGCAAATCGGATAATAATGTGTATCGTTCGCGCCGAGTCTGAGACTTCGCTCACACCCCCATTGAGGAAAAGACGTGCGCTGGGTTGGTCACAAAACGGCCTGGCTGGGCCGGCGCCTGCTTAACCTGATTACGATTAGCGGCCTCGCGCTCCCGGTGGTACTTGCCGGCTGCGGGGGCGACTATCCTCAAACCACCATCGACCCGGTGAGCGGCGATTTCGGGTCGGCCATCCAGAGCCTGTATCGGCTGGTCTTTATCTGGACCCTGATCATCCTGGTCTTGGTCTGGGGCATCCTTGGCTACATCCTGATTCGCTATCGGGCCCGGCCGGGCGGTCCGGAGCCGACGAAGACACGTGGTCATCTGGGGCTCGAGATCGGCTGGACGCTGGGCGCCGCGGTGATCGTCGTCCTCATCTCGATACCCACCGTGCAGACGGTCTTTCGCACCCAGGCCGCACCGGGCCCCGACGCGCTGGTCGTGGAGGTGATCGGCCGCCAGTGGTGGTGGGAGTTCCGCTACCCGGCCGAAGGCGTGGTCACGGCCAACGAGCTGCACCTGCCGGTGGGTCGCCGGGTCGATCTGCAGCTGCGCTCCGCAGACGTCATCCATTCCTTCTGGGTGCCGCGGCTGGGCGGAAAGCGCGATGTCAACCCGTGGGTGCGCGACCCGGACGCCCCGGGACCCAAGGTCAACCGGCTCACCTTCACAGTGGACGAGCCGGGCATCTACCCGGGGCAGTGCGCGGAGTTCTGTGGTCCGTCCCACGGTCTGATGGGGATGCGAGTGATCGCCGAGGATGAAGACGCCTTTCAAGATTGGGTGCGCCACATGCAGGCCGCGACGCCACCGGACTCGGGGAGCCTGGCCGATCAGGGGCGCGAGATCTTCATGCGGAGCAGCTGCATCGCCTGCCACGCGATCGCGGGAACCAGCGCGCAGGGCGCCATCGGCCCCAACCTGACCCGGCTGGGGGCGCGGACGACGATCGGCGCGGGGCTGCTCGAGAACACGCGTGAGAATCTGCTCGCCTGGATCCGGGATCCCGCCCGCTTCAAGCCGGGCGTCAAGATGCCGGGTACGCAGGCGGGCGGTGGCGGTTTGCCGCCGACGGGGCTGACGGAAGAGCAGCTTGAGGCGGTGACGGCGTACCTCGCCAGTCTGCAGTAGCAGGCGGCTCGGGACTTTCAAGGTAACGGGAATGGCGGATCCGGAGACGAAGAGGAGCGCGGGCGCGAAGACGGCGGCGTCGGCGGCGAGTGTCGCCGGGCGGCGAAGCGCCGCGGCGGCGCTTTATACCGATCCGCGCGGACTCGGGCCGACGATCTGGAGCTGGATCACGACGGTCGATCACAAGCGGATCGGCATCATGTACGGGTCGGCGGCGCTGTTCTTCTTCGTCATCGGCGGCATCGAGGCGCTGCTCATCCGCATCCAGCTCGCCGTTCCAGAGAACACGTTCCTGGGCGCGGAAACGTACAATCAGCTGTTCACGATGCATGGCACCACGATGATCTTTCTGGTGGCCATGCCGCTGGCCGTCGCCTTCTTCAACTACGTCGTGCCGCTGCAGATCGGCGCCCGCGACGTCGCATTCCCACGTCTTAACGCCCTCTCTTTCTGGGTGTTCCTGTTCGGCGGCCTGTATCTGAACTCGAGCTTCTTGTTCGGGGCGGCCCCCAACACGAGCTGGGTCGGTTACGCCAACCTCACCTCGGCGCAGTTCTCGCCAGGGGCGAACGTCGATTTCTGGGTGCTGGGCCTCTCGATCGTCGGCCTGAGCTCGCTGCTGGGCGGGATCAATTTCATCACGACGATCATCAACCTGCGGGCGCCGGGGATGACGCTGATGCGCATGCCGCTGTTCACCTGGATGACGTTCGTGACCAGCTGGATCCTGGTCACGGCGATCCCGGTGATCGCCGTGGCGCTGATCTTCTTGGCCTTCGACCGCTTCTTCGGGGCGAACTTCTTCGTGCCGACGGCCGGCGGCGACCCGGTGCTCTGGCAACACCTGTTCTGGATCTTCGGGCACCCGGAGGTCTATATCCTGATTCTGCCGTCGTTCGGGATGATCTCCGATGTGGTGCCCACCTTCTCGAAGAAGCCGCTGTTCGGCTACCCGATCGTCGTGTACGCCGGGGTGTTGATCGGCTTCATCGGCTGGGGCGTCTGGAGCCACCACATGTTCACGACCGGGCTGGGTCCGATCGCCGACTCGTTCTTCGTGGCCAGCACGATGATCATCGCCATCCCCACCGGCGTGAAGATCTTCAACTGGTTGGGTACGATGTGGGGCGGCTCGATCCGCTTCACGACCGCGATGCTTTTCGCCATCGGCCTGCTGGCGATCTTCACCGTGGGCGGCCTCTCGGGGATCATGCACGCCTCGGCGCCCGTCGATCTGCAGCAGCACGACTCGTACT
>CAYGAJ010000334.1:0-2668 GCA_964347815.1 uncultured Gemmatimonadota bacterium | reverse complement strand
AGCGCCCGCTCGTCCTCGGGGTCGAACTTGTAGCGGCGGCCCAGCACCCGGTTCAGCTCCGACTTGACGAACTCGGCGCGCGACGGATCGCGCGGCCGCAGCAACAGGTGGTTCACGTGGCGGTGGCCGTAGATGCTGCGGAACGTAGAGGCCGGGATGATCGCACGGTCGGCATCGGGGCCGTTGTTCATGCTGTCCTGGAATTTCTTCTGCATGACCCCGACGACGGTGAACGGCAGATCGTCCAGCATCACCGTCTTACCCACCGGCTCTTCGCTCCCGAACAGCTCCTCGGCGATCTCGTTCCCCAGGAACAGCACGCGTCGCTTCTCATCCAGGTCGCGCTGGTTGATGAAGCGGCTGCCCGCGCGGGGGTACATGCGCCGCATATCCTCGAAGGCGGGGTAGACGCCCTCCATGTAGGTGGTCGTCCGGTTCTCTCCGACTTCGAGCGTCGTGCCCCAGCGGCCGTACGACGGGCTCACCCGATCGATCTCCTCGATGGAGCGGGTGATGATGTCCAGGTCCTCTTCGGCGAGCCGGATCCTGCGGCCCTTGGGCAGCCCCTCGTAGGCGAGGCTCGTCGTCCCGCCGTAGACCATGAAGATCCGCTCGCCGGCGTTCATCAGGCCAGTGACGATGCCACGGCGCAGCCCCTCACCGAAGGCGAGCAACAGCACCACCGAGATCGTGCCCCAGGTGATTGCGAAGGTGGTGAGCAGCACGCGCGTCTTCTGCGCCCGCAGGTCACCCAGAAACTCGCCCAGCAGTATTCTCCACATCGTTCGTCAGGGCCGCCTCAGTGGCGCAGACATTCCACCGGGTCCAGGTTTGCCGCCTTGCGGGCCGGAAAGTAGCCTGCGAGCAGGGCGACGCCGGCCAGCAGCGCGATGGTCGCCGTCAGAACCAGCGGGGAGAGGGTGGGCCGCCCCACGTACTCCTGAAGCGGCAGCAGAGCGCCGAGCTTGATCAACCCCAGCGACACGAGAAAGCCCAGCAGCGCGCCCACGGCGACGACAACGAACGTTTCGCCGAGAAACTGCAGCATGATGTCGCGCTTGCGGGCGCCGATGGAGCGTCGCACGCCGATCTCCCGCGTCCGCTCCTTCACTACGATGTACATGATGTTGGCGACGCCGATGCCGCCGACCGTCAGCGTGAAGGCGCCGACGATACCCAGAAACGTGTTCATGCCGATGAAGATCGCCTTGAGCATTTTCTCGAACTCGCTGGTGTCCCACTCCCAGATGGCGTCCTCGTCGGTGGGGTCGAAGCGATACTTGCGGCCCAGCACTTCGTTGACGCGCCGCTCCACTGCTTCGGTCAGCTCGGGCGACCGGGTCCGATAGATGATGTTGGCCAGGTAGCGCTGGCCGAAGATGGCTTTATGCGTGCTCGAGGGGATGAAGATGCGGTCGCGGTCCCGCGAGTTGTATGAAGAGTTCTGTTGCTTTTCCTTCAGCACGCCGATCACCGTGAACGGCACTTCGCCGACGAACACGGTCTTTCCGACGGCATCTTCGTCCTCGAACAGGAGCTGGCGTAGCTCGTTGCCGAGAAAGGCGACGCGGCGGCGCTCGTCGATGTCGGCCTGATTGATGAAGCGGCCGCCCCAGTCGGCGATGACGTTGCGCATCTCTCCGTACACCGGGTACACGCCGGTGACGTTCGGGTTGGCGCTGTTGCGCCCGCGGCGCGCCGGCGCCCGCCAGGTGCTGTACTCGGGACTGATCTGGACGATGTCGTCGATCTCGCGCTGCAGCAGCGCCACGTCTTCTTCCTGAAAGCGGATGTCGCGGCCGGAAGGGAATCCCGCATACGCTTTCGTGGTCTGGTTACCGAAGAGGATGACGATCTGCTCGCCCAGGCCGTGCATCCGCTTGCGCGTCTGCTTCTCCAACCCCACACCGAAGGCGAGCAACACGACGACCGCCACCGTACCCCAGGTGATCCCGAGGATGGTCAACGCCGTGCGCAACCGCTGCGTGCGCAGATCGTGAAAGAAGTCGCGGATGGTCCCAAGAACTCGCAACGCCAATCGCCTACGGTCTACCGTCCACCGCTTACCGTCTACCGAAAACCGTCTACCGAAAGCCGCCTACCGCCTACTGGATTTCACGCGGCGGTGGCTCGACCACCTTCTCGCCTTCCTCGAGGCCCGCGAGGACCTCGATGTTGATCGCGTCGCTGAGGCCCGTCTCGACCGTGCGCTCTTCCTGGCTCCCGTCGCCGAGAAGAACCGTGACCCTGGCCGTGTCGCCGGAGAAGCTGATGAGCCGCTCCGGTATCATCAGCACGTCTTCGCGCCGGTCGATGATCACGTCGGCGTTGGCGGAGTAGCCGGCGCGCAGCACGACGCCGTCCGTCGCATCCAGCTCGATCTCGATGGGGAAGACCGTCGAGTTGTCTTCGGTCCGTGCTTTGAGCGAGATCTTGGCGAGCGTGCCCGTGACCTTGGCGTTCGGCAGGGCACCGACCTTGATCTCGACCGGCATCCCCTCGCGCAGCCGCCCCACATCGATCTCGTCCACCGTCCCGCGGAAGATCAGCGCGCTCATCTCCGCCATCGTGATCAGAACGGTACCCTCCTGGTACGGATTGAGGGGGACGACCGGGTCGCCGATCTCGACGTTCTTCTCGAGGATGAAGCCGTCGATCGGCGATTTGA
>CAYGAJ010000333.1:0-2676 GCA_964347815.1 uncultured Gemmatimonadota bacterium | reverse complement strand
GGCGGGGACATCCTTGCGGTCCTCAAGAACGGCGTCGGCGGCGAGATCGAGGAGTACACGAAGATGATGGCGGAAGCCCGGGAGCAGGCGATCGATCGGATGACCGCCGAGGCGGAGAAGCTGGGCGCCAACGCGATCACCAACGTGCGCTTCTCGACATCGTACATGATGGGCGCGGCGTCGGAGATCATGGTCTATGGGAGCGCCGTGTTGATCGAACCGGTCGGGGCGTCTAGCTGAGACCTCTCCCCATGAGCCCGACGTATCGCTTGATCCCGGCGTTCGCCGCCGCGTTGACCCTCGTGTCGGTGACGATCGTGGAAGCCCAGGTTCCCCACGCGTTGCAAGGACGGCTTCTGTTCACATTGGGCGGGGCCGACGCGGGCGAGGAGACATATCAACTGCAGCGGCTGGCCGCCGGGGGCTACCGTCTGAGCGGCGATGTCGATCTTCGTATACCGGGCATGCACATCGTGCAGCGAGTCGAGGCCGAGGCGGACGACCGCCTCGCCTTCCGCACCGCACATGTCCGGGCGTCCGTCAACCAGGACACCACCGAGGTCACGTTGCGGCGCGAGGGCGGCCAGGGCGTGCAAAGCGTGAGCCGTGGCGGGTCCACCGTGACGTCGGGGGTGGACACGCCCGCCGGTTCCGTCCTGCTGACCAACAACGTCATCCATCACATCGCTCAGTTCGCCTGGCTGCACCAGGGCCCCGTGAGCGAATCGCAAGAGTTCGTCGCGTTCCCCCGCGTGCCGATCACCGTCGTGCTCGAGGCTGTGGACACGGCGCGGCGCGAGGGCGCGGCCCTGCCGTTCCGCCGCTACTACCTGAACCTCGCCAACCGGCTGGGCGCCTACGTCTGGCTGGCGGCGGACGGCACGCCGTTGAAGGTGGCGGTGCCGCTGCAGGCCTTCGAGGCCGTGAGCGCTGAGCACCGGGGGTGGTCGGAGCAGCTGCAGGTCGGCCGCGCCGAATCGAAGCCTGAGGAACCGGCCGACGCGTACACCGCCGAAGAGGTCAGCTTCGGATCGGACACGATCACGCTCGCCGGTACGCTCACCCTGCCAAAGGGCGCGGGCCCTTGGCCGGCCGCCGTGCTGATTACCGGGTCGGGCGCGCAGGACCGAGACGAGAACACACCGGGCCCCGGCGGCCTCAAGCTCGGCATCTTCCGCAGCATCGCCGATGCGCTGACGCGGAGCGGGATCGCTGTGCTGCGCTACGACGATCGGGGTGTGGGCGGGAGCGGCGGCGACCTGAACACCGCCGGCCTGAGCGATCTGGTGGCCGACGTCCACGCGGCCGTCGGCTATCTGCGAGGTCGCCATGAGATCGACGCTGCGCGCATCGCCCTCGTCGGCCACAGCGAAGGTGCGATCATCGCACCCATCGTCGCCGACGCCGACCATCAGCTCGCCGCCGTGGTGTTAATGGCGGGGACGGCCACGCCGCTCGACTCGGTGCTCGTGGAGCAATTCGAGGCCAACGCCCGGGACACGGGCGGTGACTCGGCCGCGGTTGCCCAGGCGGGCGAATCAGCCCGGCAACTGTCGCGCGCCATACGCGCTGGCGGCGAGGTCGAAGCGGAGCTGCCGCCCCAGTTCAAGGCGCTGGCGAGCAACGTGAAGTGGATGCGCGAGCACTTCGAGCACGACCCGCTGGCGACCGTGCGGCGGCTGAGGGCGCCCGTGCTGATCGTGAACGGGGAGCAAGACGTGCAGGTGGTGCCCGAGCACGCCCGGCGGCTGGATCGAGCGCTGACCGAGGCCGGGCACCCCGATCACGAGCTGCGCATCTTTCCCCGCCTCAACCATCTCTTCGCCGTCTCGAAGGGCGAGGGCACGGCCGAGTACGCCGATCCGAACGCGAAGGCCGACGCCGAGTTTCTCAGCTACCTCGCCGACTGGCTGAGCGTCCGGTTGGCGAAGCGTTGACGGACGTCACCACAGCTCGGCCAGCGGGCAGCGGAAGCCCGGCAGCAGGTCCTCGCCCTCCAGCGCATCGTCCGCGCCCAGCAGCGATTCGCTCCCGTCGGCACGATAAACCCGGGCGTTCCGCCTCTCTGAGTCTACGACCCAGACGAGCCGCACCCCGGCCCTGAGCCATTGGGCCACCTTTTCCAGCGTGTCGGCCGGGTGATCGTCGTAAGCCAGCACCTCCACCGCCAGATCCGGCACCCAGCTCGGGTACCCCCGCGGCTCGACTTCGGGCAGGCGGTCCCTCGCGATGACGGCGACGTCCGGCGCCCTCACCGTGTCGGGGTTCGACTCGATCTTGAAGCCCGTCTCTGCGGCATAGACCCGCCCCAGGTCGTGAGCCTCGACGTGAGCCATAATGCGATAGCCGAGCCGCATCGCGACGGCGCCGTGACGCGCACCGCCGGGATCGCGCACGAGCAGACGCCCGCGAACTAGCTCCGTGCGTTTGTCAGGCAGCTTGAGGCGGAGCAATTGGTACGCCGTCATGAGCTTGGTTTCGCTCATAGCTTCAGCATAGCCTCGCCGGGTTTCCATGGCGAGCGCAGTATGAACGCGAGCCCTCAACCCCGCGTCAACAGCCTCACGCCGCGACCGATCTCGACGCCATCCAACTGTCCGCAACGCAGGCCGAGCGACGGTTTAGTCTCCGAAGCTGATCCCCAGCGCCCGAGCGGTGGCGACCACGTCGCCATCG
>CAYGAJ010000332.1:0-2704 GCA_964347815.1 uncultured Gemmatimonadota bacterium | reverse complement strand
TAACCAGCCATCTGCAGGGTTGTCAGGCCTGCCGCGCCCGGGAAGACCGCTGGCGCGGGGTGTTTCTGGCTCTGGCCGCTCTGCGAGGGGCCGAGCCGTCACCCGGCTTCGACGCTCGGGTGATGGAGCGGGTGCGCACGCCCGTCGAGGCGCCGGCGGCCGCCCCGCTCAAGCCCCGGACGGCGCGCCGGCTGCGGCGGCTGGCCGTGGCGGCAACCACGCTCTGGACCGCCGGCCTGGGCGGCGGCGCGGCGTGGCTGCACTTCAGGCTGGACGTGGGGCCGGGGGCGCTGCTGGCGCGGCTGCTGGCCAGCGTCCAGGAGGTGGCGCTCGCCGGGGCGATCAAGCTGGGCACGGTCATCGAGCTGAGCGGCATACCGGAGGCCGCGGCTGGACTGATCGAGACGGTGCCTGGTCCCGGCCTAGCGGGTGCACTGGCCGGGATGACCGCATTGTCAGGGTTGGCGATCTGGACGCTGTATCGGGTGACCGGGTATCAACCGTCGAGGGTGAATGGACATGTCTAAAGGGCTACGAACCGCCGCCTTCCTTCTGGTCGCGTGCTTTTCAGGGGCCGCGCTCTACGGTCAGACGACCGCGAATCAGCTGATCCAGACCGGCGTCGTGCTGAGCGCTGACGAAGCGACGCTCGAGCTCGAGCTGGACGGCGGACGTTCGCTGAAGGTTCAGCTGCTAGATGGCCACGTCCGGGTGGGGGGTAAGGAAGTGGGCCGCTATCAGCCGGGCGGAACCCTCGAGTCGTCGTGGCGCGGTCTGCTCCGGGGTGCGGCCGCCGGCCAGCTGGCCAGCGGCTGGACGGACTTCGCGGGCGCGGACTACGGCGCCGAGGCGGACGTGGCCACGGCGATTCGCAACGCGCTCGCCCCGTTGATCTCCGGTGAAACGCCGGTGACGGCAGCGGCGGAGGTGGCGTCCGGGGCCGCGGCGCTCGAGGCAGCGGCGCCCGCTGCCGAGGTGCTCGAAGGCTCGATCTCGGCCCAGGCCGGCGAGGCGGTCAGCGGTGGCCTCGTGGTCGAGTTGGCCGATACCGAGAGGCTGACCCGGTCTTTGAGCCGCATCGGCCTCGCGCCCGCATTGGCCCGCGCGCTCAACGGCGACCTCACCGCGCCCGTCCGTATCGTACTCGACGCCGACCAGTATCAGCTCCTGGAGGGAGCGACTCTCGAAAAGACCCTGATCCTCGTCGAAACCGACGGGATCATCGCCGGCACGGTGAGCGGCAACGTGATCGTCGCCGAGGGCGCCTTGCTCATCCGCCCCAGCGGGCAGATCACGGGTGACGTGGTCGCAGTGAACGCCAGCGTACAGAACCAGGGCACGATCCTCGGCGGCCTCCGCGAGGCCCCGCATCTGGGGCCGGTCATCGTCGCTCCGTCGGTGCAGCGGATCCGGATCGAGTCTCCAAGGCCGTCGGTGCTGAGCAACGTCTGGCGCGGGCTGGGGTCGCTGACGCAGACGATCGCCATGTACCTGCTGTTCGCCTTCATCGGAGCCCTCACGGTCTACTTCTTCCGCGGGCACCTCGAGACCGTGAGCGACACCGTCTCCTACAGCTTCGGCCGCTCGTTCCTGGCGGGGCTGGCCGCCGAGACGCTCTTCCTGCCGATCGCGCTGGTGATGCTGGTGCTGGTGATCACCGCCATCGCGATCCCGTTCTACGCCATCGCCTTCCTGGTGGCCGGGTTGCTGGGCTATCTGTCGGTCGCGCACGCGGCCGGCGAGAACCTCACGCGCCACCGGTTTCCGTCCTGGGGGGCGCGGATGCGGCGTTCGAACTCGTACTACTACGTGCTCAACGGCCTCGGCATCCTGCTGGCCCTATTCGTCGGCGCCGCAATCACCGACATGGCCTATCCGCTGCTCGGCTGGGCCCACGATCTGTTGATCGCCGCCGCCTGGATACTTACCTGGGTCGCCTCGACCGCCGGGCTGGGCGCGGCGCTGCTGTCGCGCGGTGGCACGCGACGCACCTACGCGCGCCCGCAGCAAATCCCGCCGCGCTCTTACGACAGCTTCGCGGCGGACATGGCAGGGATCGAGCGCCGGGCCGAGTCACGGCGGAGTGCAGGAGAAGAGCGATGAGACTGAGCACGCCGCTTGCCCTGATCGCCGTGCTGGTCGTTTCGGCGCCGGCAGCGGGCCAGAGCTGGAAGACCGTCGCCAAAGCCCGCCAGCACCAGGGTCAGGACGCGCTCGATGTCCGGATCAAATACGCCGTCGGGCGTTTCGAGCTGGGGAGAGGGCCCGACGGGCTACTGTACCGGCTCGATTCCCGCTTCGACGAGAACGCGTTCAATCTCCGCACCAACTACTTGGAATCCGACAAGCGCGGCAGCCTTCGCATCGAGCTGGAAGGGCACGATCGGGTCGAGCTCCGTGACCTCAAGGACTACGACGTCGAGGCGGGCGCCCTCAAAGTGGAGCTGTCGAATCGAACGCCGCTCGACCTCCGCCTCGAGATGGGGGCGGTGGAGGCGCGGCTGGATCTCGGTGGCCTGCGTCTTCAGGAGCTGAGCCTCGAGACCGGCGCCAGCGACACGCAGATCAAGTTCGGCCAGCCGAACCTGATCGAGGCCGGGCACTGCAGCTTCAAGGCTGGGGCGGCCTCGCTCAAGGTCGAGAAGCTGGGCAACTCGAACTGCCGCAACCTGTCGGTCTCGGGCGGCGTGGGCTCGTTGACTCT
>CAYGAJ010000331.1:0-2710 GCA_964347815.1 uncultured Gemmatimonadota bacterium | reverse complement strand
AGCTGCCATCGGTGACGCTGGTGCACAAAGGCAACATCATGAAGTTCACCGAAGGGTCGTTCGCCAAGTGGGGCTACGCGCTGGCGGCGCGCGAGTTCGGCGACATCACGATCACCGAAAAGCAGCTCTGGGACGAGCTGGACGGCGTGGTGCCGGAGGGGAAAATCGTGATGAAGGATCGGATCGCCGACTCGATCTTCCAGCAGATTCAGACGCGGCCGGACGAGTACAGCGTGTTCGCGCTGCCCAACCTCAACGGCGACTACCTGTCGGACGCGGCCATCGCGCTGGTGGGCGGCCTGGGTCTGGGACCCGGCGCCAACCTGTCGGACGAGGTGGCGCTGTTCGAGGCGACCCACGGCACGGCGCCGAAGTACACGGGCCAGGACAAGGTGAACCCGGGCTCGATCATCCTGTCGGCGGTGCTGATGCTCAAGCACATGGGGTGGAACGAGGCGGCCGACCTGATCATCCGCGGGATGGAGCGGGCGATCGTAGACGGCCACGTCACCTACGACCTGGCGCGGCTGATGCGGCGCGAGGGCCGGAAAAACGTGAACGAGCTGTCGTGCTCGGGCTTCGGGAAGGCGATCATCGAGCGGATGTGAGGAAGGGGCGCTACGCGCCAGCGGGCAGGGCGAGGCCGCCCCGGTGGCCACGCGAGTAAGATCAGAACGTCACGGGCAACTCGGGTATCGGCCCGCGCACAGCGAGGCGCGGGCCTTTCTTGCCGGAGCAACGCAGGCGGCCTTCCTCTGGGGTGAACACCCATATCAGGCGCCCGTCCTGGGCCTCGATCTCTGCGACCGGCTCGCAGTGGGCGCGGCCGCGGCCGTCCTTGACTTCCCAGATGGCGGCACCGCCAACGCGGAGCTTGAACACCTGGATGTCCGCGGGAAGCTCCAACGTGACCTCGACTCCATCCGAGCGAGGCGCGACCACGCCCCAGCGGATTTCCTCGTCGTAGCCGAACCTCACCGATCGGTTGCCCGCCACCCTGAAGCTTCTACCGCCGACTATGATCTTCAACGCCCGCACGCGGTCCAAGTTTTGAACGTCGGCGCTGTCGACGATGAGGTGACCGGTGAACGCGTTGACGGTAAGGTCGTGGCGAGGGCGCCAAGCCCGTTCCGCAGGCGCCGGGGCCAAGGCCGGCGGCCGACTCGCCGCGGCCTCCCCCTCCCAGCGCCAGCTGAGATGCCGCCCACCGCCAGCGGGCGCGACGGCCACGACGGTTCGGTCGTCGATGGACAGTGAGACCCTCGCGCCTGATGGCACGACAACGTAGTAATCGGCCCACATGCCCGAGAGGTTGTCGAGAGAAAGGACTCCGTCCGCTAGGCGCACGTAGGCGCCACCGCTGCCGCCTCGATCCGTGACGGCGACGGCCGCCGCTACACCGTCCACCACCTCGACGCTCCCGGCGGCGCCACGCGTATTCACCTCAACTTGGATGGTTGATCCCTGGAAAGCGAAGCGGACCGTACCTTCCTGGCCGTGTGCGGGCAGCACGGTCAAGCCACCCCAGAGGACCGCCGTGAAAAACGCGGTTCGCGCCGGCATTGCTCGCAAAGCCTCCATCTCTGTCGCAGTAACAAACAATCTACCGGCTTCGCTCCCGGGGTGAAAGCGATGGCGACGGGCGCGCTGCGCCGGGGGGCGTGACACCTCCGGCTGCCAAAAGCCCTCGCCTTCACCAACTGGCACCTGGACTCGGATCGCGGCCACGGCCACAAGGCCTGGGCCGGCTGATGCCGGAAAGTCGCGGTCGACCCGGAGGGTACGGCTGCGCTAGCCCGGGCCCAGACTCGTTCGCCGGGTCGCCGGGCCTGATCCCAAGCCAAGCCTCGGCACCGCTGGTCATGTTCTTGCATCACCGTTTGAGAACTCCCGCTTCAACCCGCCTCACAGCCTGCCACGGAAGAACCGGTTCGCCCGAGCGCGTCCGGTCGTGGTCGAAGTGTAGCACGTCTTACCGGGTAGCATGCATGGTTGCAAAGGTCCTCTGTCAAGAATGCCAGGAGCCCTTTCTCTACGAGGGGGATCCCTGGTCCGGCGAACCTATCGAGTGTCCGCACTGCGGCGTCACGGGGCGAATCAGGACGAAACGGCGACCGACGGGACAGATCGACTACTACCTCGAGCCGGAGCCGCCCGCGGGGGGATCGGCAGAGTAACGCGAACGACTCTCGGGCTTTTGGGGTGATTCGACGTTGCGCTCCGCCCTCAATGCTGCGGAGCTTCCACACGTCGGCAGGCGGCTAGCTCGATCTGTCACGCGCCGCGCGGATCGCTTCGGCGCGCGCGTCCAGGCTGTCCGCCGCCGCCGCGCGACCCGTCTGGCGGAGCAGCCTGGCGTAGTTCGACAAGGTTTGGGCGGTTCGGGGGTGATCCGGTCCTAGGGCTCCCTCGTAGATCGCCAGCGTCCGCTGAAAGTAGCGCTCGGACTCCCGGTACTTGCCCTGTTCCAGCGTGATGATCCCCAGATTGTTGAGGGTCTCTCCAACACGGGGATGCTTTGGGCCGAAGACCTTCTCGCGAATCGATAGGGCGCGTTGGTAGAGCGGCTCGGCTCTGGAAAACTCCTCCTGCAGGGAGTAGAGGATGGCGATGTTGTTGAGCGTGTTGGCCACATCCGGATGATCCGGCCCCAGTTCCGCTTCCTTGATGCGGAGGGAGCGATAGTAGAGGGGCTCGGCTTCGTCGAATC
>CAYGAJ010000330.1:0-2711 GCA_964347815.1 uncultured Gemmatimonadota bacterium | reverse complement strand
TCCGAACCAGCTCGGTCCCCCGGTTGGTCAGCGACGTCATCACGCCGGTCGAGCGGTCGAAGGTCACGGCGAACGACTCGCCGGTGATCCGGTACGCCTCGTCCGACACGTCGAGGGCCAGCGGCGGGAACGCGCTCGGATCGCTGACCTCCACATCTCGATAGAGCGGCAGGCGGAACTGTTCCCAGGCCACGCGGTAGCCGGCCGGCACGAGCGGAGTCGCCTCCTTCGTCACGTAGTCGACGGTGAGGAAGTACTCGTACCCCGGAATCGGGTTGATACGCGGCAGGTTCAGCTGCACGACGGCGCTGTCGTGCGGCGCCAGCGACAGATCGCTCAGGCGGCCCCTGGCCACCGTATCGCCATGCACCATCACGTGCCACCTGGCCTCGAACCGGTCCAGGTTGGTGAAGTCGTGACGGTTGACGATCTCGATCGTCCCGCTCTCCAAGTGCTTCGGCTTGGTCTTGATGTACTGGTAGACCTTGCCGACCTCCCAGAGGTGCGGGTTCGGCTTACGGTCCGGCGACACCAGGCCGTTGATCAGGAAGTTGCCGTCGCTGGGCACGAGCTGCGGTCCGAAGTCGCCACCATACGCCCAGTACTCCTCGCCGTTTTCGCTCACTGCGTAGAGACCCTGATCGACCCAATCCCAGATGAGGCCGCCCTGTAGTTGCCGGTTCGCGTCGATGACGTCCCAGTAGTCCTGAAAGTTGCCGACGCTGTTGCCCATGGCGTGGGCGTACTCGCACATGATCAGCGGTCGTGCGCGCGGTTCGCTGGCGTACGCCTTCAGCTGCTCGATCCGCGCATACATGGGGACGACGATGTCGGTGTGGGCCTCCTGGCGCGCCTCTTCGTACTGCACCGGCCGGGTTGGGTCGCGTCCGTGGATCCATTCGTAGGTCGTCACGAAGTTGGGTCCGTCCTGCGCCTCGTTGCCCAGCGACCAGATGATGATCGACGGGTGGTTCTTGTCGCGCTCCACCATGCGGATCGTCCGGTCGAGGAACGCGTCCGTCCACGCCGGGTTCGTCGCCAGTGTCCTGTCGGGGTGGTACTGCATCCCGTGCGATTCGATGTTGGCCTCGTCGATGACGTAGAGCCCGTGCTCGTCGGTCAGCTCGTACCAGCGCGGATCGTTGGGGTAATGGCTGGTGCGGACGGCGTTGATGTTGAACCGCTTCATCAGCTCGATGTCGCGCAGCATGTACTCTTCGCTGACGACGTGGCCGGTGCGCGGCTCGTGCTCGTGGCGGTTGACGCCCTTGATGGTGATCGGAACGCCGTTCACCAGCAGCTGCCCGTCCTTCAGCTCCACCCGGCGGAACCCCACCCGAGACGACAATACCTCGGTGACTCTGCCCGCGGGATCGGCGAGCGAGAGGGTGAGCGGGTAGAGGCTGGGCGTCTCGTTCGTCCACTTGTCCGGGTTGGTGACGTCCAGCCGGAATTCGAGTGTCGCCTCTTCGCCGGGACCCAGCTCGACGGATCGGATCGTGTCCCTCTCTGCGGGTGGAACATCGGCACCGACCAGGCCGATGGAGACCTGGTGTGTGCCGGATGGCGCGTCCGTCGCATTGCGGAGCGTGACCTCAACGGAAAGCCGGCCGTCCCGGTACGCGTCATCGAGGTCGGCGATGACGAAGAAATCGCGGATATAGGTGTTGGGCGTCGAGAAGAGATAGACGTCGCGCTCGATGCCGCTGATCTTCCAGAAATCCTGGCCCTCCAGGTAGGCGCCGTCGCTCCAGCGGTAGACCTGCACGGCCAGTACGTTCTCACCTGGGCGCAGGTAGCGTGTGACGTTGAACTCCGACGGCGTCTTGCTCCCCTGGGTGTAGCCCACCGCTTCGCCGTTCAACCAGACGTAGGCGGCCGACTTGATGCTGCCGAAGTGGAGGAAGACCTGGCGGTCGCTCCACGACTCGGGCATGCTGAACGTGGTGCGATACGAGCCCACCGGGTTGTAGTCGTGGGGGACGCGGGGCGGATCGGGCCTGAACGGGTACGGGATGTTCGTATAGATCGGGACGTCGTAGCCGAGGATCTCCCAGTTGCTCGGCACCGGGACGTCGTCCCAGCCGCCGACATCGTACTCGGGCTTGAAGAAGTCGAGTGGGCGATCCGCCGGCTTCGGGTCCCACCTGAATTTCCACGTTCCGTTCAGCGACTTCATATAAGGAGAGGCCCAGCGATCGCCGGCCAGCGCCGCTGCGACATCGGGATACGGCGTGTACGTCGCGTGCGCCGGCTCCTTGTTGCGGCCCAGCACCGCCGGGTTCTCCCAGTCGAGTACTTCCTGAGCGGTCGCCGCGCTGCCGCCGAGGCCGAGCGTTGCGGCGGCGATGATCAGGCGCGAGGCCGATGGCCGTAGCGGGCGCATGGGGCGTGGCTCCTTCTCGGGTCGCCGGTTGACGGGCTGTGGTGGGAAGCTTCAATTCGCACGCGGGAATCGTTACCAGTCTAGACTCGCCTACTTTGCTGAACAAGACCGAGCTGACACATGATCGCCTTCCAATCGAAGCATAAGTTGGCGGCGCTGATCACGACCTTGTTTGCCGTCTGGACGAACCACGCCTGCGCCGATCGCGACACATCGACATCTGTTAATGAGGCCCGGGAGATCCAACAGCATCGGGAGATCAACGAGCGGATCGCGCAAGGCTGGAACACCTGGAACACGCGCAGCATGACGTCGCACGTGCTGC
>CAYGAJ010000329.1:0-2712 GCA_964347815.1 uncultured Gemmatimonadota bacterium | reverse complement strand
CCTATCTGTTCGCGCAGGCGAAGGCGCGCGACATGTGGCAGAACCCGCTGTTGCCTGTGCACCTGCTGGTTCACGCCCTGATCGCCGGCGCCGGCGTGCTCGCGATCGTGGCGACTCGGCTGGAACCCGATTCGGTCACATCGCTCACCTGGGTCCTGGCGGGCGCCTGCGCGCTTCACCTGCTGATAGTGGCGGGCGAGTCTTCGATCACTCAGGTGACGGCGCACGCGCGGCTGGCGCACCACAACATGATAAAGGGAAAGTGGAGCGGCTTTTTCTGGTCGGGTCTGCTCATGATCGCGGTGGGCATCGCGGCGCCCTGGCTTGGCGCCTGGGCGGCCGTCCCGGCGCTGCTCGGCCTGTTCGCCTACGAGCATGCCCACGTTCAGGCCGGCCAATCGGTGCCGCTGGCGTGAGTCGAATCGATGTGGGTCGATAGAACTCGAGGTCACGAGTAGCCATGGAGCCCCAGGAGCTCAACGAGCGGCAGGCGGCGGCGGGCGCCGAGGTGGAGGCGCGCGGCGAGACGTTCTATCCCGGGCCCAGCCGGGTGCACCTGGCCTCATTCCCGCCGAAGGAGCGTTGGGACGACTGGGTGGAGCTGGACTCGAAGTCGTGGCCGTGCCGGGTCGAGAAGCGCTACATGCTGGTGCCCACGACCTGCTTCAACTGCGAGTCGGCCTGCGGCCTGCTCGCCTACGTCGACCGCGACACGCTGCAGGTCCGCAAGGTCGAGGGGAACCCCGAGCACCCGGGCTCGCGCGGGCGGAACTGTGCCAAGGGTCCGGCAACGCTGAATCAAGTTACGGACCCGGACCGCATCCTCTTCCCGCTCAAGCGGGCCGGCGCCCGCGGGGAGGGGAAGTGGGAGCAGGTCGGCTGGAACGAGGCGCTGGACGACATCGGCACGCGCATCCGGCGCGCCATCGAGGAGGGGCGCCAGAACGAGATCATGTATCACGTCGGTCGCCCCGGCGAGGACGGCTACACCAACCATGTGCTGGCGGCGTGGGGCGTGGACGGGCACAACTCGCACACCAACGTCTGTTCGGCCGGGGCGCGCGCGGGCTACCAGTTCTGGATGGGGATTGACCGGCCCAGCCCCGACCACGCCAACGCCCGGGTGATCCTGCTGGTCAGCAGTCACCTGGAGGCGGGCCACTACTTCAACCCGCACGCGCAGCGCGTGATCGAGGGGAAGCAGAAAGGTGCGAAGCTCATCGTGCTCGACACGCGCCTGTCGAACACGGCCACCCACGCCGACTTCTGGCTGTCGTCCTGGCCGGGCTCGGAGGCGGCGATCTTGCTCTCGATCGCCAACTACTTGATCCAGAACCGTCTCTACGATCGCGACTTCGTGCGGCGCTGGTGGAACTGGCCGCAATATATGAGAGCGGCTCATCCGCAAAGCGAGCCGACGTTCGAGAACTTCGAGCGCATCCTCGGCGAGCTGTACGCCGAGTACACGTTCGAGTTCGCCGCACTGGAGTCGGGTGTGGCGGCGCAGACGCTGGCGGAGGTCGCCCAGGTCGTCGCCGGCGCCGGCACGCGCCTGTCCACCCACAACTGGCGCAGCGCCAGTTCGGGCAACCTGGGCGGCTGGCAGGTGGCGCGGACGCTCTTCTTCCTGAACGCGCTGCTGGGTGCGGTGGCGACGGAGGGCGGCACCTTCCCCAACGCCTGGAACAAGTTCGTGCCCAAGCCGATCCACACGCCGCCGGGTCCCAAGGTCTGGAACGAGCTGGAGTGGCCCGACGAGTATCCACTCTGCCACTACGAGCTGTCATACCTGCTCCCGCACTTCGTCCGCGAGGGCCGCGGGGTGCTGGATGTTTACTTCACCCGCGTCTACAACCCCGTGTGGACGAATCCGGACGGCTTCTCCTGGATCGAGATGCTGGTGGACGAACAGAAGGTCGGGCTGCACGTGGCGCTCACGCCCACCTGGAACGAGACCGCTTACTTCGCCGACTACGTCCTGCCGATGGGTCACGGACCCGAACGTCACGACGTTCACTCCTACGAGCAGTACGACGGCCAGTGGATCGGTTTCCGCCAGCCGGTGCTGCGCGCCGCGCGCGAGCGACTGGGCGAGCGGGTGGGCGACACCCGTCACGTGAATCCGGGTGAGGTGTGGGAGGAGAACGAGTTCTGGATCGAGCTGTCGTGGCGCATCGATCCTGACGGCGCGCTGGGCATCCGCAAGTACTTCGAGTCGAAGGAAGCGCCGGGCGCCAAGCTGACGGTGGACGAGTACTACGGCTGGATGTTCGCCAACTCCGTGCCGGGCCTGCCCGAGAAGGCGGAGGCGGAGGGGCTCACGCCGCTCGAGTACATGCGGCGCTACGGCGCCTTCGAGGTGAGACGGAAGGTCGGACAGCTGTACGAGGAGGTCGTCCCCATCGGCGAGCGCGACGACCTGCGAGTCGATGACATGGGCTGTGCCTACACGCGGGCGACGCCGACGTCACCCAAGACAGGCGGCAGCCCCGCGTTAGAGCCGGACGCCGAAGGTCGCAGGCGGGTCGGCGTCGAGGTCGACGGCGAAATATTGCGGGGCTTCCCCACGCCATCGGGCCGGCTGGAGTTTTACTCGACGACGCTCGTCGAGTGGGGCTGGGAGGAGTACGCGCTTCCGACCTACATCAGGAGCCACGTGCATCCGCAGAACCTGGAAGCGGGGCAGATGCCTCTCATCTCGACCTTCCGGCT
>CAYGAJ010000328.1:0-2715 GCA_964347815.1 uncultured Gemmatimonadota bacterium | reverse complement strand
TCAGCGCTCCGACCATCGAAGGCTCCCGGCCTGTCTTCGAGCGCCTCTTTCGCGAATACGGCTTGCCCCAGCGTATCCGCACCGACAACGGCGCCCCCTTCGCCTCCAACGCTCTCGGTCGCCTCTCCACTCTCTCCGTCTGGTGGGTCCGCCTCGGCATCCTCCCCGAGCTCATCCAGCCTGGCCAGCCCCAGCAGAACGGCCGCCACGAGCGCATGCACAAAACCCTCAAGGCTCGCACCACCCGACCGCCGGAGCGAAACCTCCGGGCTCAGCAGCGCCGCTTCGATGCCTTCCGCCACGAGTTCAACCACGAACGGCCTCACGAAGCCCTCGGCCAGGAGCCGCCCGCTTCCGCCTACCGACCTTCAGACCGGCCGTTCCCCAGCAAGCTCCCGCCCCTCGAGTACCCCGCCCACTTCGAGGTCCGTCGCGTCAGTCGCAACGGCGGCATCCGTTGGAACACTCACCGGATCAACGTCAGCCATCTCCTCGCTGAGCAGTACGTCGGCTTCGAGGAAATCGATGACAGCCTCTGGGAAGTCTATTTCGGACCAGTCAAGCTCGGTCGCTTCCACGAACAGGAAGGAAAAATCGAAGACCACTACGGCCGGAAGACCCGGCACCAACGCAGAAAAGTGTCACCCATCAGGTGAGAATAAAGTCTCACCTATCATCTGGAACGTTCGGAGCCTCTGGTGCAGGAATTCCTCGAAGCAGGCCAGCCACGCTGAGATCCTCGTCTATATCAGGCCAGTGTATGCCCTCTCCGTCACCCAGAAGTTCCCAGTTCTGGCGCTGCCCCTCTGTCGCATGCAGCAATCTCGGGAACCACGCAAGAGGCACGGCTAGCCGCCGACCGTCAGCCAGATCGACGGTCAGAGAATCCTCACTAATCTCAACGTGCTGGATTCGTGGGTCGGTCTTAGGTACCGAAGAATCCATTCCAAGCCTCCACAAATGTCTGCCGATTCTCGGCCACGAGCCGCTCTATCTCTCAAAGCTCGTGAGCGCGAAATCCCACCGAAGAAGCTAAGGCAACCGTATCGAGCCAGAACTTCGCCAGACTTCGATCCCGCTGCACGTGAATATCGCGGGGCTCCGAGCCCTCGTTGCTGAAGAAGAAGAACCTGTAGGGGCCGATCCTCGCGACAGTCGGCATATCAGACTCGAGTTCATGGCGAGATCGTGTCGCTAAAAGATCGTTGATCCGACAGGGCCTGTCCAGAAAGCCTGTTCCAGCGGTCTAACGACTGGCGCATCAGCTGCGGCCAGAGGCCGCGTCTACAAATTAGCGTCCTCAACGCCCTCGGCGCGGCCGGCGGCCGTCAGCTGCATGCGCTGGTTAGACCGCCGCTGTCCAAATCAGCACTCGTTCCTCAGCCTGCGCGATGCCCAGTTCCACATCGAGCGCTGGCGCCGGAGTTACAACATTGATCGCCCCAGCACCACCCACCACCCCCTGACGCCCGCGGAGTTCGCGGCTACCTTTTCCACCTCACCTGCTCGCCTGTCTGCTTAGCAATGCAGAAGTGGCGGGGGGAACGTCAGCTCAAGAATGTCCGCTCGCCCTCTCGCTGTGGCTCCGGCAGACATCACCACAGATTCTTCCGTCAGGAGCGCTGTTTGGGTCGTGTAGTCGCCCGCTCGTCCATTCCTCTTCGCGGTGTCGCCGAAGCGCTATTCTGCGAGAATGTTCGTTCCCGTTGCCGCGATAATCTTCGTTCTGTCGTAATAGGTGTAGAAACGGTCAATCAGCTTCTCCGAATTGAAATGAATGGCAACATTCATTCGAAGGTTGACCGTCGCTCCACTGTAGACCAACTCATTGGAAAAGTATGAGAAAACCAGCGGTCCCCTCAGACCGCTGTATGGTAGCGTCTCCTTCGCGATGACCGGGATATCGACATGATCACGGTAGGTCATGGACTGGATGCCCGACGTCTTTTTCCAGTTTCTCCACCAATCCAGCACCGCTGCCTTTCCGATCAGGCTCGTCCTGGTTCCGGCATCGCCATCCGGGAAGTAGAACTCCGCATCGTCGGACATCGTGGCGGCCCATGCGTCAAAATCGAGCTGGGTCCATGAGCTCAATGATTTGACAGCAAGGTCGGAGTATTCCGTCGCGCCGATTTCATAGTGTGGATTTGTCGCTGTTGCCGGTTTTTCAGCCGGGGTGGCACATCCCGACGCGAACACCGCGATGACGCACAAGCCGAGTGCCGGTTGTTTCAAGAGCGAGTTGAGATAGTTCATTTCCGTTCCCTCCTGGTATGGTCTTTCGGTGTACCGCCGCACGCCGCTTGCACAGCGCTGCGATGATAAGTACGCTGCGAACCTCCCTGCAAGTGGCTGCGGCGCCGCGGCCGTTGCTGAGTGAGCCCGCACCGGTGGGGCCGGGTGTCAGGCGATTACCATCATTGCACAATCCGCATCGTCATCCGTCAGAGGATAGGGAACATTCAAGGCGGTCTAACGGTTAGCGCATCAGCTGCGCCGTGAGGAACGAGCGGCACACCTGATCTAAAGCTATCAGCCCGTGGCCAGCCAGGGCCCACGGAATCGTATTCGGCACGGACCAAAGGTGGTCGCCCAATAATGGCGCAGTGTCAGCTGCAAACGCTTGTTAGGCGGATGGAATCTACGAGTCGCTTGTTGGTAGACCAGCGACTTTCCGCAGAGCGCGGTTCACGGACTCGGAGTTAGGGAAAGCCG
>CAYGAJ010000327.1:0-2738 GCA_964347815.1 uncultured Gemmatimonadota bacterium | reverse complement strand
GCGGGATCCGACGCGCCCCCCGACAGGTGGTAGAGCACATCACCCCAGGGCGCCACGACCAGATCCCGAACGCCGCTCACCGGCCGGCGGCCCCGCGGTTCCCGCTCCGGCGGCTCGAATACGAGGATCTCAACGCCGCCCGCGCTGTCGACCACCGTCACGACGCGGGCGCCCCCCGCGCTCAACAGCCGCGTCAGGCGTCCGGGGATCGACACTCGCCACGGCTCCGCCTCGGAGACACGCTGAAGCCGCTGGCCCCGCGGTGCGATGATCAGTCCGCTGCCATCTTCGAGGGCGACCGCCGTCTCGGCTTCAGGAAAACCCTCGAAATTGAGCAGGTGACCCGTCGCGTAGTCGTAACGGGCGATGACGGCGTCCCCGAACTGCAGCCAGACCGCGCGCTCGCCCGGCCACACCCGGGCGACGGCAGGCAGCGTCGGCGGCGACCAAGTCGGCGCTTCCAAGTTCTCGGCGGTGCGGAAAGTGAGCGGGCCTTCCTGGAGGGGCAGCCCCAACAGTCCCCAGGCCTCGGCTGTGCCCAGCCAGGCCGTGCGGTCCAGCGCGCCGACGGTCGGAGCCTCGCCCTCCGGCCCAGAGCCACAGGACCACCAAAAGAGCAGCCCGGCCAGCAGACCAACCCCGAGCGTTACGCGCCTCGATAACAACGACTTCAGAATGGTATCCGCGGTGTTCGGGTCCCTACCCCATGGACCGGTCCCGGGAAAGGCTGGAGTTCCGTGGGCACGGAAGAAGATATTCGCGTCCGCGCCGTCCAGGCAAGGCGTCGAGCCGAAGGGTTATTCCTCGGGCGGCTGCCGCGTGGATGCCCGACGGCTCCGCGTGGGTCGGATACCCCCGCCACGCGCCGCGTCAAAACGATGGCCCAAACGACAACGACCAGACGCCGCTCCGGTGCCCGGGCCGATGCAGTGGCACCGCGTAATCGAGACGAAAGACGTTGTAGAGCAGGTTCATCCGGATCCCGGCACCGTACGAGGCGACCGGCGCCCGGACATCGTACGGGTCGGCGCCGGGCGCTCGGGACCAGACCAACTGGTCGAAAGAGTTGAACGCCGCACCCGCGTCGAAGAACAGAACGCCGTCGAGGGGCGGCAGGCCGAGCGGTACGAAGCCCAGGTCGAGGAACTGAAAGATGGGAAATCGGAATTCAGCGCTCGCCAGCGCGATGCTGCTTCCGATCAGCTGGTCACGCACCGGGCACAACGTTGTGACCGGATCGTCCACCCTTTGAACCGACTCGCTGCACTCTTCGACGTCAAACGAACCGCCGTCGTAGCCACGGAGGTAATACGGACCGCCCCAGAAGATGCGGAACTCGTCGTCGTCAGGGCCGGTGCGCGCGTACGTCGTGAATCGCGCCGCGAGAGCGTAGCGCCCACCCAGGTTGAGGTAGTTGCGGAAATCTGCCGTCAGAGTGTTAACGGCGACGTCGCCGAAGAACCGACCAAACTCTATTCGATACCGCCGTCCGGCGATCGGGCCGGTAAAACCGAACAGCGCGTTGTCCCAGACCAGCGCCAGCGCTGGACCGGCGAAAACCAGGCTTTCCAAGCGCACGGTCGAGCGGTCACCCGAAGCGGTGATGCCGATCGTGACCCGGTCCACGATGCTGTCGCGGCTCAGATAAAAGCCGGCCGCGGAAAACTCCAGACGCTGGAATGGGTTGAAGGGATAGTGCAGCCGCGCGCTGAGCGAACGGTACACGTCCCGGAGGAAGCGGTCCTCGAACACCCGGCCGCTCCCTCCTTCCGTCACGGGAACCGAGCCGCGGTAGCGGTAGAGAGGAAACTGCTGGTAGGCCATGGCCAGGTTCGCCCGCTCGCGCAGGTATGTGTATTGGGTCAGAAGGAAAGCGTCACTGAACGAGCCCGCGATCTGGCCCCAAAGCAAAACGTTGTGGTCACCCATCATGTCGGAGAGCAGGACGTACGACCCACCGTAGACGCCGCTCCCGTAGAAACCGCCCACCTCGGCTCCAATCACGGGCTGCCCGATCGCGTCCGCGCTGAGACGAACTTCATACGGTCGCCGCTCGAACTTCGTGGTGTCGGGAAGGCCGCGGGTCGCATCTTTCAGGAGCGATGCCACGGTCGTCTCGGCCGGCGGAGCTGCCTCGTCCCGGACGGGGCGAAGCTCCGACGACCGGAACCCATCGCCCGTCCGGTAGAACGACCGGCCCGGTCGATCGAGGGTCGGCCAGAGGGCCGCCGACTCGGGCGCGCCATCGTCGCCGTCCACGAGGGAACCTGCCCCGTCATCCACCGCGGCCACGACGGCCGGCGCGAGCTCGACGTCGACGGGACGCGCGCGCTCGCGCGGGCGGTCGATCACGTAGATGTTCGTGCCGGCACCCTCGAAGTAGGTGATCGCCAGACGGTCGGCGCCGGCGGCCCATGAGATCGCAGGGCTCAGTTGCGTGATGCCGGTCACACCGGACAGGAGGTTGGTCGCCTGGTAAAGGCGGCCCTCCGACAGCGACCAGATGTAGACGTTGCTGACCCCGGTCCGATCGGACACGAAGGCGATGGCTTCGCCGTCCGGTGACCAGGCCGGGTTGATGTTCTTCCCGCTCTCCTGGGCCGGCAGCAGTTCCACGTCCCTGTGCCTGACGTCGTAGAGAGCGATCCGCAGGTTGCCGAATACCAGCTTATCGAAATCGGTTTCGTCGCCACGATCCGTGGCGATGGCGATGTAGCGGCCGTCCGGCGACCAGCTGG
>CAYGAJ010000326.1:0-2739 GCA_964347815.1 uncultured Gemmatimonadota bacterium | reverse complement strand
GGCCAGCCCCGCTTCTCCCGGGTGGTGCACCGCCACGGGGTGCGGCTGCTCCCCGAGCTGTACCTCCACCTGCCGCCCTGCTACCTCCAGGAGGACGCCCTCCAGCTGGAGGCCGAAGTGGCTCGTGACCTGGCCGCGCAGTGCTACTCAGTGAAGGGCGGCCACTGATCGCGTCGGAACCGGCACCGCGGGGCGAACAGGCCGGGGTGTAGCTCGCGTCCTACTTGCGGTTGTCAGGCGCACCAGGTCCGCCACGCCGAGTGAGCCTTACGGCGGCGGGGGAAAGCCCCAGCGTATCCTCTGGTGGAAGGTTTCCCGCCCGATCCGAGCCGGTTCGCCGCTGCGGTACTCCCGCCAACCTCCGCTAACTACGTTCGCTGCGGGGACGAACGGAGATGCACTACCCGTCGCCGCCGTGTCGGCGGAGTGTCGCCGTGGCCGAGTCCTCGTTGGGGGCGGATGACGGCAGGTCGAGCCTGCCGAGCCGGGCGATCTTCCTCGGCCGCTTCGGCAGTGGTGCTCGGTCAATGACTCGTGAAAACGCCTGGCGCAGCCACAGCGCCGATTCCGATTCCCAAGTGCGAAGCGTTGACCAGCCTGAAGCGCCCGACACGGTCACGAACGCTGACAGCAGGAACCCGCCAAAGGTCAGATGGATACCATCCCAATCCTCGGCCACTAATGCCCAATCCGGCACCATCTCGCGGCTTGCGGTCGTCGTGTCCTGGACTGTCGGGAGGGGGTAGCGGGCCGCCAACTGGTGCCAGTCGTCCGGGCCGTTGATCTCGAAGATCCGCGCACCGGCCTCCACCTCAATATCAGCCGACGGCAATGGGAACTCCGGGTCCCAATCACCCGCCTGCTGGGCGAGTAGCGAGTGCAGAGCCGATCTGCGGCCGAATCGGGTCGCGGTGGTGAACCAGAACCTGGGGCGCTGCCACCTCACCGCCCACGGGTCCGCCGGTGTGGAGGGCGTCACTACGGTCGACGTGCCATCTCTGCTCGTACTTAGCCAGATCTGATGCACCCGGTCCAAAGGCGAGAACCACCAGTCGGTGGCGGAGTGCCGAGACACCCGATCAGCGAGGGACTCCAGAGAGGCTGCGGCATCGACAACCTCCCGGATTGTGGCGCTCTGGTGGCCCGACCAAGGGTCCAGCACGTAGAGGGCCTTGGCGGCGAGGTCAAGGGCGAAGGGCGGGCGCAACGCTCGGGCGAGGGGCACATTCGCTTTGTCCGCAAAGAGTAGGAAAGCGCAGGCTGTGGGCGCACCCAGGAGCTCGCGTGGGGAGAGATCGGCGCGGTTCATGCCAGCATCATAAGTGGTTGCCTGTTGGACAGCCGGGCGCCACGGCCACACGATCCGCTCGGCTCGCCTGCATTGAAGCCCACGCCCAGGGCGGCGGAAGAGTTCTCAGGCCGGAGGTTCGTCACGGTGACAACGTGAAGAGCCAGGTCGCCCACACAACCGCGAGATCGTTGCCCGAGAGCCGCGGCTCCACCCATGTGACATTTACGGCGATCCAGGCGTGGGTGGATCCGCTAAGACCTGGCAGCTCGAGTAGCCAAGTGTCAGATTCTGGCACCAGCGCGCAGGTGCTCTCAGGATTGAGAAACGACGATTGAGCGCACTCCAGCTCTAGAGTCGGTTCTCCAACTGGGACGCCATCGCTATCGAGCCCATTCGAGTAGGCAAATACCGTGAGACTTCGCGGAAGGGCGGCGCTCCCAATCCTCAGGGCAATCCTGGGGGTGCTGCTCACCGAGACGGGCGAAGGCCACGGTACTTGCGTCTGTCGCGTGGGCGCGAGCGCCTGCATGGTTCCGGTTGTGGACCACTCACCATTCAGTACCGCGCCCCGCTGGACATAGTGCCATTCGCCTTCCTGCGCTGCTACCAGGACCACATCTGGAGGCTCATCTGGAGGGTTCTCGGCTGCTACCAGAGGTGAACTCCCCGCCGCCTCCTCTGGTCTCGGTACGCTTTGGGGCGCTCTGCTACAGGCGGTCAGTACTGCGCTAGCTACGAGTAGGACCATCGCGAACACGAACCACGGCTTCGACACATCAAGCCTCGCGGTAGTGAAGGGGGGCGCCGCTTACCGGCAGCCTACGTCTGCGTATCTCCAGGTATGCGCGGTATAGGTCTTACCCCGCTCCACGGACCAGTGATCACCTGTTGTGCGCCACCGGTTCGACTCACACCAATCGTATTTGGCGCTCGCCTTAACCTGGTCGTCCCAATGGTTCGTGTTGTCGCCCTTGGTCCCGACCTTCTCATAGCCCCACCATCTCAGGCGCCATAGCTGTGCTGTTGTTCGGAGTTCGCTGACGAAGGCGTCACAATCGACCTGGGTGACACCCTTGATGTATCCGTAGACAGTCTCGTGGGGGTTGTTCGATTTGCCGACACAGCCGGCAGGTGAGTACTCGACCGCGTGAGACTGTATCCCACCTTCCGAGCGGAAGTCACCGGATACCAACGACGCAGCCGGCTGCTCTGGTGTCTCCTTGGTCCCGGGAAGCTCCCGCTGAGGAGTCACTGGCGCACCCGCGCTGGCCACGCTGAGGGCCACCAACGCGACCAGTGTCACAGCAGTCTGTCGCAACCGTCGTTTGAGAGTCATAATGTCCTGCCCTGCTCTAATCACCGGATCGGGATCGCGTTTCTACTCCGGCTTCTGCGAACTACGCAACGTGGGTGTGTCCTGCGCGAAACTCGTCCCCGTGCCCCTCCGT
>CAYGAJ010000325.1:0-2741 GCA_964347815.1 uncultured Gemmatimonadota bacterium | reverse complement strand
AGAAACCGAAACCGTGAGAGCCCACGACGATGAGGTCGGCGTCCCAGTCCTGCGCCTCTTCCAGGATCTCGCGGCCCGCATGGCCTTCCCGCATACGCCCCTGAGCCGCTTCGCCCACCAGGCCGACCGCTTCCAGCACGCGCTCGGTCTCTTCGCGGCCCTTGCGGCGCCGGTCTTCCTCCCGGTCACCCGCGATCCGGGCCAGCATCATCGGCAGCGGCTCCAGGACGAAAAGCGCGCGCAACTCGCCCCTGTCGGCCCGGGCGATCGCCCAGGCCGCCTCGAGCACCGCGCGCGACACCTCGGAAAGATCGATGGCGGCCAGCACACGACGGAACGGCTCGCGCCGCGCTTCGTTGGCCACCAGCACGGGACGGTTGGCCAGGTAGAGGATTCGGCGGCCCGTGGATCCGACCAGGCTCCGAGCCAGCAACGGCTCGGGGTTGGCGCCCACCACGATCAGATCGGCGCCAATCTCTTCCGCCACCTTGTTGACGAGCTGCGGAGCCAGGCCCGCGCGCACGTGAATCGGCGCGTCGGCGGCGCCCGCCGCGCGGACCTGCTCCTCCACCTTCTCACGCGCTTCGGTGATGAAGGCCAGCTCGTGCTCCGCCGCATCGACGCCCGGCGGCGCATAGGCGGGCGGCAGAAGCAGAACCTCGACCACAGTCGTGACCTCGAGGGTGGCACCGGCCCGCTCGGCCCACGCAGCCGCCGTGACCACGGCCTGGCCTCCGTGCTCGGAGCCGTCGGTGGCCGCCAGCACTTTCTTGATCTCCGACATCTCCCTCACCCCTTCAACACACCCATCGGCCGCAGCTGCGCTACCATCTTCCCGATCCCCGCGTGGTGGACCACCTCGACCACGTTTTTCACATCCTTGTACGCTTCCGAGATCTCCTCATCCACCGTCGCCCGCGAGGCGGCGCGGATCAGGATACCGCGGTCCTCCAACTCGCGCACGATGGCCCGACCCTTCGCCGTGCGCTTGGCTTGCTTGCGGCTCATCATCCGGCCCGCGCCGTGGCACGTGGAACCGAACGTCTCGTTGTACGCGCCTTCGGTGCCGACCAGCACGTAGCTGTAGCGGCCCATGTCGCCAGGGATGAAGATCGGCTGGCCCACACCTCGGTACGCCTCGGGCACCTCCGGGTGCCCGGGCGGGAAGGCCCGGGTGGCGCCTTTGCGGTGAACGCAGACCTGCTTCTCTTTCCCGTTTACCCGATGGGTCTCGATCTTGGCGATGTTGTGCGCGACATCGTAGACCTGGCGCAACCCCAGACGCTCCGCGCTTTGGCCCAGCACCTCCGAGAACGTCTCGCGTACCCGGTGCGCCATCATCTGCCGGTTGCAGAACGCGTAATTGGCGGCGCCGCGCATCGCGGCCAGATAGCGCCGCGCCTCATCCGAGCCGAGCGGTGCCGAGCAGAGCTGCCGGTCCTGAAGCTCGATCCCGTACTTCTCCGAGGCGCGCAGCATCGTCTTCAGGTAATCGTCGCACACCTGGTACCCGAGCCCGCGCGAACCCGAGTGGATGAACGCCGTGACCCCGTCCTTCGCCAGCCCCAACGCCGCCGCCGCCGCCTCATCGTAGATCTCGCCCACGTAGCCGATCTCGATGAAGTGATTGCCCGACCCCAACGTCCCGACCTGCGCCCGGCCGCGCTCCAGCGCCCGATGCGAGATGTGATCCGGGTCGGCGCCGTCGATGCAGCCGCCGGCCTCGATGCGCTCCAGGTCCTGGGACCAGCCGTAGCCGTGACTCACCGCCCAGGCCGCCCCCTTCACCAACACCTGGGCCACCTCTTTGGCGGTGAGCTTGAGATCAGAACGCGCGGCGCCGACGCCAGACGGGACCTGTTGATACAGGCGATCCATGAGCCGGGACAACCGCGGCCGGAGGTCCTCCGCCGTCAGATCCGAACGCAGAAGCCGAACGCCGCAGTTGATGTCGTAGCCCACTCCGCCCGGCGAGATGACGCCTTCCTCAAGGTCGAAGGCGGCGACGCCGCCGATCGGGAAGCCGTAACCCCAGTGAATGTCGGGCATGGCGATCGACGGCCCCGCGATCCCGGGCAGACACGCCACGTTCGCCACCTGCTGCAGGCTCTTATCCGACTCGATGTGAGGGATCAGCTCTTCATCGGCGAACACCAGCCCGTCGGTGAGCATCGGGCCGGTGCGCGGGACACGCCAACGGTACGCGTCTATCCTCTGCAGTCTATAGCCTTCCACAGCCATCTCTTACCTGCCGTCTAAGATCACGAATCGAATAATCACAGATCGAACACCACCCGGGCGAACCAGCCGTCGCCGCGCCGTTCCACGGCCAAGTCGTGGTAGGTCACGCCTTTCAGCTCCCGCTCCACCGGCCGCTGCGGCGCGGGCTGCGCGAAGGCGGCGCGTGCGGTCAGCCGGCCCCCGTCCAGCCCCATCACCTCGGCCGCCGTCAGGACCAGCCCCTCGGTCATCTGGACGAACAGCAGCTCGCGCAGCCAGTCCACCAGCAGCGCCTCGCGATCGGGGGCTTCGAGCACGAGCTTTCGCCATTCCGCGCCGCCGCCGCTCTCCACACCGGCCGATCCCGCCTCCAGACCCAGCAGCACACCGGCCAGCGCCTGGGCGCCGGTCTCGAACAGCCGCTCCAAAGATGGAGCCACCATCTCTACGGCGAGATCCGCCGTGTGCTCGATCGTTCGCCAGCGACACGGGGCCTCGCTCATCCGCTTCCCCATCGTTCT
>CAYGAJ010000324.1:0-2745 GCA_964347815.1 uncultured Gemmatimonadota bacterium | reverse complement strand
CGAGCGCCTGCGACGCCGATTTGGCCACATCGGTGATCGGCTGGTCCAGCCGCTGCGCCACCCCGGTGGGATCGAGGAAGGTTCGTGTGGTGAACTCGTTTCGCGAAAAGTTCGCCTGCAGCGTTGCCGATGGGATCCACGATCCCCAGGCGCTCCACACGCCTTCGCCCACGACGTCCGCCGACGCCAGCGCCGCGCGGTAGTCAGGGTTGTTCCGCTGCAACAGGGTGCGGGCACCGTCCAGCGTGAGCACGGTGTCTGCTGTTTGCGCCAGCGCCGACGTGGCGCTGAGCCAGACCAACATCACCGCGACGACCGACAGCAAACCGCCCACCGCCAACCGCTTACCGTCAACCGGCTTGCCCATCTTGGTCCTCGGTGATCCGCACGCGCGCGTCGTGGATCAGCGTGTAGTGGCCGTCGGTCAGCACCAGCTGTCCCGGCTCCAGCAGCGTCGTTCCTTCGCCCGGAACGATCTCGACAAACCGCTCGTTCTCGAGACCGGTGGTCACGTACGTCCACTTCGCCAGACCCTGCGAGGAGCTTCCCTCGGGTTCGAACAGGAACACCAGCGTCCGGTTGTCGCGCTCGAGGATCGATTCCCGCGGCACCATGATGCGGTTCGGGTAAAGGCGCGCCGCGATCCGCACCCGCGCGTACATCCCGGGCTTCACCACGCCCTCGCGGTTCGGCAGCACCACGGTCACACGAGCCGTTCGTGTCCGCGGATCGACCACCGGGTTGATCGAGGCGACCCGGCCGCTGAGCACCGTGTCGGGGAAGGCCGAGAGGGTGACCCGGGCGGCGCGCCCTTCCTCCAGGAACGGCACCTCGGTTTCCAGCGCCTGCACCTCGATCCTGATGCGCGACAGGTCCACGACCTCGGAGATCGAATCGCGCGGCTGGACCCGCTCGCCTGGCACCACCGCCAGGTTCGCCACCGCACCGTTGAACGGCGCACGCACGGTGGCGCGGCGCACGTTCAGCTCCGCCTCGCGCACGGCGACCTCCGCCTCCGATAGCCCGCTCTTCGCCCGGGCCATACGCCGACGTTCCGCCCGCAGCTCGGGGTCCTCGATCTCTTCGTCGAACAGGGTCAGCTCGGCGAACTGCGCCTCCGCCCGCTCCAACGCCGCCTTCGCCTTCTCCAGTTCGAAGGCGTAGCGCTCCGGGTCGATGCGGACGAGCACCTGGCCCTGGCGCACGTAGTCGCCTTCGCGCACCAGCACCTGAGTCACGGGCCCTTCGACCTCGGCGGCGAGCAGAGCCCGAGCGAAGGCCTGGGCCTGCCCGGCGGCGGATACGCTCATCACCAGCGTGTCGCGAAGCACGGGCGCGGCGGAGACGGGGATGGCGATGTCGGTGCCGAAGGTGCGGGCCGACTCGACCTCCGGCTGCTCTTCGCCCGCGGTCTCAGCGGCTCTCGAATCGTCGTCGGCCTGGAGGGCGCGAAGCCGGACGTAGATTCCGCCCAAGGCGCCCAGCAAGATGATCACGGCGGTGGCAATGCCCAGAGTACGGCGGCTGAAGGTCATGGCGATCCACAGGTGCCGATGGTCCCGATGGCGAGGCTGGACAGTAAGTTTGACCTCACGAGCTTAGATGCGCTAGACGGCCCAAACCGTCGCCAACCCCTCCCGTAGGGCCGGCACCTCATCAGATCCTCAAGGGGCGTAAGGGAGTTTGACAGTCGAAGGGAGGGTCGGGTAAGATCGGGCCGCCCCGCGCACAGGCTGCGCCGGGCGTCAAGCGAAGCTGGGCTGCAACGAACAGACCCGTATGAAGAACCTTACCAAGATCGCCAACTACCGCACCAAGACCGAGGCCGAGGCAGCGGCCGTACTGCTCGAGAACGAAGGCATCCCCTACCTGATCCAGTCTCAGGAGGGGATGCTCTACGGTCCACTCAGCCCCGGCGCGACCATCTACGTCGCTCCGGAGGCCGCGGACCATGCCCGCGAGGTTCTCGGCCTCGCCCTGGACGAGGACGCGGAAGATTTTATTGCTTAGCTCACTCTACGCAGCGCCTACTCTCCAACGATCTGCACGATCAGCCGGCGCGAGCGCGGTCTGTTGTCGAAGTCACAGAAGGTGATCTGCTGCCAGGTCCCCAGCGACAGCTTCCCGTCCACAAACGGCACGGTCAACGACGGGCCGAGCAGCGCCGCGCGCACGTGCGCGTGGCCGTTGCCGTCGCCCCAACGGCGGTCGTGTGCGTAGTCGCGGTCGGCGGGTACGATCTCGTCGAACAGCCGCCTCAGGTCGGAGAGCGCGCCCGACTCGTACTCGATGGTGGTGACGCCGCCCGTCGAGCCCGGGCAGAAGACGGTGACGATCCCCGAGCGCGCCCCGCTCTCGCGCACCTTCGCCGCCACCTCCGCCGTGATGTCGTGCATGTCCGCGTCGCCGCGGGTGCTCAGCTCAATCGTTTCTGTGATGATCACTTGTGCCCCCGGGATGATCGGGATAGCCGCGCCGACGATTTCGCCACGGCAGCCCGTATCGTGTCATGGAGAATGGTTGGGTCGGCAGTACGACCGGCAAGCGCCTATCGCAACAGCGAGGGAGACGCCGGTTTCCCCCAGAGCGTAACTCGTGAGCCGGCTGCGGCGCTACGGGCCTCCGAGGGGAAATGCGGCGGTGAAGCGAGGGGGGAACCGGCGTCGACCGAGCCCAGCTCAGTCCTTCAACTCGTCGAGCTTATCGATGGGGACCGTGAGCCCCATGATGTTCCAGCCGGCATCC
>CAYGAJ010000323.1:0-2755 GCA_964347815.1 uncultured Gemmatimonadota bacterium | reverse complement strand
GGCCTTCGAGGCTGTGCAGCATGGTCATCCGATCGGTGAGCATCAGAGAATGCTCTGGCAGACGTGTCTCGATGTCGGCGTAAAGCATGCGATCGAGATCGTCCTCCGCCTCGGCGGATTCGAAGCCCACAACGATGCTCTCGGTGGCGTCGCGACCGGCCAGGCGACCGATTACTTCCGGTGTGTAAAGGCTCTCTTTTTCACCCGTGCCAAACCGGAAGAAGGCGGTCGCCTCCGCGTATCTTCGCCCGCCGCTGTAGCGCGACAGGTTATGAAGCCAGCGAGCCTTCTGGGTGAACGTCTTGTAACCAGCCGAATCCGGCAAAGCCCGCACGAGCGGGCCCAGAACGAGACGCCGAACGGACGCCGGCAAGGCCGCGTAGTAGCGGATCCAGCGGTATCCGTAATACCGATCGAAGCCGGCGAACATCTCGTCGCCGCCGTCGCCGGTCAGGACGACCTTAACATGTCGGGCGGCGAGTGCGGCCGCGTGATACATACAGGCGGCAATGGGGTCAGACGGCTCCTCCAGATGATAGACCATCTTCGGCAGGAGACTGACAAGGTCGGGCCAGACGACCTCCTCGTGGTGGCGCGTGCCGTAGCGGTCGGCCACCTCCCGCGCGAAGCCCAGCTCGTTGAAATCCTGTTCCTTCACGCCGATCGAAAAAGTCGAGACCGGCTCGCCGACGATCTCGGAGACCATCGCGACGATGACGCTGGAGTCCATACCCCCGGAGAGGAACGCGCCAACGGGCACATCCGACACCAGGTGACACTCCACGGTTTCCCGGATAAGGCGACGGACCTCCCGGATCGCGTCTTCTTCCTGAATGTCGAGCTTGGGGAGATAGTTCAGGCTCCAATAGCGTCGAAGCTCGAGTCTCGGCGAGGCGGCATCGCTGCTGCGTCCGGTACCTTTAGCCGCGGTGTCGAGGACGAGGAGGTGTGCCGGAGGCAGCTTGTGGATCCCATCGAACATGGTGTCCGGGCTGGGCACGAAACGCAGCGTCAGGTAATCGTCGAGCGCCTGGAGGTTCAGGGCCGGCGCGCCCGGGAGCGCCGCCAGGATTCCCTTGATCTCCGAGGAGAAGAGGAATCGCCGGCCGTCCCACGCGTAAAAGAGCGGCTTCTGGCCGAACCGGTCCCGGGCCAAAATCAGCTTGCGCCTCCGAGAATCCCATATCGCGAAAGCGAACATCCCCCGCAGGCGATCCACCACGCGCTCTCCCAGCTCCTCGTACAGATGGAGAACGACCTCAGTGTCGGTCGAGGTCGAGAACTGGTGGCCGGTTCTTGACAGGTCGCCCCTCAGCTCCCGGTAGTTGTAGATCTCGCCGTTAAAAGCGATCCAGATCGTGCCGTCTTCGTTGTGGATGGGCTGGTGGCCGCGCGCGAGGTCGATGATGCTCAGCCTTCTCGCGGCCAGTCCAACCTGGCCCAGAGCCTCGACGCCCTCGTCGTCAGGTCCGCGATGGGCTAGCGTCCGGTTCATGCGCACGAGTGAGTCGCGGTCGATGCCGCTCGGATTCCACTCACCGCATATGCCGCACACGTATCGAGCTCCTATTCGCTGCTCGCGCCGTCAGGCAGCGGTACGCGCCAGAACGAGCCACAGCGAAAGAGCCGATAGGTCTCCGCCAGCCCCGACGACAGCGTGAACCTCGGGCAAAAACCCAGCAGATCCCTGGCGCGGTCAATCTGGAAGGACGAGTTACCGCTGAAGAACTTCAAGCTGCGTCGAGACAGCGGGGGCTCCCGTCGCAAGAGCCGGAAGGCGATCTCCGCCGCCAGACCGGCGACGTAAAGCGGCGCGAGGGGAACCGAGCGAGGTGGTGAGGCTCCCGTTAGGGTTGCGATCTCGATGACGAGCTCGCTCACGCTGACAGCCTGTTCATCGCCGACGATGATGACCTGGCCCAGCGCCCGCTCGGAGTTTGCGGCGAGGTTGAAGGCGTCGATCATGTCGCGGATGTAGAGGCAGTGTCTCAGCGTGTCTCCGCGACCGCCCAGCACGAAACGTCCTCTGTCGATGGAGCGAAACAGCTTCTCTGTGCGCGGGCAACCGGGGCCATAGACCCAGGCGGGCCGCAGAACGGTCGCTGGAAATCCCCGGGCACTGTGGGCACCGAGAACGACCTCTTCTCCGGCCAGCTTGGTCTTCTCGTACGGAATCTCAGGTCGGCATGGGGTCTGTTCGTTGGCGGGAGGGTTCTCGACTCGCCCGAACACCCCGACGCTGCTGCAGTGCACGAATCGCCTCACCCCCGCCCGGTCGCAGGCCTCGATCAACCCGCGAACGGCTTCTACGTTCACCCGGCGGTACTCGTCCGCGCTGGTGTTCACGCTGAGGTGCGCGGCGGCGAGGTGGAACACGGTATCGACCCCCTGGACAACGCGGTCCTGAAGCTGCGGATCCGCGATGTCGCCCTCCACAAACTCGAGCGGGGGCGACTCGAGGTGGCGAATTCTCTCCAGATGGAGGTCGACGGCCACGACCTCGTTCCCGCGACAGGCTTGATCAGCCGTCAGGTGACTCCCGATGAAACCACCCGCTCCCGTGACAAGGACTCTGCGGGTCGACTCCGGTGCGGTCTCGATCATTGCTTGCGCCTCCCGACGACCGAGACCGCGTAACCTGTAGAGAAGGGTAAGAGAAGGTCGAGTTTCGAGATGGCGAGCAGGAACGGGTAGACGGCGGAATAGAGCCTGTATTGCTTTTCCACCGCACGAAGCTTGTCACGAGTGGACGGCG
>CAYGAJ010000322.1:0-2758 GCA_964347815.1 uncultured Gemmatimonadota bacterium | reverse complement strand
TCACCACCTCGCACACGCTCGGTCACCTTGATGGCGACCTCGGTGCCGGCTGCGGCGGTCTCGATCCCGGCATGCTCCACTTGCATGGAGTCGATCCGCTGCTCGAAGTCGGTCGTGTGCCCGCGAAAGTGGAGTACGTCGCCGACTTTGATGTCGGCGCTGAGCTTCACGACGCCCACCTGCGGCTTGGGGAAGTAGTGGGTGATCGTCCCGACGAGTTCCTCGGCCATGATGCCCTCCTGGAAAGACGGCGCGGCCACGCGCGGGAGTCGCGCCGACTCTGGCCGCCGGACGGTTGCTGATAGATTGGGCCAAGCTCAACGTACGGTCGCCGCGATGCCCGGGAAAGTGCGGGGAGCCGCACCGGCGCTCCCCGAGCCACCCGGCCCTACCGCGCCGGCCGGCCTCTATTATCCTCTATTGTACTGACCGGATCATAAGGACAGTCTCGACGAAGCCATTTCACGGGATCGGCGTGTGAGCCGACGTGGGTTGGAGGTGCCGACCCTCACGGCCGTTGCGATTGCAGCGGCCGAATCGAGGTGTGAAGGGACGGACGGGTATGGCAGATTACACGGGAACGATTGGCATTCTGACGGGCGGCGGTGATGTGCCGGGTCTCAACCCGGCGATCCGCGCGATCACCATCCGCGCACTGCGCGAAGGGTACCGCGTATTGGGAATCCGTCGCGGTTGGGCCGGCCTGGTCGATATCGTCCGCGACAAGGAAGCGAACAACTCCCACTGCGTGATCTCGCTGACCGAGGAGGTGGTCAACCGGGCGGGCCGAACCGGTGGCACCTTTCTACACACCTCGCGCACGCGTCCCAGTCACCTGCCCAAGGCCGTGGTTCCTCCACACCTCGCGGACACGTACACGGACGAGATCAACGACGTGACGCCCGAGGTGTTGAAGAACCTCGAGTTCCTCGGTATCGACCACGTCATCCCAATCGGCGGCGACGACACGCTCAGCTACGCGCAGCGTCTGCACGAGGAAGGGGTGAAGATCGTCGCGATTCCCAAGACGATGGACAACGACGTGCCGGGCACCGACTACTGCATCGGCTTCAGCACTTGCGTGGCGAGGACGATCCAGCTGACCCACAGCCTCCGGACCACGGCCGGCTCGCACGAGCGCTTTCTGGTGATCGAGGTTTTCGGCCGCTACGCGGGTTACACGGCCCTGTTGCCGACGATGGCGGGCGCCGCCGACCGCTGTTGCATCCCCGAGCATCCCTTCGACATCGAGCGCTTGCTGGAGCTGCTCGTCTACGATCGCAATCGCAACCCGAGCAAGTATTCGGTCGTGCTGGTCTCGGAGGGCGCGCGCATGAAGCACCAGGAGGAGATGTCGTTCGAGAGCTCAGAGGAGGATCAATACGGCCACCGCAAGCTCGGTGGCATCAGCGACAAGGTGGCGGTGCTGCTGAAGGAACTGTCGCCGAACGTCAACAACGGCCGCCGCATCAACGTCGTCAATCAGCGGCTCGGCTACCTCGTCCGCTGCGGCGATCCCGACGCGCTTGATGCGATCGTGCCGATGGCGTTTGGGAACCTTGCCCTCGATCTCATCCTGCAGGGGAGCTTCGGGCGTCTGGTGAGCTTGCGTAATGGCGTCTACGACAGCGTGCCGATCGATGTGGTCATGGGACGAAAGAAGGTCATCGACGTCCACAAGTACTACGACGCGGATCGTCTGCGGCCGAAATACAAGACGCTGCTGCGCCAGCCGCTCTTCATCATGACCTCGGACGTCTAGAGAGCTCTCTCAGGGCGAGCAAGCCCGCACCGCGCGCCGCTTCCACCGGACCTTCGAGCACCCGGCAACCCTGGTCGGCGAGCGCGGCCACGATCCGGTCGCGCAGGGGACCGCCGGGTGCGATGAGACCGCCGGCCAGCGCCAGGCCGGGGGGCGCGCGCCAGGGGCCGAGGCGTGAGAGCACCGCGGTCACCTGGCTGAGTAACGAGGCGATGGCCGTCTCGACGATGGCAGCGGCTGCGCCGTCGCCGGTCTCGGACAACCCGATTACCAGCGGCGCCAGAGCGGCGATCTCGAACTTCCCGGCCCCCGCCGTCCAGCCCAGCAGCTCTTCCGGCTCGCGGAGTCCCAGTTGCTCCAGCAGACGCGGGAGCAGCTCGGTCTCCGCCCCCCGACCATCCGCGGCCCGAGCCGAGGCGCGAAGCGCCCGCAGCCCGATGTCGTAGCCGCTCCCCTCGTCACCGAGCAGCAGACCCCAGCCGCCGGCACGCGCCACCCGGCCATCCTCTCCCCGCCCCCAGGCCATCGAGCCGGTACCGGCGACCAGCAGAAGACCGGGCGCGTCCGCGAACGCATCATGGAACGCGGCCTCGGCATCCGTTACCACCCCAACCTTTTCGGCCAGGCGGCGGCCCTGCAGCTCGGTCCTCACCCGCTCGCGTTCCGGCGCCCGCCCAACCCCGGCCAGTCCGGCGCAGAGGGCGGCGGCGGGAAGTTCGATCGCCGCCGCCCGCGCCGCCCGGCGACAGGTCGCCTCGATGACGTCGATGTCGAACGGCGCCTCGGGCCGCCCGCTGAGTGCCGGCCCGCCCTCGCTGCGGGCGAGGACGCGTGCGTCGCGCCGATCCAGAACGATCGCGCGGGTGAGGCTGGCTCCCCCATCCATACCGATGACCGCGTCGCTGCTCACTATCCTCCCTCGACGGCGGCGCCCTTCGCCGTCTGCAGCGCGGCGCCGATCCAGCCCACGCTGAAGGTCACCGCCGTTCCGATCAA
>CAYGAJ010000321.1:0-2760 GCA_964347815.1 uncultured Gemmatimonadota bacterium | reverse complement strand
TAGACGACCCGATGATCGGGATTCCAACCCATCCGCCGGACGACATGTCTAAGCAGTGGGAATACAGCCACATCTGCCGCCCCGGGCGTGGGGCGGCACCTATCCATCTTGCGGAGGCTCGTTCATGAGATACCGAACGCTGAGCACGGCGCTGGCGGGCGCTCTCGTCCTGCTCGCCGTCGGACCCGCCCCGGCGCAGCAGGAGTTCTCCTTCGAGGGCGAACGGCTGCTGGTCACCAACCTGGCGGGGGAGGTCACCGTCCGCGGGCACGACGGATCCCGCATCGTCATCCGGGCGACGCCCGGGGGCAGCGAGGGTGGCGCACTGGACTTCCAGGTGAAGCGGGGAGGGTCGGCGGAGTTCCACGTGGTCTACCCGTTGGATCAGTCGCAGAGTATCCGCTACGACCGCGACCACGGCGGCAGCACACAGTTCAGACTTCGCGATTGGCGCGACGAAAGCTCGTTCCTCGAGCAACTCTACTCGTCCGTGTCGGGCAGCGAGCGCATCCGGGTCGGGCCCCGCGGTGACGTCGAGGCCTGGGCGGACCTGGAGATCCTGGTACCACGCGGCGTGGCCACCCGGGTCAAGCTGGCCGTTGGACAGCTGAAGGCGATGAACGTCCAGGCGCCGCTGGACCTGGACACGCATGCCGGACCGGTCACGGCCGAGAACATCACCGGTGACACCCGCATCGACACCGGCAGCGGCTCGGTGGCGGCCAATACCATTCGCGGGAATCTGAACGTGGACACGGGCTCGGGCCGTGTTGAAGTGGGCGACGTCGAGGGCGACGAGGTCATGGTCGACACGGGCAGCGGCGGCGTCACCGTCGAGCGCGCCCGGGCGCGCCGGCTCGGGGTAGACACCGGCAGCGGCTCGGTCCGCACCGCGGAGATCTACGCCGGCGAATCGAACATCGACACCGGCTCGGGCTCCGTCACTCTCGACCTTATGGAGCTCCAGAGCGGAACCCATGTGGTCGATACCGGAAGCGGTAGCGTGACGATCGTATTGCCGGCCAACGCCTCGGCCCGTATCGCCGCCGAGACGGGCAGCGGCGGCATCAACCTGGATGTGCCGGACGCCCGCCTCCGCCGTATGAGCCGGGACCTGGTCGAGCTGGAGATCGGCGACGGCCGGGCGAACATCGAGATCGACACGGGATCAGGCGGGATCAAGATACGTACGCGATAACGCCCGCTCGCTACGCTTCGAGCCGGCGGTTAACCGTCTCCGTCTTCAGCCTCCGTAATAGTGGAGAGCGCCCGCGTGGAGGCGGACGGTGCCGCCGGCTTCCCTTCTCCTCACCGCCGGCCTTCACCATCGCCACCTGCCAGCGGGCGCTGACCCTCTGCTTCGCGTGCGCGTTCTGGCTCGCGTGTTCGCCGGGCGGCGACGCCGGCCGGCGGGCACGCACCACCGCCGACGACATGGTGGCCGTCAGCCGTTTCCTGGTGACGCTGGACCGGCTCGCCGCGGAAGCCAAACCGGCCGAGCTGATCGAGCGGGTCGCCGATGACGCGGTGATCCTGCCGCCCGGCGAGCCGGCGCTGGTCGGGAAGCGCGCGATCGCCGAACGCTATGGCGAGCTGCGCGACCGCTTTCAGCTGGAAATCGCGCACGAGGTTCTGGAGGTGGACAGGTTCGCGGATGTGATCCTGAGCCGGGGGCGGGTGCGGGGCACGCTCTTACCGCACTCGTCGGATCGGGCGATTCCGCTGGAGGGCAAGTACCTGCTGGTGCTGCGAGAGGAGAGCGACGGCGCGCTTCGGCTTTGGCGCTATATGTTCAACGCCGAATGAGACTCGGTCTGACGCGAATCACTCCTGCGGCGCGAACGTCGACGCGACCGAGGTCACCGCCACCCTTCGTCGCGGCGCTCCCACATCGCGATCCACTGCTCGTCTTCCTGCTTCACGCCCGCCTCTAAAATCGCCAGCCCAGCAAATTCCACACGTTGAGTTGCCACAGGAACAGGCAGAACGACAGCACCACGAGCGAGTAGGTCAAACGACCCAGGAGCCGGCCCGCACGGCGACGCCACAGATCGATCGTGAAGTATAGCGCCGCAAGCGTCAGCACCGCGGCCAGAATCGGCAGCGCTAGCAGGACGCGCAGCTGCGTCGGAATCTCTATGGCGATCCGCTCCGGCTCGGCCAGGACGCTGGCCATTCCGAGAGCGAACACCAGGAAGAGGACGGCTGCTGACCAGAGAACGAGGCGGGCGCGCGCCGGCATGCGCACCAACGCCGCACGACCCACCCCATACCACTGCCGGGCGAGCCAGCCGACCGGCCAGGCCAACACCGTACCCAGCGTCATCAGGCCCGCTACGATCAGGATGAAAAGGTGCAACCCCGGGCCCTCGCCAGCAGGCACGCGCTCGAACGCGATGATCGGAAGCTGTGCGAGGAAGAAGTGCGTGATCGTTCCGTCGTCTGCGTCGCGAAAGACGACGGTACGGTCCCCGTCCACCTCTCGGAACGTGAGGGGCGCGACTTCCACCCAGTCGTGGCCCAGGAGATGGAGCATTTCCTCGTCCGTGGCGCGGACCGTGACTGGAGTAGCTGCCGCAAGCTTGCCGAGGGACGTGTGGGAGAAGCGATTGGAGCGGAAGTGGCCGGTGAAACGCGCTGCACGTTCCGCAAAATCCTCCGGCGGGGCCAGCTTTCCAGCCTCGGGCTCCGGAAAGTACCGATCGACGAAAGCATCCAGGAACTTCGACGTGGCACCGCCACCGTCCTTGGAGTTGTAAG
>CAYGAJ010000320.1:0-2762 GCA_964347815.1 uncultured Gemmatimonadota bacterium | reverse complement strand
CCGGTACGGCTCCAGCGCCAGTGCCCGCTCAAACGCGGCGGCGGCGTCCGAGAAGCTCTCGAGCTCATACAGACCCAAGCCGATATCATGGTAGGTGCTCGCATCCAGGCCCGCCCCCGCAGCCGCCACCAGCTCTCGATAACGGCCTAGAACCACCTCGGCCAGCGAGTCGCTTCGCGCCGCGAGGCTCGCCGCAGTGGCCGAATCCTCAGCGAGCCGGGCGCGCTCGCGCAGCCGGTTGAGTTCCATCGTCAAGAACAGCGCCTGCTTCGACTTCACCTCCAGGTCGCCGGGGTCAACCGCCAGCAGCTCCTCGTAGACCTCGGCCGCCTCTCCATAGCGCTCCTGTAGCGCCAGCAGTTGCGCCGCGTTGACGACCGCAGTCCGCACAAACTGTTGCCGGTCCTCCTCGCTCAGGGTCTCCGACCGGAGACTGGCTTTCCCTGCTTCGCGGAAGCTCCAGATCGCCTCGTCCAGATATGCCCGCCGCAGCGAGTCGTCCTCGGCGCGCTGCGCCAGCTCCGCAGTGTGAGCGGCCACCTGAAAGATCGGGTGCGGCTCCCGATCGTAGATCACGTACGCGCTACGATACGCCTCCAGTGCCCGCGGCGTATCGCCACTTGCTGACAGTTCCTCCCCTCGGCTGTAGGCCGCCCGCCAGGCGAGCACGCGCTGCGCATCGATCCGCTCCGCATACGGCTGCCACAGGCACACCGCCCGATCCCACAGGCTGTCGGCGCCAAGATAGTCCCCCAGTCCCAACAGCATTTGGCCCGCCCGGAAGTAGTGCAGCGGATTCTGCGGCTGCGCCTCGACCCCCTGCCGGAGCGCATTGACCGCCGCCACTTCGTACGGACGCTTCTCCTCCTCGCTCTTCTGGTCGCGCGCTTGCTTCAGATAGTTGTCCGCCATTTTTGTATAGGCACCCTCCTGGGGCTTCACCTGGGGACACGCTCCCTGCTGCGCCCGGCACAGACCCGGCAGGACGAAGAGGCCCACCAGGGCCGCCAATATCCCACTCGTTGGTCCCAAGGATCTCCTGCTCATTCCAGCCCCTTTCTGCGTCAGCGCGCCCCTGGCGCCCATGCCACCCCGTGCTCCACCTGACAATAGGCCCACGCGGCCGATGCGCGGTCAGCAACTCCAGACCCGGCGTCGTCAGCGCCGGCCCAATTCCCAGCAACGACGCCAATCTAGTGAGGGGCGCGCCCACCAGCCACCCGGCGCGACCGTCTCAGCCACTCTTTCCAAAGATGGCCCAGTCCCCTATGTTCTGCCGGCAACTCCAGCAGCAGCCGGGAGGGAACCATGACGAGGCAATGTGCCTACCTGCTCGCGACGGTCGTCGCATCCCAGCTGTCCGGCTGCTCCTCGAGCCGCGATATCTCGACGACGCAGAACTATTTCCGGACGGACCTGGGACGAGTCACGACCCCGGTGATGGTGAAGGAGGTCCCGCTCATCCTCAACCGCTATCAGTTCGTGCTGTTCCGCAATGAGGATCGACGGACGACCTGGTACTTCGAGACCGAATGGAAGTTGAGGGATCCGTTCGAGGATGAATACGAGCTCGGCTTTGTGCAGGCCCACACGCAGATCATCATCGAGGCCAGAAGGAGCGGCGCTCAGTGGCGGGCGGATTTCCGGGTTTACAACCGCTACCAGCGTGCCGTTGGCGTCGAATGGGAAGAGGGACCCGTCACGCCGATGTTTAGGGAATATGCCCAGCGGATCGCCCGCGAGATGAGCACGGAGTTTGCGACAGCCACTAACTAGCGCCTTGCCGCGACCGCTCCATTCAGCGGATCGGAGTGCGTGAAGAGAGTCTGCGGGCGGAGTGCGAACTGGTGAGCGTTGCGGCTCGGCGCCCGGCCGTCTATTATCGGCGTGCCACTGCACATCCGGGTTGTTCAGGCGCTCAACACTTTGCGCATCTGAGAGGGGTCGTGACGCATCGCTCTCCGTTGTTCCTCGCTCTCACCCTGACAGGCGCCGGCCTGAGCATCGCGGCCTCCCGAGCCGCCGCCCAGCTCCCGCGTTTCGAGCTGATACCGAAAGCCGGGGTGCTTGTTCCGGCCATCGAGCTCGGGAACGCGCTCAGTGCGGACGAGCTTGTCCAGATCGAAGCCAGGCTCAAGCCGGCATTCGTCGCCGGCTTGAATCTGCAGTACAACCTGCCAACGGCTCCGGCCAGCATCCGAGTCAGTCTCGACTACGTGCCCTTCACCCGGGTGGAGGGGCAGCCGGCGGCGTGCGAGATCCTCACCGGACCTGGCTGCCGAACCGTCGACGCCGACGCGCGATATTACAAGCTGACCGCCGACGCGCTGGTCCGACCGACGGGGGAGGGAAAGAAGACCTACGGGTACTTCCTGGTCGGCGTAGGAGTCAAGCGCTACGAGTTTGCCGACATGACCTGCGCCGTCGGTGACATCGTCTGCACCTTACTCGATGACTTCACACAGAACCAGACTACCCTGACGATACACGTCGGCATCGGCGTGAACTTCCAGGTCGGCCCCGTCCGCACCGGGCTCGAGGTATCCGACGGCATGAGCCGTCACAAGCCGACCGGCCAGGACATTCAGGGCAAGGTCCAGCAGGATCTCTTCACTACGGCCGCCGTTCGGATCGGCCTGTTCTAATACACCATACTCTCACGGTGACGGGGGGCCTCGACGCGGCGATTCTCTGCGGACTCACACATCGATCCAGAATTTCACCGCATACGTCGCGCTGCACCTCTCAGCCTGGCGGCCCTG
>CAYGAJ010000319.1:0-2781 GCA_964347815.1 uncultured Gemmatimonadota bacterium | reverse complement strand
AGGCCTGGAGCGCCCAAAGGGCGAGCGCCTCGTCGTCCTCGAGGATGTCCACCGGCACCTCGTAGTATGTACTGAGCGTCTGTTTTTCGCTGGCCCGAAAGGGCCCCTGCCCGCGCTCGACGTACTCTTGCCGGGTCGTCTCGTCGGTCTTGAAGTAGAGCCGGCCTTCTGCAACGATGCCGAAGAACGTGTCTCTATAATACAGACCGTAGCCGCCGAACATGGCCCGGGCCCGCACCCCACCCAGACCGCGCAGCTGATCGAGCACGTAATCTTTGAACGAATCGCTCGCCATCGCTACTACCTCGAATCCCGGCCACACGCGGCGCCTGATTGACATCGCGGGCCACGGCGCCGATAGTGAGTGCCGCGTCCCACCAATAGAAGCTGCCCGGACCGTCCGGGCCCCCAGCGAACCTGAGGCCCGCGGAGGCGAGCCGCTATGGCAGCGCCGAAAGCGCTCATCGTCGATCACGATCACGACCTGGTGAAGCTGCTATCCGCGCGCCTGAAGGCCGCCGGCTTCTTGACCGTGTCCGCCAGCGACGGCGCCTCGGCCATCATGCTCGCCCAGCGGCAGAAGCCGAACGTGATCGTGCTCGATCTCGCCCTGCCTGGCGGCGACGGCTACCTGGTGATGAAGCGCATGAAGTCGTTGGCCCCCTTGGCCGCGATCCCCATCGTCATCGTCACCGGCAAGACGCTGAACGCCGAAGAGGAGTCACGCGTTCGGGCCCTCGCACACTCACTTCACCCCAAGCCCGTACATTTCAAAGAGCTTCTCGGGGCCCTCAGGTCGGCGGTCGGCACGAGCGCGGGCGGTCGGTCGAGCTAGACGGCCGGCTTTCTTGGACCCGAAGCGGCCAGCTTCTCCGCCCGCCCAACCAGCTCGGGCGCGTCCAGTCTCTCGCACGTCGCGGCGAACGCCGGGGCGGGCCCCGTCCAGGCGAGTGCGGCGACCGAGTCGCTGATCGGAGCCGCGCGGTCGAGGGTGGCGAGGCGCCGAAAGAGAAGTGCCTGATCTTTCTGCTGCGCCAAGGTCACCGCGAGCCGGGCGGCACCGCGAACGTTGACCTTCCAATCCTTCGCCCGTTCCGGAATCTCCTCGATGTGCTTATAGCGGGCCAGCACCGCCGCCGTCGACTTGGAGCCCCAACCCGGCAGCCCCGGAAAGCCGTCGGCATCGTCGCCGACCAGCGCCAGGTAGTCGGGTATCGACCCCGGAGCGACACCGAACTTCTCGCGCACCGCCGCCTCGTCCAGGATCCGCCGCCGGCGCCGGTCGAACTGCACGACCCGCACGCCATCGACGCACTGAGCCAGGTCCTTGTCGGGCGTGCAGATCAGCACCTGCTCCACGCCGGGATCGGCCGCTGCCAGCGCCGCGCCCGCCGCCAGCGCGTCGTCGGCTTCGTGCTCGACCATCGCCCAGACCGCCACGCCCAGCGCGCGGAGCGCCTCCTCGAGCGGCTCGAACTGGGAGAGCAGGTCCTCGGGAACGCCGGTGCTGTCCTTGTAGCCGGGCCACAGATCGTTCCGGAACGACTCGATGACATGGTCGGTCGCGACGGCCACGTGGGTGGCACCCGCGCCCAGCAACGATAGGATCGACGCCACCACCCCGCGTACGCCCGCGACCTCGGCGCCCGTCTCGTTCACGTGACTGGGGAGCGCGTAGTAGTGGCGAAAGAGCTCGTAAGTACCGTCGACCAGGTGAACCTTCACCGGCGGCCCTCAGCCTCTGGCGGGTTCGCGTCCGCGGCCCGCGCTAGCTCTCGTCCGACCCGGCCGTCCCGCCCAGAGCTTCCATCAACTTCCTCAAGACCGCTTTCCGGGTCTTGAGCATGTCGCGGAAGTCTTTGCGATCGGTGTCGGCAATCTCCATCCGCAGATCGGAGAGCACGCTCTCTAGCATCTCGAGCAGCGTCCGCCGCTCGCTGTCCGACAGATCCAGCTGGATCATCAAGGCTCCTCTCGCCCTGAGAGTAATGAGCGTTGCGGGTGAGTATGGGCATCTTACGCGACAGAGCGTCCGATCTCAATGGCCGCCGGGCGGCGGGCATGGCGAGATCGGCGTGACGTAGCATGATCGCCGGACTTGCCCCGCGGTGGTAACGGCATCACTTCATATACGAGACCCACAGACGAAGTCAGCCGAGACTGTGGCCGTGCTTTCGCGGCCGCGGCCGCTCCACCAACCGAAAGGAGAGGTGTGCATGTTCTTCCAAAAGCGCCATCCGCCAGCGGGCTCGCGACCGGGCACGCTCGTCATATCGGAGACGGCGGCGCCGCCGGTCATTCGGGTGATCGACTATAGGCCCGACCGGGTGGAGGAGACCGAGATCGCCGACGTGGAGGAGCTGAAGCGCTACGTCGACAGCGACTCGGTCACCTGGATCGATGTGCACGGGATGGGCGACGAAGCGTTGATCCGTCGGATCGGCGACATCTTCGCCCTCCACGCGCTCGCCCTGGAGGACGCCGTCAACGTGCCCCAGCGGCCCAAGACCGAGCTCTACGAACGGTGCAACCTGTACATCACCCGGATGACTCGGCTGAGCTCAGGCGCGAAGGTCGAAATCGAGCAGCTCTCCATCTTCCTCGGCTCCAGCTGGGTGCTCACCCTGCAAGAGAAGGCGGGCGACATCTTCGATCCGATCCGGGCCCGCATCCGAGCCGGCGTCGGCCCGATGCGGCGCTCGGGCGCGGACTACCTGGCCTACGCTCTGATCGACATGGTGATCGACGGCTACTACCCGGTCATCGAGGAGCTGGGCGAGC
>CAYGAJ010000318.1:0-2793 GCA_964347815.1 uncultured Gemmatimonadota bacterium | reverse complement strand
TCGCGGTAACATCCTCCTCACCCTCAAAGTCTGCGGTCAGCGCCTCGATTCGAAGATCGGTTATTCCATCTGGGATTGGGACAGAATCTGACTGCGTAGCTCTGCCGGGAGTCGCTCGGCGACCCGGGGTCGATGCAGGCCGCTTCAGGGTCGTTACGACCGTTCGTCGCAGAACGTTCATCACGCCAACGAAAAAAGGGGGTCAGCCATGACATCGACCAACGGAACCCGGATGCTCCTTCTGGCTTGCGCCTGCGCCTTGACCTGGAGCTGCGCCGAGCAGGATGCGCCGGAGTTGCCGCCGGTGACCTTCCTCTCCCAGGAGCGCATCGACGAGCTGTGGGAGAGCGCCGAGTACCGTGAACCGGTGGGCGAGCCCTCGGTGCAAGAGCTGCCCGACTCGACCGGCACGACGGTCGTCTGCACCCAGGCGTTCACCCTGAGGCGGACGGCGCCACTCCCGCCGCTCACCCTCCTTAGCTGCTGTACCGGCCGCTGCAAGCTCAAGCCGGGTTCGACCGCGGATGATTGCGAGAGTTCAGGCTGTCAGCGTTCAGGGACCGGCTGCTCGGCACTTCAGTGCTCGGGCGGCTGCGAGCTGTCCGTCCAGTGCAAGCCGTGCGGCCAGAGCGCGGTGATCGGCGTGATCGCCCAGTAAAAGAGCGGCGCGGCTTCCGCACGGGACGGCCGCCGCGCGACGAGACGGCGCGGCGTCGATCTTCCGATGCTGACTTGACCGTCGGTACGGCCGCAAACAGTTTTCGCGCGTGGCGACGAAGAAGACCCAATCGAGCCAGCGCGAATTGCTGGCCGCGTTTCAGGCGGGTGAGGCCCGGGCCCTGGCCCGGGCCATCTCGTGGGTGGAGAATGGCCGCCCCGGGTTCGAAGCGCTGCTCAGCGCTCTGCACGATCGCGTGGGCCGGGCGCAGCGGATCGGCATCACCGGGCCGCCGGGCGCCGGCAAATCGACGCTGATCCACGCGCTGGCCCTCGAGGTGCGGAAGCGGGGCGAGCGGGTAGGCGTCGTGGCGGTGGATCCCACGTCGCCGTTCACGGGCGGGGCGCTGCTGGGCGACCGCATCCGCATGATCGGCTCGGCCAGCGACGACGGGGTGTTCATCCGCTCGATGGCCAGCCGCGGCTCGCTGGGCGGCCTGGCGATCACCACGCGCGAGGTCGCCGACCTGATGGACGCCTTTGGCTTCGAGCTGGTGGTCGTCGAGACGGTGGGCGTCGGCCAATCCGAGCTGGAGATCGCCGAGGCCGCCGACACGACGGTCGTCGTGCTGACGCCGGAGTCGGGCGATTCGGTTCAGGCGATGAAGGCGGGCCTGATGGAGATCGCCGATATCTTCGTGGTCAACAAGGCCGACCGTCCCGAGGCGCGACGCGCCGCCGCCGAGATCAAGACGATCCTTCGCATCCGGCAGGGGAAGACGTTCGACCGCATCCCGGCCCACCACGGCGTCGATCTGTCGGCGCTCGCCCGGAAACGGGGCGCGGAGGCTAAGTCCGGGGCGGGGGCCGACGACGGCGGAGCCGGCGCGGCGAAAACGAGCGCAGAGGAAAAGACGACGCAGGAGGGCTGGGAGATCCCCGTGCTACTGACCACCGGCCAGGAGGGGAAGGGGGTCGCCGAGCTGCTGGCCGCCCTGGACGCCCACTTCGCCTGGCTGCGGGACACGGGGGTCCTGGCGGAGCGGCGGCGGCGGCGGCTGCGCGAGCGTGTGCGGGCCGTGGTGGATCGACATCTTCGGGCCCGGGTATGGGACGGGGGCCGGGGCGAGTCGATCCTGGAGGCAGCGGAGGCGGATCTGGAATCGGGACGCCGGACTCCTTACGATGTAGCGGGCGACATCCTGAGCGCTCTCGGCGCGAACATGGACGAAGGGTAGAGCGGTATGGCGAAACGGAATCCCGGCACGCGAGATCTAGCGGCCGAGGTCAAGGCGCTCAAGCAGGAGAACGAGCGGTTGCGGCGCGAGCGGGCGGCGTGGCTGGGCAAGTACGAGGCGACATCCAAACGCGACGTCAGCTTCGATACGCTCTCTGACCGCGAGGTGGCGCCGCTCTACACGCCGCTGGACACCGGCACGTACGACGCCGGCTACTCGGACAAGCTCGGCTTCCCCGGCGAGTACCCGTTCACCCGCGGGCCGTACACGACGATGTACCGGACGCGGCTCTGGACGATGCGGCAGTTCTCCGGGTTCGGCACGTCGGAGGAGACCAACGAGCGCTACAAGTACCTGCTCGAGCACGGCCAGACCGGTCTCTCCGTCGCCTTCGATTTCCCGACGCTGATGGGCTACGACTCCGACGACGCTCGGTCGGAGGGCGAGGTCGGGGTGTGCGGCGTGGCGATCTCGAGCCTCGCCGACATGGAGACGCTGTTTGACGGGATCCCGTTGTCGGATGTCTCGGTGTCGATGACGATCAACGGGCCCGCCATTATGCTCTACTGTTTCTTGCTGGCCACGGCCGAGAAGCAGGGCGTGGATCTGAAGGAACTCCGCGGCACGATCCAGAACGACATCCTGAAGGAGTTCATGGCGCAGCACGCCTGGATCTATCCGCCCGAGCCGGCGCTCAAGATCATCACCGACATCTTCGAGTGGTCGTCGGAGCACGCGCCCAAGTTCAATACTATCTCGATCAGCGGCTACCATATTCGCGAGGCCGGCTCGACGGCGGTGCAGGAACTGGCTTACACGCTGAAGAACGGCTTCACCTACGTCGAGAAGGGGATCGAACGCGGTCTCGACGTGGACGAGTTCGCGCCGCGGCTGTCGT
>CAYGAJ010000317.1:0-2798 GCA_964347815.1 uncultured Gemmatimonadota bacterium | reverse complement strand
CGTTGCCTCGCAGCCAGGCGGAGGGGCTCATCCGGTTCACGACCAGTCCGTAGGGAATCTCTGGGTCGCTGGGGTCGAAGGTGAGGCGGGCGGCGTGGATCGCCTCGTAGTCGGCGCCCCGCCGGTCCAGCTGCGCGAAGAGCGGCTTGAACCACTCCGGGTGCTCGTAGAGGATCCCGATCCGTCCGTTCGGCTCGCTCATCGCTTCCCGCTCGTTCGCTGAGACAGGGAATCGTATCGGGCCGGTGAGGTTAAGGGACTCGCGGTGCGAGAACCCTCCGAGGTCCGAGGCGGCGAGCTGGATCCCAGTATCTCCGTACCCGGCGTTTACGGACATGCTGTCGGTGAACCATCGGCCTACTGTCCTCTCATGGCCGGACCGGTCCGCAACCCAGTCTTGCGCGGTGTCTTGTTGAGCCTCGGCTTCTTGTGGCTCGGCATCGGCTTCGTCGGCATCGCCTTGCCGGGCATCCCGACGACGGCGCCGGTACTGCTGGCGGCTTTCTTCTTCTCCAAGTCGTCGCAGCGATTCGACGACTGGCTGGTGAACAACCGGCTCTTTGGGGGAGTCGTCCGCGACTGGCGCGCCGGCAGAGGGTTCACCGTCGGCGCCAAGGTGGTCGCGGTAGCAGCCATCGCACTCACCTTCTTCATCACCATCACCTTCGCCACCGACAGCAGCGCGCTTCGCATCGCCCTCGTGCTGCTGGCAGTCGCCATCGCCACCTTCGTGGTCACCCGACCCACCAAGAGAGCAGTGCAGGAGCGCTCCCCCGAGTCGGTCTGACGAAGCAGCAAGCCCGATCGGTGATGCCCGCCGCCGGACGGCCGGCGACGCCAGTACGTTTTCAGGCGCTTGCTCCGGTTACCGATAGAGAGGCGAGCGCGCCCTCTTGCCAATGGATTGATGGCTATGCCGGTAGACGATCCCTTTCAGTCTGTGCTCGACGCAGCTCGGTCCGGTGCCGAGTGGGCTTGGACGCGCCTGGTCAACGACATCGATGGGGTTTTGCGCGGGTATGTAAGGCGCCAGGGGGGCGTGGACGTAGATGATCTGGTGGGCGAAACCTGGCTGCATGTGGCGCGAGGCGTTCACCGGTTCGATGGGGACGGGGCTGCGTTTCGGTCGTGGGTGTTCATGATCGCTCACCATCGGATCATCGACGAGCGGCGTCGGCGCCGACGTAAGCCGGTAGATCTGGCCGAGCAGACGCTGCTGGACCAGGCGAGCCCGTCGATCGGTTCGGCAGAGGCTGTGGCGATAGAACGTGAGCGCGACGAGGAATTCCAGCGCATATTGCGAGAGCTTTCACCGGCTCAGCGTGAGGTGCTGTTGTTGCGGTTCGTCGCCGGGTTCGGTATCAGCGAGATCGCCGAGATCGTGGGTAAGAAGCCGGGGGCGGTGCGGGCGCTGCAGCGGAGAGCGTTCAAACGGCTGGAGAAGATTCTTCGATGAAGGGGGTACGTTTTGGTGGTGGCGCGTCGGTTACCTGGGTGAGATGAGACGTTCGAAGCGACACCTCGACGAGTGGATCGACCGGCTGGCCGCCGATGATGCGCCCGGAGACGGGAACGTGGTGACGGCCTTTGTCGGTTGGCTTCGCTCGGAGTCTGCGGCTGATCCGGTTAGCGAAGGCTTGCCCGGTGTGTTGGCCGCAGAGTCGAGGTCAATCGCAGACAGCGTCCCGACCCGAATCAAGCCGGGTCGGACAACAGGACCGTTGGCCAGGAAATGGAGACGACGCGCCATGATCAGTACTTTCCTCTCCACGCTTCTCGGGAAGCTCGCCGTCGGAACGGTGGCTCTGGCCGCCACAACCGGCGGACTCGCCGCGACCGGCAATCTGCCGGACCCGGCCCAACAGTGGGTGGCCGATGCGATTTCCCACATCGGAGTCGACATCCCCGCTCCCAGCGACGTCGAGCTGCCGGAGCAGACAGACGGCGTCGAAATGCCGGAAGCTCCAGAGTTGCCCGAGGAAGCTTCCGACACCGCCGACGCAGTGACCGGCACGGTGTTCGAGGGTGACCCGACCGACGGGCAGGAGTTCGGCGAGGACGTGGCCGACAGCGCCTCCGACGGCGCCGACAACGCCGATGTCGCCGACGACCACAGCGGAGACGCGGGCAGTCAGGCAGACGACGGCGCCGACAACGGCGACGTCGCCAACGACTATCGTCCCTGAATCACTCTTGAAGCCATTTGGGAGCCCGGACGCATACGCCGGGCTCCCAATCTATTTCTGCAACTCCGCGTAGCCACGTCGGTGGGAGATCCTTGCACCCCCGTGGACCAGACGTGATCGTGCTGAGGCGCCAAACGGAAGCCCTAGAGCCAGAGGACTGTCTCGCAGTGGGCGTTGACGGACTCGAACCGCCGACCTCTTCCTTGTAAGGGAAGCGCTCTTCCAGCTGAGCTAAACGCCCCTTCGTCGCCGGGGCCACCTCGGCCCCGGCCAGCAACCCACCGGGAGGGACGTTACCAGCCGGCGGGAATGGGCGAAGCGGCATCGAGGAGACCGCCGCAGACGGGGAAGCTGGGCCGACGTGCTCCGCGACGACGACCGGGAACGAGCCCGTCGACCCGCTTGTTGCGCGCCGGCGGCGGTCGGGGAACCGCGGGCGGCGTCCGCCGAGTAATACCCGGCGGGCCGCCCACCCGGCGGTACGATCGCAGCGCACTTCCCCCAGGAGGGAACCGCACATGGTTCGAGGGCGCAGCCCGGCCCATGCTGAGGGCCACGAGGACGCCATCCGTCGCTACCTCGACGGCATCGGCGCCTACCCGCTCCTCACCG
>CAYGAJ010000316.1:0-2800 GCA_964347815.1 uncultured Gemmatimonadota bacterium | reverse complement strand
GATGTTGGATGTCGGATGTTCGATGTTCATTTGACATATTCCTTGCTCGCCCCCACTGGATTAGCTTAGAAGGCCATGCAAATTGCCCCCGACCTCGACTTCCACGAGGAAGAGGCGCTCGGCAAGGCGTACGACGCCCGCCTGATGACGCGCCTCCTGCGTTACCTGCGGCCCTACCGCCTGCGGGTGGCCGTGGCGGTGCTCATGCTGGTCGCCGCCTCCGGGCTCGAGCTCGTCGGGCCCTACCTGACCAAGGTGGCGATCGACACGGCCATCCCCGACCGGGACCTGGGGCTGATCACGCTTTTGGCCGCAATCTACACCGGGTCGCTCGTCTTCGCTTTGGTGCTGAGCTATGCGCAGACTCTGCTGACCACCTGGATCGGCCAGCGGGTCATGTACGACCTGCGCACAGAGATCTTCGACCAGCTCCAGCGTCTCAGCCTCCGCTTCTTCGACCGCAACCCCGTCGGCCGGCTGATGACCCGGCTGACGAGCGACGTCGAGGTGCTCAACGAGCTATTCACGTCCGGCGTCGTGGCCGTGTTCGGGGACATCTTCACCCTGATCTTTATTATAGGCGTGATGCTGTTCATGAGCTGGGAGCTGGCGCTCGTCTCGTTCCTGGTGCTGCCGGCCGTTTGGTTCGCCGCCCACTGGTTTCGCAAGAACGTGCGCCGCTCTTATCGCGACATCCGCGTGAGGCTCGCCCGGATCAACTCGTTTCTGCAGGAGCGGATCACCGGCATGAGCGTGGTCCAGCTCTTCGGCCGCGAGCGCTCCGAGTTCGGCAAGTTCCAGGAGATCAACGCCGAACACCTGCAGGCCCACCTGCGATCGATCACTTACTACGCGCTGTTCTGGCCGATCATCGAGCTGGTGGCCGCCGTCGCCGTGGCGCTCGTCCTCTGGTACGGCGGACTGAACGTGCTGGAGGGCACGTTGACCGTGGGCATCGTCGCCGCGTTTCTCCAGTACGTGCGCCGGTTCTATCGTCCGATTCAGGACCTGTCCGAGAAGTTCAACATCCTGCAGAGCGCCATGGCCAGCTCGGAGCGCATCTTCAAGCTGATGGACATACAGCCAACGGTGCCCGATCCGGCACGCCCGCGTGCCCTGCCCTCACCGGTCCAAGGCGCGATCGAGTTCCGCGATGTCTGGTTCGCCTATAACAAGGCGGGCCACAAGGACGACGGAAAACCGCCGGAGTGGGTCTTGAAGGGTGTGTCGTTCACGGCCCAGCCGGGCGAGCGGCTGGCGATCGTCGGCCACACCGGGGCCGGCAAGACGACGCTGATCAACCTGTTGATGCGCTTCTACGATCCGCAAAAGGGCAGCATCTTGCTGGACGGCGTCGACGTGCGCGAGTTCAGCCAGCGTGATCTCCGAACCGCCATCGGGCTGGTCCTTCAGGACGTCTACCTGTTCAGCGGCAGCGCCCGCTTCAACATCCGTCTGGGCAACGAAGCGATCTCGGATCAGCAGATCGTGGCGGCGGCCGAGCGTGTGGACGCCGACCGCTTCATTCGCCGACTGCCCGGCGGCTACGACCAGGCGCTGGGCGAGCGGGGCGCGAGCCTCAGCGTCGGCGAGCGGCAGCTGCTGTCGTTCGCCCGAGCGCTCGCCTTCGATCCTCGGATTCTTGTTCTGGATGAGGCCACCAGCTCGGTGGACTCGGAGATCGAGGCACGCATCCAGCACGCGCTCGAGGAGCTAATGCGCGGACGGACCAGCCTAGTGATCGCGCACCGCCTATCGACCGTGCAGAACGCCGACCGCATCCTCGTCATGCATCACGGGGAAATCGTCGAGCAGGGGACGCACGACGAGTTGATGCGCAAGGGCAAGCTGTACGCCCGGCTCTACGAGTTGCAGTTCGTTGCCGAGCCCGTGGCGTAGGTCCGGATCATCCGGAACTCGAAGCCAATAGCCGCAATACCAGTTCGGCGTTGCGGCGGCCTGCGCCCAGGTTCGCCTGCACGTACTCCGCAGCCGCTCGCCCCGCCGCCGTTCGCGCGGCCGCATCGCTCAGCCACAGCGCCAGAGCGCTTTCCAGCGCCGCCGCGTCTGCCACCGCAACCGCCCCCCTCCGCGCGATCAGCTCGCCGGCCTCCCGGGCGTTGGCGTGGTGCGGGCCGAACAGCGTCGGCACGCCCAGGGCCGCGGGCTCCAGCACCGAATGCAGGCCGCGGCGGCCGAAGCCACCGCCCACGTATGCCACATCGGCCAGCGCGTACAGCTCGCCCAGCACGCCCAGCCGATCGACCACGACGGCCTCGACGGATTCCGTCTCGGCGCGCTCGATCGACGAGAGCCGAGCGTGACTAAGGCCGTGACGACGGAGGCGCGCCTCCAGCCCCTCCAGGTGGTCGGGCGTCGGCTCGTGCGGCGCGATGATTGTCCGAAGTCCCGGGTGTGCGCGTCGCACGGCGGCAATCGCGGGTACCAGGTGCGCTTCGCCCTCCGGCCAGGTGGAGCCGGCGACCAGAGTAGGCCCCGCATGGCCGCCGAGCACTGACAGGGGCGGCGCGGAGCGATCGACCGCCCGCGCCCGCGCCCACACCTGATCGAAACGCGCGTCGCCGGTGATCTCGATGCGATCGGCAGGCACCCCCAGCAGCGCCAGACGCGCCGCATCCTCCATCGAGATCGTGCCCACCGCGTCCAGCCGCGCGTAGGCCCCGGCCAATAAGCGGCGCGCCGGCCAGCCGAGACGGCTGGAGTTGGGAGCGACCGTGGCATTGACCAGAGCCAGCGGCACATCCCGCCAGCGCGCCACGCGGGTCGCGTTCGGCCAGAC
>CAYGAJ010000315.1:0-2803 GCA_964347815.1 uncultured Gemmatimonadota bacterium | reverse complement strand
TAAGTCCGACATCCGGCGCGCTCCGCAACACCTCGACAGAGCGGCGCGCCTCCCGCGGGAAGCGCGTCGCCGGCCTCAGCGTAGCTTCTTCAACATGTCCCCCTGAGGCAGCCGGTCGGTGACCAGCTCCTCCACGTACTCACGCACTCCACTCAGCTTCATCCGCTCCAGATTCTCAGTCGCGAAGCCGAAAAGCAAGAGCGCCCGAGCCGCTTCCTCAGAGATCCCCCGCGCCTGCAAGTAGAAGACCGCTTCATCATCGAGCTGGCCGATCGTCGCGCCGTGTGTGCACTTTACATCGTCCGCATAGATCTCCAGCTGCGGCTTGCTGTCGATCTGCGCGGCATCCGACAACAAGAGATTGCGGTTGGTCTGCTTCGCATCAGTCTTTTGCGCCGCCTTGTGCACGATGATGCGACCGCTGAATACGCCGTGCGCGTTCTGGTCGAGAATTCCGTTGTAGAACTGCCGGCTGTCGCAATGCGGGCTGGCGTGCTCGACCCGCATGAAGTTGTCCATGTGCTGGCGGCCGGTCGGCATGAAAAGCCCGTTGATCACGCAGTGGGCGCCTTCACCCCCAAGCACGGGGTGGACGTTGTTCCTCACCAGCGCCCCGCCGAACAGCACGGTGTGAGAGGCCACGTTGCTGTCCCGCCCCTGCTGAATCCGGAGGGTGCCGATGTTGTACGCGCTGGAGCTCTCACGCTCGATCATGTAGTGCTCGACCACCGAACTCTCGCCGACAACCAGCTCGGTGACGACGTTGGAGAAGTGATCCCCACCGCCCAGCGACACGTACTCCTCGACGACGGCCGCCTCGCTCACCTCTTCGACGACGATCAGATTGCGCGGGTGCGATACCGTCGCCTCCGATGCCGCCGTCGTCACGAACAGCAGATGGATCGGCCGGTCGAGAACGGTGTTGCGCGGAACATATACGAACCCGCCGTCTTCGATGAACGCGGTGTTGAGCGCCGAAAAGAAATCGCTTTCGTAGTCGGCGTGCCGGGCGAGCTGTGCTTCGACCAGATCCCGCTGGCTATCCAGGGCCGCTGCTAAGCTCCCCGCCACGACTCCCTCCGGTAGCTTCGCCGCGTCGGACAGACCCGGCGAGTACCGGCCGTCGACGAACACCAAACGTAGCGCCGTCTCGTCGAAGCGATACGCCGCGAGATCCGCCGCCTTCGGCTCGGCACCGCCCTCGGCAAGACGGAAGGCGGTCCGCACGAGTGGCGTGAGGTTGGTGAATTTCCAATCCTCGTCGCGCACGGTGGGATACCCCAGCTCCGCCGACCGCTTGATCGCCTTCTTCCGCACCGGCCGTAGCCACTCGGGACCACCGGCCCCGTTCTCGAATCGCTTGAAGCTCTCGAGGTAGCCCTCGAGGCCCTCCTTCATCTTGAGCTTCGTCGCCACGTTCACTTCCGTTGTGTTGTCTGTCGCGATATCCTGTTCGAGTCCGCCCGCCTTTTGTCAGGCGCTATTCGCTGCGACGCCGTTGGGCCAACCCGCTTCTATTTCAGTCCGGGACTTACTTCGCCGCCGACTCCGCGGGGTCGCGCTCACCCGCCCAGGCGTAGCCTTCCTCTTCCAGACGCAAGGCGAGGTCCTTGTCGCCCGACTTCACGATCCGCCCGTCCACCAGAACGTGGACGAAATCTGGAACGATATAGTTGAGCAGCCGCTGGTAGTGTGTGATTACCAGAAACGCTCGATCGGGGCTGCGCAACGCATTGACGCCCTCCGCCACAACCTTGAGCGCGTCGATGTCGAGGCCGGAGTCGGTCTCATCGAGCACCGCGAGGCTCGGCTCCAGAACCGCCATCTGGAAGATCTCGTTCTTCTTCTTCTCGCCGCCTGAGAAGCCCTCGTTGATCGAGCGCTGCAGCAAGCTCGGCTCCATGTGGAGAAAGGCGAGCTTATCCTTCAGCAGCTTTAGCACCTCGAGCGCGTCGAGCTCCTCGTCACCGCGGTGCTTGCGGATCCCGTTCAGCGCCGCTGTCATAAACTGGACGCTGCCCACACCCGGGATTTCGACCGGATACTGGAACGCCATGAACACGCCCTCACAAGCGCGCTCCTCGGGATCCAGCTCCGTCAGATCCTTTCCCTTGTACAGGATCTCGCCCTTGGTGATGTCAAACGCGTCCTTTCCGGCCAGCACCTGAGCCAGCGTGCTCTTTCCCGAACCGTTCGGCCCCATCAGCGAATGGACTTCGCCGGCGTTGACCGTCAGGTTCACGCCTTTGAGGATCTTCTTCCCCTCGACCTCTACGTGCAGATTCTTGATCTCGAGCATTTAACGCGCTTTCTCCCGCCTGTTACTTTTCGCCTTTGACCTTGAACACTGAACATTGAGTATTCGACATTGCGGATTTCAGGAGTTCGACACTCGACGGCGTCTAGCCGCCGACCTGAACCCCCGAGCCGCCTCGCCTAACCGACGCTGCCCTCCAAGCTCACGCTCAGCAGTTTCTGCGCCTCGACCGCGAACTCCATCGGCAGCTCGCGGAAGACTTCCTTGCAGAAACCGGCGACGATCAGCGAGATGGCGTCTTCCATGCCGATGCCCCGCTGCTGGCAATAGAACATCTGGTCCTCGCCGATCTTCGACGTCGAGGCCTCGTGTTCCATGCGGGCCGTGTCGTTCTTCACCTCGATGTACGGGAAGGTGTGGGCGCCACACTTATCGCCGATCAGCATCGAGTCGCACTGCGTAAAGTTGCGCGCGTTCTCGGCACCCTTCATGATCTTGACCATGCCACGATAGGTGTTTTGACCCTCGCCCGCCGAGATACCCTTC
>CAYGAJ010000314.1:0-2807 GCA_964347815.1 uncultured Gemmatimonadota bacterium | reverse complement strand
TTCATCGTCGCGGCGATGGCGTGTATCGGCTACATCGCCGATGTGGCGTGGGGACAGGGGACGGATGTCGACACGGTGGTGGCGCTGCAGCTCACGATCTTCGTCGCGGTGGCGCTGGTGGTGGGGCTGATCAGCACGAAGCTCAGCCAGACGGGAGCCGAGCTGACGTCGGTTGAACGTGAGCTGCATCAGCTGCGGCTCGATACGGGTGATATCCTTCGAAACATCTCCACGGCGGTCATCACGGTCGATGGGGAGGGTTTTCTCGCCTATGCGAACCCGGCGGCCGAGCGGCTGCTGCATTTGGAGGCCGATAGCTGGCTCAACCGACCGGTTCTGGATGAGCTGGTTCGGGTATCGGCCGGGTTGGCGCGCGCGATCGAGCGCACGCGGCGCCACTTGATGCCGGTGGCGAGCGCGGAGATCGAGGTCGTCAGCAACGGGGAGAGCATACCTGTCGGAATCAGCACCACGGTGCTGGAGCGCGAAAAGGGGCCACCATCGGTTACGGCGATCATGCGCGACATCTCGGATCGCAAGCGCTGGGAGCGGCTGCGCCAGCGAACCGAGCGGTTGGAAGCCGTCGCCGAACTCTCCGCATCACTCGCCCATGAGATCAAGAACCCGCTGGCCTCGATCAGCAGTTCCGTTCAGCAGCTCGGACTCAAAGACCACGCCGACGAAGACGATCGTCTGCTCTCCGGGCTCATCCTCAAGGAATCGGATCGGCTGTCCCGTCTGCTGAGTGACTTCATCGACTTCGCGCGTGTTCAGATGGGCAAGAGCAAGCTGCTGGACCTGCGCGAGATCGCGACCCACGCCTTGGGCGTGGTCCGCCAGCACCCGGCGTACCGGTCGCAGATCGTACTCGAGGCGCGGGTGGACGAGATGCCCGTGCTGTTCGATGGTGACGAGGATCTGATCCACCGTGTGGTGACGAACCTGGTCCTCAACGCCGTGCAGTCGGCGCCGGTCGATCGGGCGGCGCGGGTCGAGGTCGAGGTGTGGAACGGGGATGCGGACAGCGCACCGGAGGAGGTCGGTCTGATCGACCCGGTGATCCTCAAAGTCAGCGACGATGGGCCAGGCATCCCCGAGGAGGACCTGGATCGCATCTTCGATCCGTTCTTCAGCAAGCGTCCGGGGGGCAGCGGGCTCGGCCTGGCCATCGTGCACCGCGCCGTGCGTGAGCACCGCGGGACAATTCTGGTTGAGTCGTCGCCGGGCCGCGGAAGCCAGTTTACCGTCTGCCTGCCCCGCACGACGCCCAGAAGATCCAAAGCCGAGGAGAAGTGAGTGTACCGAACATGAAGCCGAGAATTCTAATCGTCGACGACGAAGAAAGCCTGGTCGAGACGCTGACGGTGTTGCTCAAGCGGGAGGGCTTCGAGGTCCTTTCGGCGCTGTCGGGTGGCGAGGCGATCGACAAGCTGGACGAGGACCCCGACGTCGTGCTTGCCGATATCCGCATGCCCAAGATCAGCGGCATCGATGTGCTTTATGAAACGCGCAACCGCAAGCCCGAGGTACCGGTCGTCTTGATGACCGCGCAAGCCTCACTGCAGTCGGCGATCCAGGCGGTCAATCAAGGCGCCTTCTACTACGTGCAGAAGCCGTTCACGAACGACGAGCTGCTGGCTATCCTGCGCAAGGCCGTCGATTTCGGACGCGTCACGTCCGAGAACCGGACGCTGAAGCGCGAGATTCGCAAACGCGACCGCTCCGCCGTGACCCAGCCGATCGGTAAGTGCCGCAGCTTTCTCGAGGCGCTCAAGGTCGCCGAGACCGTGGCTCCGACCGAGTCCACAGTGCTGGTCCAGGGCGAAAGTGGCACGGGAAAGGAGGTCCTGGCGCGCTATGTCCACGAGCTGTCCGAACGATCCGACAACTCGTTCCTGAGCATCAACTGTGGTGCGCTGACCGAAAGCCTCCTCGAGTCCGAGCTGTTCGGCCATGTGAAGGGGAGCTTCACGGGAGCGGTCAAGGACAAGCAGGGGCTGTTCGTCGCCGCCAACGGCGGCACGCTTTTCCTCGATGAAGTCGGTGAGATGGTTCCGGCCACCCAGGTCAGGCTGCTTCATGTGCTCCAGCAGCACGAGGTGATCCCGGTCGGCGCCACGGAGCCGGTCAAGGTAGATGTCCGGATCATCGCGGCCACCAACGCCGATTTGGAAGAAAGGATCCGACAGGGCGCCTTCCGCAGCGACTTGTTCTACCGGCTCAACGTCATCGCCATCCACCTGCCGCCGCTTCGTGATCGCCGGGATGACATCCCGCTGCTGGCCGAGAACTTCCTGACGCAGTTCGCCCAGCGGCGCGGCGCGGAGCCCAAGCGTCTCGACGAGGGCGCGCTGCAGGCCCTGCTCGAATACGACTGGCCTGGTAACGTCCGCGAGCTCGAGAACGCGCTGGAGCGGGCGGTGGCGATGGCGGCGAACGAGACCATCGGCCGCGAGGTCCTGCCGGTCCGGGTCATCGAACGCCGGCCCGCGCCACTGGTGAGCGGCCAGCCCCCGCCGAATCCGCCTCTCGAGATCATCGAGCGCGCTTACATCGAGTGGGTGCTGAGGTCGGAGGGCGGCAACAAGACTCGCGCGGCCGAAGTGCTGGGGATCGACCCCTCGACGCTGTACCGCAAACTCGCCCGCTTCGAGTCCGAGAGCTGAGCCACCGGGGCTTCGTCAGGCGTCTGATCCGCGCCCGGCGCCGGCGGGCTCGGCCGCGGTGTCCGCGTCCGGAGACCCTGAGACCGGGCCGCTCGGATTCACCTTCAGAATCGTGAAGCCGCGCCCTCGATGCACAACGGA
>CAYGAJ010000313.1:0-2807 GCA_964347815.1 uncultured Gemmatimonadota bacterium | reverse complement strand
GCTTCCACTCCGGGTCCTTCAGCTTCTCGGGCAGCCCCTCGTACTCGCCGGCCCGGACCTTCGACAGGTTGCGTCGCTCGGGTCGGGCCGCGGCGGCCTCGTACAGATAGACGGGGATGCCCAGCTCCTCGCCGATGCGGCGGCCGACCCGGCGGGCGATCTCGGCGCAATCTTCCATCGTCACACCGGAGACCGGCACGAAGGGGCAGACGTCGGTGGCGCCGAAGCGCGGGTGCGCGCCCTGGTGCTCGCGCATGTCGATCAGCTCGGAGGCGCGCTTCACCGCGCGGAACGCCGCCTCGGCCACGTCCTCCGGCGTGCCGACGAAGGTCACCACCGTACGGTGGGTGTCGCGGCCCGGATCGACGTCCAGCAGGCGGATGCCGGAGACCGACTCGGCGGCGTCGGTGATCTCCTTGATGACCGCGTCGTTTCGACCTTCTGAGAAATTCGGTACACACTCGACTATGCGTTCCATGCCGTTTCCCGGTTGTGAATCCAGATCGTTGAAGGCCCGACGACCGCCCGCGTCGAACGCGGCGTCGTAGCAGGACCGATCGGCATCGAGCGGCGCGTGCCGTCGCCGGCGCTCAGGCCGACGCCGCCGCGGCGCCGATCAGCCGCTCGGTCTCCCGAAGGATGTTGGTTGTGCCGAAGGGCTTGGGCAAGAAATGGGCGTTCAGCAGCTTGATCGTCTTGACGGCCTCGGGCGTGGCGTGGCCCGTGACGACCAGGGCCGGAGTGGCGGCCAGTGCCGGGTCGGCTCGGAACTGGCGCAGCAGCTCCAGGCCGTCCATACCGGGGATCTGCAAGTCGGTGATCAACAGGTCGGGCGCCCGCGCCCGCGCCATCTCCAGCGCGCGCTCGGCGCTCGCCGACTCGAGACAGGCGTAACCGGCCCGACGCAGCCCCCGGGCCAGGCCGGTGCGGATGGCCGGATCGTCCTCGATGAGCAGGATGAGACGGCGACGGGGCGCGGCAGCCAGCCGCTCGGCCGCCGCCAGCAGCTCGTCCGGGTCGCCAGCCACCCAGGCATCGGCGCCGTAGGCGACCGCTTGCTTGGCATCGCCCGTCGGGCCGACGAGCAGCGCCGGGACCGCGACGCTGCCGGGGGCGCGCCGCAGCTGCTTCACGAACTCCAGTCCGTGCATGTCCTCCAGTTCGAGCCCCGCGACCACCAGGGCGACGCCCTCCCGCGCGGCCATCTCCAGCGCCTCGTCGCCGCGCGCGCAGGACCAGACGGCCCACCCCTCACCCTCGAACTGGGCCTGGACCAGGCGACGGAGGTCGGGATCGCGTTCGGCCAGAACCACAGACCGCTCCTGCGCGGTCTCCGCTGCGACCGCGTCGCTGAGAGCCGGCTCGCGCTCGGCCAGCGGCAGCCGCACCTGAAACCTCGAGCCCTTCCCTTCCTCACTCTCGGCCCAGAGCGCGCCACCCATCTGATCGACCAGGGTTCGGCTGATGGCGAGGCCGAGGCCGGCGCCGCCATGCTGGCGGGTGGCCGAGCGCTCGAGTTGGCGGAACTTGTCGAAGATCGTCTCCAGCTGGTCGGCCGGGATACCGGGACCTTCGTCCGCAACCTCCAGCACAACGAAACCGTTCTCGCTCCACCAGCGTAGCCCCACCCGGCCGCCGGCGGGCGAGAACTTCACCGCGTTCGAGACCAGGTTGACGACGATTTGCTGTAACCGGTCGGTGTCCGCGCGCACCTGGACGGCCGGAGCCTCCTCGGAGACCTCGATCGAGACCTCTCGCTCATGAGCGAAGGCACGCACCGCCTCCACCGCGCGCCGCGCCGCGTCGTCCAGCGAGACCGCCCGGATCTCCATTGCCACGCGCCCGCTCTCGATCCTCGACAGATCCAGCAAGTCGTCGACCAGGCGGATCAGCCGGTCCAGGTTTCGGAGCGCGATCTCCAGTAGATCTTGCATCTTTTCGGAGACCGCCCCGGCCGCACCCTTCCCCAGCAGGCTGAGCGAAGTCTTGATCGATGTCAGCGGGGTGCGCAGCTCGTGGCTCACCACCGACACGAACTCGCTCTTCGCCGCTTCCGCCTCCGCCTCTTTGGTCACGTCGCGGTAGATGACCAGGTGGCCCAGCACATCGCCCTCGGCCCCCTCCACCGCCAGCACCGTCCGTTGGCAGACGAGCCGTCGCGGGAACGCGAACTCGACCCGATCGCGCAACGGACCACCCTCTCCCCGCAGTGCCGCGACCTGTGCGTTCAGCGCTTCGGGGTCGACCACCGAGCGCGCCAGCACCTGGTTGATGTCGTCCAGCGGTGCCCCGACGATGATCTCCTTCGGCAAGCCCACCAGCGCGCCCATCGCCCGGTTGGCGTGGGCGACGCGTCCGCCGCTCACCATCATCACCGCCGCGTCGCTGGCGTCGATCAAAGCGACCAGGCGCCGGCGCTCCGACTCCGTGTTCGCGTGCTGAACGAGCAGCGCCTCGTGCTGCTGGTCGATCGTCGCCAGAAGCTTGGAGTAGTGGAGCGACGTGGCGATCTGCCGGGCGAGCAGCACGGCGAGCTCGAGATCCTGGTCCTCGTAACGATCCGATTCCGGCGCGCCGAAGTTCAGCGTGCCGATCACCTCGTTGTCCAGGTGGATGGGCACGATCAGAGCGGAGACGTTCCGTTCTCCCGAAGTCCGTATGCCTTCCGTGCCGCTGAACGCATCGACCCGGGTCGCCTCACCGGTGCTGATCACCTGGCCGGTGAGACCGCGATCGATGGGGAAGGTGGCCTCCTCCTCGACAAAGCCGCCCCGCGCCGTGTCGAACAGGGTGTGCAGGTGGTAGGC
>CAYGAJ010000312.1:0-2827 GCA_964347815.1 uncultured Gemmatimonadota bacterium | reverse complement strand
CTGAAAGTCGAAATTCTCGTACTGAACCTTGTTCCGACCGAAATACTGGGCTTCGGCGGTCCCGGCCCAGAGGCTGACACCCAATCCCACAGAGACAAGCGTGGTTATCGCTTGACGGTGAACGCTCTTAAATCGCATCTCTTCCTCCAGTACCGCGGGCCATCTGACCAACCGGTTCGTCAGATCACGGGCGTGCGCCCGCGTAGCGTCCCCGCCGGCTTGGGTCACGTCGTCCCCGCCGCCGGATCCACCGGCCGATTGAGGGCTCAAAGAGTCAAAATAGACCGCCCCCTGTCCCTGCGCGAGGCGCCCTAGGTCCGGGCTGACAATCCGCCGCTAGGACGCAGAATGTCCCACTCCGAGTTTGAGCCGCTGCTACCCTTTAGAACGCCGACACGGCGCCGGTGTTCCGCCGACTTTTCGATTGCCGCCGCTGTGCCCGCCATATAGGTTGGCATGGCTCTGCCGGGAATCATTGATTCGCCCACCGTCAAGAAAGACAGCGATGCGTCGGACACCGTTAGTCGGCGGAGGTCAGAACCGGGGATGAATCGGCCCGGTGGTCGAGCCCCGCGAGGCCTCGACGGAGCGGCTTCGCAAATGCCGGCCATCACCCTCGGCGAGGCGCTGCGGCCTCTTGGCCGACGTTTCGCCCTGGCGGGTGCCTACTTTGTGGTTGTCTTCGCGATCGGCACGGTCGGATACAAGCTCGTCGAAGACTGGGGATGGCTCGAAGCCCTGTACATGGCGGTCACAACGGTATCGTCGGTGGGCTTCATGGAGGTGCGCCCTCTTTCCCCGGGCGGCCGGACGTTCACCATGGTGCTGATCGCCCTCGGCGTCACCGGGCTCGGCATCTGGTGGGCGCTGACCACCGCGCTCATCGTCGAGCTCGACCTGGGCGGCGTGTTGCGGAGGCGAAAGATCATGCGAACTATCGAGGCGCTCGACAACCACTTTATCATCTGCGGTGTCGGACGCATGGGCCGCGTCGTCGTGGCCGAGATGGTCCAGGCCGGACACCCCTTCGTCGTCGTCGAAAACAGCCCGGACCGAATCGCCCGGCTCCGGGACTCTTATCCGGAGGCCCTGATCGTCGAGGGCGACGCGACGCGCGAGCAGACGCTTCACAACGCCCGGGTCGACACAGCTCTCGGCCTCGCCGCGTGTCTGGCCGAGGACGCGGACAACCTCCTCGTCTGTATCACCGCCCGCAGTTTGAGCCCCAGGCTCACGACGGTGGCTCGCGCCTATAACGAGGAGTCCGTTGACAAGCTACGGCGTGCCGGCGCCGATCACGTGGTGTCGCCCAACTTCACCGGCGGCATCCGCATGGCGTTCTCTCTGCTCCGGCCTCACGTGGTCAACTTCCTCGACTGCGTCATCACCGAAGCCGGTATCGAGCTGCGCCTGGAGCAGGCGACCATACCCCGAGGCTCTCACCTGGTCGGCCTGACACTCGCCGAGGCCAAGATCCCCCAGCGCACGGGCCTGGTCGTGCTGGCGCTGCGTCGCGAAGGCCAGACCGGACCCCCCCGCTCTACAACCCCGGTCCCGAAACCCGGCTCGAGGCCGGCGATGTGATGATCGTCCTCGGACGCTCAGAGCAGGTCCAGCAGCTCCGAGACTACGCCGACGTCGAAGTCCAGGTCTGAACTCGATGCGATCGGAGCGGCGCGGGCCGATGACCGGCCGCGCCGGCGGTTTAGGGACGCTCATCCGGGGCGCCGGCCGCAGGCGCCACCCGGAGCGGGTTGGAAAACACCCAGGGGCGAAGGTTCCAGTAAAGCGGGCCCACTCGGAACGTGTACCGGTACACCTCCACCCGGTACGCGCCGGCGGCAGGAACCGGCCAGGCCAGCGACGGGCCGCGTAGCCAGGCGACGGGCACGCCGTCGCCAACTACACGGTAGAGGGTACGCGACGGTGAGACGTCCGCGAAGCCGGCGCGAAGAAGCAGACCCGGCTCCCAACTCCACTGACGGCGCGGCTGCGCTGGGCCAGACTCCGGTTCGACCCACAGATCGAAGCTGCGGGCTTGGCTCGCGTCGCCGAAGGAGATGTGGACCCGTCCACGTCGCAGGGCCGCGGCGAGGGCGGCCGTGGCCTCCTCGGCCCGGGTCGGCAGCGGACCGGCCAGGGTGACGTGATTCACCAGGCTCCTGAAGAAGGGCTCGTAGCCCGGGACCAGGCGTCCTGCCACACGGACCTTCGGGTGCGCGTCGAGGCCCGCCAGAGCGGTGAGATCGTGTCGGGCGTAGAGGGAGTCGAAGGCCGCCACCGCCGGCTGGTCGAATCCCTTTCGGTGCAGGCGCAGCAGGCTCTCATGGCCACGGCCGAGGGGGGCGCTCACCGCCAGAGCGCTGAGATGATAAAGCACCCAGGGGTCGGCCAGGCGCGCGCGACCCACATCGGCCAGATCGAACGCTTCCCAACCCACGATGCCCGGCACCGACTTCGGTCGCCAGCTATCGCGCACCCGAGGGCTGCGTGAGTGAGCCACGATCGCTGTCGCGCCAGCCCCCTCCAGCCGGCGCCCGAGCGCTTCGAGCCCGCCATCCCAACGGGTCAGGGCCGTGTCGAGCCCGAACACCAGAACACGACCGATCTCCGGCCCCAGCGAGACCTCCTGCCCGCGGACCAACAACACGTTCTGCTCGTAGCGAGCCGGTAGCTGCCACAGGCTGTCCGGCGCCGACTCCGAGCGGTGGTCGGTCAGCACCACGAAGTCGAGCCCGGCGGCACGGGCGGCCAGCGCCACTTCCGATTCGCTGCCGATCGCGTCGTGCGAGCGGCCGGTATGAACGGCGATGACGCCGGCGGCGAC
>CAYGAJ010000311.1:0-2854 GCA_964347815.1 uncultured Gemmatimonadota bacterium | reverse complement strand
CACCGACGAGAAAGCCGACGTCGGGGTTGTAGCCCGCCATGACCATCGGATAGCCAAAGCTTCCCCAGTGGCGTGGTGGGGCGGGGGTCCCGGACTCGGGGACGAGCGGCGGCTCGGAGTAAGGCCTGGAATTGATCCCGGCGCCCGACGCCCCGGTGACGCGGTTGGTGCCCTGATGGTCGTACAGCTGGACGTTTCCCGTTTCGGAGGCGAAGTGAAACTGGTCGTCGCCCACGCCGCCCATAACGTTGACGCGGATCGGCAGCTTGCCCTGGCCTCGGATCACCACCCGATCGTTGCCCGCGTGCAGGTAGAGGCGAATCTCCTTCGTCTCCTCCCGGAGGAACAGGCGGCGAAAGTAGGGCTCCGAGCTGCCCGAGGCCTGAATCGCGACCTCTACTCCCTCGGCCGTCCCGGTCACTGCAGCTATGTCGCCGAGGTCGGAAGCGTGGACGTAGGGTTCTTTTGCAAGCAACTCGTACATCCTTGAGGCGGCTCGCGGCAACGCATCGCGCCGCCTCTTGAGCGTGCGCTCGAGAAAGGGGCTGTCTTGGGCCTGAACTTCGGCCGGAACTCTCGCCACGGCCGCATCGATCACTTCGTCCGTTAGGCGAGCCACGAGAGTCGCCGCCGTGGAGTCCCAGACCGGCCGCTCGAGCTCGGTGAGGAAGAGCCGGTCGGTAAAGCGTGCCTGGTAGTGAAATCGCGACATGTGGTCGTACTTGTCGCTGAAGCTCGTAAGCTGAGGGAAGCGATGCTTTCCGATTGCCAACACCAACCCGTCCAGACGGGCGAAGGCCTGGTCGCGATCGCTGGGGATCGGTTGCCAGCCGGGGAGCGTGTCCGCTCCGAAGCTCGCCCACCGCCACTGGCCCGCGTGCCGGTCCCAATCGCCCAGCAGGACGTCAACCAGTCGCGCCCTCAGGTAAGTCCGTGAGTCGGCCCGCTTCGTTGGGTCGGCTTGCACGCGCTCCACGACCTCGAAGCCATCGATCAACTCACGTGCCCCCAAGAAGGCGGCCAGATCCTCGCTGACGTTGGGCCGCTCGGCCAGCGTGCCCAGCACCCTGGCGAAGTCCGCCCGGAACTCGCCCAGCCCGGCTTCGTCCGGCAGGACGTACAGATAGATTTCGGGCTGCAGCACACCCGCCGCCCGAAGAATCGGTTCGGCGACCAGCGCGGCGTACGGGTACTGGGTGCTCATCTGGTCCTGAAAAAGGTCTTCCACGAACGTGTTCCGAAAGACTTCAGGCACCAGTAGCCTGGCGTTCTTGTAGACGGATCGGAACGCGTGAATCTTCCGGTCCGCCCCCCTCAGCCACAACGATTTCGTCTGGAACCCACCGCCCGCACTGATCGGCGTCAACCCGCCGGCGTAGCTTTGTAGATCGAGAACGGGCACGCGGATCTCTGTCGTCCACGTGTCGCGGTAGTGGTCCCCCCAGAAGAATCGGTGTAAAGCGCCCGCCGCGTAGTCCGGCCCCGGGACGATCGAGACCGAGTCCCTCGCTAGCTGAGCGCCTTGCTGCGCTGCCGCATGCGATGGCAAGGAGAACAGCGCGAAGATGAGGGCCCAAGCCCCGAGGCGGATCAGTCGATAGCCACTCGAGCGGATGATTTCAGCAGGCCCAGCGACAGTCGAGTGAACGGCGGCGAGACTGTTGGCGGACTTCATCAAGAGCACCATGCTCAGCTCTCAATGTGCAAGGTTTTGCCCTTGGGTGGGATTAATCAGCGATCAAATCGCGTAGACAATATGTGTGCCAGCCAATCGAGCAGCAACGAGCGCCGATCTCCCGCACGCACCTTCTCGACTAACGCCTTCTGAAACTGACATCTCGGATCTGGTACTCGGCCGGGCTTTCGTCGAACGGCACCCTCAGCGTGGCCCGGTCGCCGGTTGCGGTGAGCGTCGCACCGCGGACGTCCTGCATTAGGCCCTGAGCTTTCACGAGCGAGATGTTGTAACCTCGGCCCCCCAGGCCGTCGACCCGCAGCGCGTACTCGCCGGAACCTTCATCGTAGCGGTAGCGAACGATGCCCAACGCTGCCGAGTGGTAACCCTCCGGCGCGTGCGGGCGTCGTGGCGCCACATCGATTCCCGGCTCGTAGAGAACCGACACGTCGACCTCGTCCGAAACTGTCACTGTCACACCGACCCGCACCTGGTCCAGCCCCTCCACCCGCTCGTAAGGCGCCACCTCGCCGTTCACCCGCACCTCCAGTACCCGCGAGCCCGGCGCCAGCGACGGCACGTAACGCACGCGAACGGGCGCGCCGTCACCGCTGCGCCGGAAGCGCGCCTGGAGCACCGCCGCCGACATAAGCTCGCAGCCGCGCCCGTACGTCTCCTCGCCGCGCTGCAGCTCGATGTCCAGTCGGCTCGCGCCAACTGGGTAGCGGAGCACCGTCGCCGAGTCCCAATCGGCGGGCAGGCTCGGGGCGAAGCGCAGCCCGTCCCGCGGCGCGTCCGCTTCCAGCCCGAACAGCCCGCGGAACAGCGGCGTCGGGATCATGCTGGTGGCAAAGAACTGGTGTGGCACGGTGGTGTCGAGGGTGCGGAAGAAGGCGCCGGACATGAGTTCGGGGTTCCGGCCCAACGCGTCGTGGAACGTGTTGCGGGCGTTCGCCCACAGCGCGGCGAAGCCGGCGTGGGGACGCCCGTAGTTGTAGAGCGCCCAGCTGGCGAAGCCGGTCACGAACGGCCACACCGTTCCCATGTTATAGGCGAGCGGATCGTAGAGCGGGTGCTCGCTATCCAGCATGCGGGCGCCCCAATCGCTGAGCAGTCGCTGCGAGGCGAGGGCGTCCAGGTGCGTCTGGGCCCGCTCGACCTCCAGCAGGTTGAACGACA
>CAYGAJ010000310.1:0-2894 GCA_964347815.1 uncultured Gemmatimonadota bacterium | reverse complement strand
CGATCATGTCGTCGTTCACCGGGACGTCGTGGGGATCGGCCGGGACGATCGGGGTCGCGCTGATGGGCACCGCGGCGGCCCTCGGTGCGCCGCTGGCCGCCACGGCCGGCGCGGTCGTCTCGGGCGCCTACTTCGGCGACAAGCTGTCGCCGCTGTCGGACTCGACGAACATCTGCGCCATCGGCGCCAACGCGCCGTTGTTTACGCATATCCGGCACATGTTGTACACGGCTCTGCCGTCGTTCGTGCTCGGGCTGATCCTCTACACGATGGCGGCGCGCCTGGCGCCGGTGTCGGCCGAAGGGATGCCGGAGAGCGCGCGCCGACTGCTCGCCGACATCCAGTCCGTGTACAGTCTGCATTGGGTGGCTCTGGTGCCGCCGGCGATCGTGATTTGGGGCATCGTCCGCCGCATGCCACCGGCGCTGGCCATCTCGCTGTCATCGCTGGTCGCGGCCGTTCTCGGAGTTGCGGTGCAGGGCTTCGGCGTGCAGGAGGCGGTGGTGTCGGCGGTCGGCGGTTTCCGGGCCGAGATGGTGGCGTCGACGGGCGCCGACCCGGTCGCGCTGGGCACGGCGTTCACGACGCTGGTCGAGCGCGGCGGCCTGTACGGGATGGCTACGACGCTCATCGTCGTCATCGCCGCCTTTCTGCTGGCCGGCGCCATGGACGCCTCGGGCGCGCTCCATCTGTTGATCGAGCGGATGCTACAGGCGGTCCGTTCCGTGTTCGGGTTGATCGGCGCGACGATGGCGGCGGGCGGCACGATGATCGCGTTGACCAGCCACGGCGGCGTCACCGCTCTGGTGATCGGCGGTCTCTTTCAAGAAGCATATGCCGAACGCGGACTCGCGCCTGAGAACCTCTCGCGCTCGCTCGAGGACTCTGTGACGATCACCGAGCCGCTGATGCCCTGGACGGTCTCGGCCGTCTTCATGGCGACGACGCTGGGCGTCCCAACCCTCAGCTACGCGCCGTGGGCGATCTTCTGTTACGGCGGCCCCGTCTTCTCACTGCTGCTGGCCGGGCTCTACAAGCGGACGGGGTTCGGGTTGCGGCTCCGTGAGACCACGACACTCGAGGCGGCGGCGTAGTACCCTCGCCGGGTCCAGCCGTCGGCGGTCTATTCGACCTGCGCCGAATCCTTCTCGCGCATCGTGGCAGAGAAAGACAGCACGACCCCGACAAAGAGCAGGATGACGTACCACAGGCCCATCGAGCTCTCGAAATTCGAGAACCCGAAGTCGCTCACCACGTTCAATCCGGTATGCAGCATGAGCGCGACCAGCAAATCGCCGTTCGATTTGATGTAGAACCAGGTGAAGAGCACGGCGATCGGCAGGGTCAGGATCAGGCGACCGAAGATCGCAACCGGCCCCACCACCACAAAGCCGGCCGTGACGTCGATGGGCGCGTGCCAGAGCGCCCACACCACGCCCAGCAACATGCTGGCGCCGAACGGCGAGTAGGCACGCAGGAGTCGTGGGAGCAGAAAGCCACGCCAGCCGATCTCTTCGCCCAGCGATCCGCCGAACAGCAGGTTGATGGAAAAGACGAGCAGCACCACCCGACCGATATTCCACGCGCCGCCCCCCAGCGCCGACACCTCCCAGCCCCGCCCCTCCAGGTTCGCGAGCAGCCAGGCGAGCAAGAAGAGGCCGAGGGGAAAGGCCAGGGCCAGCAAAGGCCAGCGCAGGCCCGCCGTGCGATGCCGGGCGCCCGTCCCGGGCATCAGCAGGCTCCGGTTCCAGGGCGCGAAGAAGAGGACGACGGCGAGGGCGGCGATCGCCGCCAGAACGGTGGTGAGCGGGCCAAGCTCGACGTTTGTTTCCGGCACCGCCGCGGCGATGAACAGACCGACCGCGAAGACCGGAAGGAATAGGAGGAGCATCCGGACGGCGTTCCTGCGGAGATCGGGCCGCGAGGCCCCGGACAAGATCAAGGCGGCGAGCGACGGGCCAAAGACACCGACCTGAGCGACCAGCCACCGCGAATCCAGGGGGCCGGCACCGCTCCGTGGCAAGACGCCGGACGCGATCCACAGCGGCCAGGAGATGATGAACGTGAGACCCAGGAACGCGTAAAGTTCTCGACGAGTGGGCTTCACGGTAGTCTCGTGCTGCGGCATCGGTTCGATCGACGCCTCGAAACCGAGTGATCGAGATGTTCTCAGTCTCGAGGTGCCCTGGCGTGGGAGACTTTTTGCAATCTTACTCTCTATATTGTCGCTGTCGCCGGCCGAACACCATAGACGATCGGTAGCCCGATATGATCACAATCTCCGCTAAGCCGTTCGTCGCCCGCGGATTCACAGTGTTCGTCGTTCTGCTCGGACTCTTCGCGGGCTGCGCGCCCGAGCCCGCTCACCGAGAGAATGACGCCGAACGTGTCCGCGAGGCTTTCCTTCACGCCTGGAACGGGTACAAGCGTCACGCTTGGGGCCACGACCAGCTGACCCCGCTCAGCAAGGGCGCCCGCGACTGGCACGAGGCGTCCCTCCTGATGACGCCGCTGGACGCGTTCGACACGATGCTCCTGATGGGCCTGGAGGACGAGGCGGCGGAAGCCAAGGCGCTGATCCTCGAGCGGCTGTCGTTCGATCACGACTTTTCCGTTCAGGTCTTCGAGGTGACGATACGCCTGTTGGGTGGGCTGATCACCGCCTACCAGATGGATGGCGACCCCCGTTTCCTCTCCCTCGCCCTCGACCTCGCCGACCGTCTGCTGCCGGCGTTCGACTCGCCGACTGGCATGCCGTACCGTTACGTGCACCTTCGGACAGGCGCGGTGCGCGACCCGGTGAGCAACCCGGCCGAGATCGCGACCCTGATGCTCGAGTTTGGAACGCTGAGCCGGCTCACGGACGACCCTCGGTACTACGACCGGGCCAAGCG
>CAYGAJ010000309.1:0-2899 GCA_964347815.1 uncultured Gemmatimonadota bacterium | reverse complement strand
GCGGCCACCGCTGCCGGCTGAGGGCTCCTACCAGCTTGTCCACTGCGTTGTGACGGCCCACGTCCTCCCGCACCGCCAGCAGCTCGCCGGCGCCGGTGAAGGCGGCGGCGGCGTGGAGGCCCCCGGTTGCGGCAAAGGTCTCCTGGGCGCGCCGCATCTTCGCCGGCAGTGAGAGCAGGACGCCGGCGTCGACCACCGGGCCCTCCGGCACTGGGGGAGCCGCCACCCGCACCGCGTCGATGGAAGCCTTGCCGCACACCCCGCAGGAAGAAGTCGTGTACAGGTTGCGCCGGAACTGCTCGGGGTCGACACGGACGCCTGCGGCGAGCTCCAGCTCCCAGCGGTCGCCCTCCGGGTCGATCCGGCGCACTCCCGCCACCTCACCAGGCCGCAACACGATGCCCTCGGTTAGGGCGAAGCCGAGTGCCAGCTCCGCATCATTGCCGGGAGTGCGCATCAACACCGCCAGCGGCGTACCGCCGAGGCGGATCTCCATCGGAGCTTCCGCCACCACGTCGTCGGCAACGCGCCGGCGGGCACCTCCCCGCAGCTGCTCCACGTGACGGGTGGCAGACCGACTCACCGCGTCGAGCCTACCGGCACCCCGGCACTCACCGCCGCGGCGGCGCGGGTAGGCTCGCCGCGAGCGAGCGAGGAGGGGAACCCTATGGACAGGCGTCGTGGACGCCCCGTGCTCGGTGGGATCGGAGGCCTGGTGGGCGGCCTCGGGGCCGCGGTGCTGCTCCAGCAAGGCGGGGTGTGGCCGTTGGACCGGCTGACGCTCTTCGGACTGCCCATCGTGCTGGCGATCCTGGGCGTGCTGTGGGCCTACTGGGCGCCGCTGGGGAGGCGGGGATGAAGCGCCTATTGGTCGTATTGGCCATGGCCCTGGTCCTGGCCGTCGTCGCCGCCCCGGTGTGGGCGCAGCAGCTCACCGGCGGGTGCAGCGCATTCGGCGACTCGGGCGTCGACCAGACCAACGTCGTCGACGCCACCCGCAGCAACCCGTTCGAGATCGACCCGGAGGGCTCGGTTTCGTACCGGGCGACCAGCCCGGGTCCCATCAAGAACCACACCTGGGAGGTCTGGGTGGACGTGGGTGGCTTCCGGATCACCATCGCCGACGGGGGTGACCCCAACGACGACGAGGACACCGAGACCGCGGGCGTGGAGAGCGTGCCGGAGAACATCGACGAGGTCGAGTCCAACCCCCTGGTGGGTGAGCTGATCGGTATCTACCTGGTGGGCGGCTCCATCGCTGGGGAGGGAGGCGAGTGCTCCGGCAACGCCTACGTCCTCATCCCCGGAAACCCGCTGGGGAGCACGGCAGGGAAGGTGGGCGCCGGCCTGGCCGTCCTCGGCTTCGCCGGGTTCGCCGCTGCGGGATTCGCCAAGCGGCCCTAGGTCGCGGGGGGATCCGGCCGCTCCGCCGGTTCATGAACGTGCTCCCACCCGAAGCGGCCCTTGATGCAGAGGTGGCCGCGGGTGACGTCGTGCTCGAGCGGTGACATCACCTTGACGATCCGGTTGTCCTGCACCCACAGCTCGAGGTTGCAGCCCACCCCGCAGTAGGGACAGACGGTCCGGGTCACCGTTTGGCGGTTTTCGTCCCAGGTGCCTGCGGCCCGCATGTCGTACTCGGTCTTGGGCAGGAGCGCTCCGGTAGGGCACACCCCGATACAGTTGCCGCAGTAGACGCAGGCCGAATCGGTGAGCGGCACGTCGAACTCGGTGGAGATGCGGGCGTCGAAACCCCGGCCGGCCACGGCGATGGCGAAGCTGTTCTGTGCTTCCACCCCGCAAGCCTGCACGCACTTGTAGCAGAGGATGCACTTGCCGTAGTCCCGCACGTAGAGGTCGTTGTCGATCTTGACCGGCTGCGCCACCGTCTCCGCCAGGGTCGGGTCTGTAGTGGGATGGTGGCCGGCCGTACGGCGCTCGCGTTCCCCCGGCTCCGACGCCGGCGCGGCCGGCCCGTAGCGCTCCGGGTCGGCGTGGTAGACCTCCATCCAGCGCCGCAGCTGCTCGCCGCCCAGGGACAGGTCCACGGAGGAGGCGAGGAACTCGAGGACCAGGCGGCGACTGTGCCGCACCCGGGCCGAGTCGGTGGACACCACCATGCCCGGCTCGGCGAGCCGGGAACAGGCGGGCACCAGCGCCCGCCAGCCCTCCAACTCGACGACGCACAAGCGGCACGCGTTCGCCGGGGTGAGAGTCTCCAAATAGCAGAGGGTGGGGGTTTCGACACCGGCGCGGCGGCAGGCCGCCAGCAGCGTGCTCCCCACGGGCACCTGCACCTCTGAACCGTCGATGGTGACCTCGACCGGGGAGCGGGTGTCCGGCGTGCTCATCCGGCAACCTCCTCGAAGAGGCCGAATCTGGTCACCGCCGACTCCACGGCCAGCGCCGCGGTCTGTCCCAGCCCGCAGATGGAGGCGTCGGCCATGGCCAGCCCGATGTCCTGCAGCAGGGCGGGGTCGCCGGGTCGGGCCGATCCCGCGACGAGCCGGCGCAATACCTCTTCCTGGCGCACCGTACCCACCCGGCAGGGGACGCACTGCCCGCAGGACTCATCCCGGAAGAAGGCGGCGATGCGCAGCACGATGTCCGCCAGGTCGACGCCGTCGTCGAAGGCGAGCACGGCCCCCGAGCCCAGGGTGGCCCCGACGGCCTTTGCACCGGCGAAGCTGAGCGGTACGTCGAGGTGGTCGGGGCCGAGGAAGGTCCCCGCCGCCCCGCCCAGCAAGACCGCCTGCAAGCTGCGCCCGGCCGGCAGCCCCCCGGCCAGCTCCAGCAGCTCCCCGACGGTGGTCCCGAACGGCACCTCGTACACGCCGGGCCGGGTGACCGAGCCCGACACGGAGAAGAGCTTGGTCCCGGTGGCGCCGGCAACGCCCAA
>CAYGAJ010000308.1:0-2900 GCA_964347815.1 uncultured Gemmatimonadota bacterium | reverse complement strand
GCTGGCGCGACAGGATGGCGACCATCTCACGGCACGAGGCCTCGCTCGCCGCGCGGCCCTCGGCGATCGCCGCGAATATGATCCCCAGATCCCGCGCCGTCGTCGTGTTGTTCAGGCCCGCCCGGTACGCTTTGATGTCCTCGACCCCCCGCAGCACCGCGATCGAGTCGGCGCCCAACTCCCGCATGCTCGCCTGCACGCGCTCCGCGCCGACGTGCTCGATCAACAGGTTGGTCGCCAGGTTGCTGGAGACCGTGATCATCAGCTCCGCCAGCTGGCGGATGCTCTCCCGCTCACCGCGGCGCGCGTAGAGGGTGGTGTCGCTGTCATCCGGCGCGCCCAGCTCATAGGGCGAACCGTCGACGATCGAGTGGAAGCGGTGTGTGAGGGTGAGGCTGTCGTCCAGGCTCAAGCGGCCGGCCTCGGCATCGCGGAAGAGCTGGATCAGAACCGGCACTTTCATCATGCTGGCGGCGTGTACGCGCCGGTCTGCGTCGAGCAACAACGAGTCGCCGGTGGCTAGATCACGAAAATAGACGCCCACGACCTCGGCCCCGCTCGCGGCGATGCGGGATTCCAGGCGCGAACGCAGCTCGGCCGTTGGGTCATCGACGCAGCCACACAACGCCGCCAGCAACGGCAAGACCGCCAACGGCCCGGCGTCAGAGCCCGGCCACCGAGCGGGGTTCGGCCGGCGGCGCTTTGGCGGTGCGGTCTCAGCAACTGTCATCTTCATGGGCATCAGCTAGCAAGGGGTCGAGAGCGACGGGCCAGCGTAGAGGGTGAAGCCAGGCCAAGGTGCAGCCTCGTTTCGGCTGCACTCAGTCGCGACAAATTCGTGGGGCCGCGACCGGCGCGGGTAGCGTCCACAGCCAAACCGACTAGTATAGACGTGACCAAGAACCGTTCTCGCTAAAGGTGGTGTCCCCAACCATGAGTAGCTCCCGAAACCGCGGTGCTAACGACGCAAACGGCTCGGGCGGCGGGGTCGTCACGACGCCCTCCGCCGGTGTCAGCCGGATTCGCGAAGTACGCGACGAAACCGTCATCCGGTTCGCCGGCGACTCAGGCGACGGGATGCAGCTAACCGGGTCGCAATTCGCGATTGAGAGCGCCCTCGCCGGCAGCGACATCGCCACGCTCCCGGACTATCCGGCCGAGATCCGGGCGCCGGCGGGCACAACCTACGGCGTCTCGGCCTTCCAGGTCCACTTCGGGTCGAAGGACATCAAGACCGCCGGCGATGAGCTGGACGTCCTGGTCGCTTTCAACCCCGCGGCGCTCAAGGTCAACATGTCGGACGTGCGCATTGGCGGGATGATCGTCGTCGACGAAAGCTCGTTCAACGACCGTAATCTAAAGAAGGCCGACTACGAGTCGAACCCGCTCGACGACGGAACGCTGGCGCCCTATCAAGTGGTGCGTCTCGACATCACGCGCTTGACGGAGGAGGCGGTCAAGGAGTTTGGCGTCAGCTCGAAAGAGGCTCGCCGGTCCCGTAACCTCTGGGCGCTGGGCCTCATGCTCTGGATGTACGGCCGCGAGCGAACGGCGACCCTCGAGTGGCTGAGCAAGAAGTTCAAGGATCGGCCCGAGATCCTGGGCGCCAACGTCGCGGCGCTCAACGCCGGCCACGCCTTCGGTGAAACGGCGGAGATGCCCAGCGACATCGTCGGCTACACCGTGCGTGCCGCCGACGTGGCGCCGGGGATCTACCGCACCATGACGGGGACGGACGCCACGGCGTGGGGCTTGCTGGCGGGAGTTCGGGCCGCCGGGATAGGCCGGATCGTCTTCGGCTCTTATCCGATCACCCCGGCCTCACCGCTCCTCCACGCCATGGCCAAGCTTTCCGAATACGGCGTGGTCACGTTTCAGGCCGAGGACGAGATCGCCGCGATCTGCTCGGCGATCGGCGCCTCGTTCGCCGGCGCGCTGGGCGTCACCTCCAGCTCGGGGGCCGGCGTCGCGCTCAAGGGCGAGGCGTTAGGGCTCGCCGTGGCCACCGAGCTGCCGCTCATCGTGATCAACGCCCAGCGGGCGGGACCGTCCACCGGGATGCCCACGAAACCCGAGCAGGCGGACCTGCTGCAGGCGCTCTTCGGCCGCCACGGCGACGCTCCGCTTGCGGTGATCTCCGCGAACTCACCCGCCGACTGCTTCGAGGTCGCGATCGAAGCGGTGCGGCTGGCGACCAAGTACATGACCCCGGTCATCATGCTGTCCGACGCCTACCTGGCCAACGCCGCGGAACCGTGGGTGATCCCGGACGTGGAGAGCTTGCCCAGCTTCCCGGTGAAGTTCAGGAGAGACCCGGAAGGGTTCCACCCGTTCCTGCGCGACCCCCAGACGCTGGCTCGCGCCTGGGCTCTGCCGGGCAGCCCGGGGCTCGAGCACCGGATCGGCGGGCTGGAGCGCGACCACGAGTCGGGCAACATCTCGTACGATCCCAAGAACCACGCCCGCATGACCGAGGCGCGTGCGGCGAAGATCGCGGGAATCGCCGACGACATCCCACCGCAGGGCGTGGAGCTCGGCTCCGAGCGCGGTAAGCTGGCCGTGGTGGGCTGGGGCTCGACTTACGGGCCGATCTATCAGGCGGTGGCCCGGACGCGCGACGAAGGTCTGGACGTTTCCCACATCCACCTTCGCTACCTGTCTCCGTTCCCACGCAACCTGAAAGAGCTGCTGGGTGGCTACGAGCGAATTCTGATTCCCGAGATGAACTCCGGGCAGCTGGCGCTGATGCTGCGTGCCCGGTTCTTGATCCCGGCGAAGAGCCTCCCCAAAGTCGAAGGCCGCCCCTTCAAGGTGGCAGAGATCGCCGACGCGATTCGCGCCAGAATGGCTGAGTGACGACGATGACGACTACGACGACGGATATTCAACTCAAGCCCGCG
>CAYGAJ010000307.1:0-2901 GCA_964347815.1 uncultured Gemmatimonadota bacterium | reverse complement strand
GAGCCCGACGTAAGTGTCCACCCAACCTGCGGCCTGCACCAGCAGGAAGCGCGGGATGAGCAGCACGATCACCGGAACCATCAAATTGGCAAGGAACAGCACGAAGACCCGGTCGCGGCCCGGAAAGCGAAGGCGCGCGAAGGCGTAACCCGCGGTCGACGCCGTTACGAGGTGGCCGGTCACGATGAACAGCGACATGACTGCCGAATTGAGGAAGAAGCGGGCGAAGGGCGCGGCGGTCAGCGCGTTCGGGTAGTTGCTCCAAACCGGGTCGGCGGGCAGCAGGCGCGGCGGATACTGATAGACCTCGAACTCGGTCATCAGCGACGTGGAGACCATCCACAGGAACGGCACGAGCATCGTGAGCCCCAGAAGCAAGGCGAAACCGTGGATGAGACCTCGGCCGATCCGGGCCTCCATCGCCTGGATGGTCACCAGGGTCGAGTCGGGCGGGACATTCCCGCGCGGTTGGCCGCTCGGGTTGCGCGCGTCGGGGCGATGCGCCTCTGAACGATCCATCATCCGTACGGGGTCATTCTGCGACCCAGCAGCCTGAACTGGAGCAGCGTGATGACGAAGATGACCGCGAACAGCACCCAGCTCATCGCCGACGCGTAACCCATGCGCAGGAACTGCCAGGCGTTCTGATAGATGTGATAGACAATCACATCGGTGGCGCGAAGCGGGCCGCCTTCGGTCATGACGTAAACAAAAGTGAAAACCTGAAAAGAGCCGATGATGGAGGTCACCAGCACGAAGAACGTCGTCGGTCTGAGCAGCGGGACGGTAATCCGCCAGAAGCGACGCCAGGGTCCGGCGCCGTCGATCATCGCCGCCTCGTACAGCTCATGGGGAATCGTCTGGAGCCCGGCCAGGAAGATGACCATCTGAAAGCCGATGTGGATCCAGACGGCCATGATCATCAGGGCGGGCAACGCGGTAGCCGGATCGCCGAGCCAGGGGTAGGGCCCCAGGCCCACCCAACCCAGCGCCCAGTTGATGAGCCCGAACTCGGGGTCGTACATCCACTGCCAGACGATCGAGATCGCCACGAAGCTGGTGATGTACGGCATGAAGAACACCGCCCTCAGCAGCGCCACACCCCGCATGCGGCGGTTCAGCAAGAGCGCCACGCCCAGCGAGAGCACCATCGTCACAGGGACATAGAGCGAAAAGATCAGCGTGTTCTTTGCCGCGTTCCAGAAGAGACCGTCTCCACCGAGCTCGAGATAGTGACGGAGGCCGACGAACGGCTTGGCCGGTTCGACCAGATTCCAGCCGTGGAAGCTCAGGTAGAACGCGAACAGCAGCGGCGCTGCCGAAAAGACCAGCAACAACAGCAGCGACGGTCCGATGAAGGTCCAGCCGGTAACCGCTTCGCGCAGCTCGAGGGCGCTGCCGGCGGCCAGGGCGTGGCTGGCGAAGATGAGCGTGCCGACCACGAGCAGGCCGTAGAGGCCCGCCAGCCAGAAGAGAACCGCCTTGCGCGAGTCCTCCAGCGGTGTGTCGAAGAGGACCAGGCGCGACCCGCTCGCGAGGTCCATCGGGAAGTACGCCAGCCGCCGGGCCCCAACGCGTAGCCGGCCGGCTCCGGGCTCGAGCGCCCTGAACAAGCGCTCCGGCAGCCTGGCGCTCGCGGTTTCGATCGAGTCGCCTCTCAACACCGCCACGTCGGTGCCGACCAACCGTGAAAGCTCGCCGGGACTCTGCGCGGTCAGGCTCGGGGCCGTTGCCACCGCCCCCGGCAGGGGAGTCTCCGCCAGCTGCGCGACTCGGGCACCCGACCGCAACAGATGATCGGTGGCCCAGGCCGAGGCGCGGGCATCGGCGGCGACGACCCAGGCGGCGGCCAGGGCTGGCAGCGCCAGAGCCAGGATCAGGCCACGACGCAGCCGGCGCGGGCCGTCGGAATCTGTGACCCGGGCGCCGGCACGCCACACGACAACCGAGGCCGCGACCGCAGTCAGCACCAGCGCCAGCAGGGGGATCGTGGGCGGGCCGGGCGGCGCGGGCGCCTGCGTGCTGCGTCGCACCACAGCGGCCCCGATCAGGTCCCAATCGTCGAAGTCCTTGATCGGCGCGGCCGCGATCCGGTCGCCCGTGAGCCGCGCCTCAATCGTGCGGTCTTTGGCGGCCAAGGAATCGCTGATCGCGGCGGGGAGCTCCTCCGGCCAATCGTCCCAGGCCGGCGGAATGCGTTGGCCGAAGTGGTAGAGCGCCAGCTCGTAGCCCAGCTGCGAGCGAAAACGGTCGGTGAGGTTCGGATCAACGCCCAGGAGGATGACAGCGGTTCGATCCCCGCTGGGCACGTAGGCGAGCCAGCGGATGCGCCCATCGACCAGAGCGAGGTCCACCACCGTCGTGCCCCGACGCGCCGTCGCCAACATGGCTGCGCCGTTCTCGATCGGCAGTTCCAAGGGAACCGGCAACGAGTCGACGGGGAAGGTGCCGACACGGCCGAGCGGGTCGTAGATGCTGTAGCGCTCGATTCCCAGCTCCGCGGCGCGCTCGGGGAGCGCGTCCAGCGACTCTTGCAGTTGAGCGGCCAGACGCGCTCGTTCCCAACGCAGATAGGCGGCGGCGTGGGCCGCGGCGCGCCGGTCGAGTTCCGGGCCGAGGGCGGCGGAATACCTAACGGCCACGTACGCGCCGCCGCCGGCGAGAGTCATGGCCGGGCCGACGATCAACAGGAGAAAAGCGGTCCGGGTTCGGCGCATGTGTGTGAGAATAGGACGGAGCTCTTGGCACCGGCAATCGACCCCGATCGCGCCGAGCGGCACGGCTCTTGGCCGGGAACGCAACGGCGGCCCGCCGTTCGATTGAAACGGGGCCCGCCCAGACTATCTTGTGAGACGCTTGCAGCGGCTGGGGACTACTGATCCAAAGCTCGGGCGGGGAGGC
>CAYGAJ010000306.1:0-2927 GCA_964347815.1 uncultured Gemmatimonadota bacterium | reverse complement strand
CGACCCGACGGCGTCGGGAAGCCGCGAAGTATCTCGCCGTCCACATCGACGCCGACACGCTTCCGCCCCTCGGCGTCCGGCTCCAGAAAGGGGCCGCCCCCGGTCTTGGGTGACGTCGGCGTCGCCCGCGTGTAGGCGCGGCCCAGCTCGTCGACCCGCAGGTCCTCGCGCTCGGCGATGGGGACGACCACCTCGTAGAGCTGCCCGACCTTTCGTCGAACCTCGAAGGCGCCGTAGCGCCGCATGTAGGCGAGCGGCGTCAGCCCCTCCGCCGCCGCCTTCTCGGGCAGGCCGGGCACCGAGTTGGCGAACATCCAGCCGTAGTATTCGTCCACAGTCAGCTTCGCGCCCGGCTCTTCCTTCGACTCGAAGTGCCGGCGGATGCCCAACGAGCCGTCGGGATCGATGCGCCACGACAACTCGATCCAAAACTCGTTCTCCTCCCACACCTCGCCCGGGTTCACGTGACGGGTGTCGCCCACCCGCTCGCCCAGACGCTCGCGCGCCGCGCGCAGCACCGGCTGGCGGAAGCCGACCCACTGGCCGTCGTACTGCTCGTAGGAATGAACGTCGTGCCGCTCGGGCCCGTGACCCATCGGCAGCACGTAGTCGGCGAAGTAGGCGGTTTCGTTCCAGGTGGGCGTGAGCGCCACGTGCAGGCCCACCTTCTTCTCGTCCACCAGCATCTCGATCCAGCTGAAACCGTCCGGGTTCGTCCAGACGGGGTTGTAGACGCGGGTGAAATAGACGTCCAGCACCCCACGCCCTTCGCGGACGAAGTGCGGCAGCAGATACGACAGCTCGTAGTGGCAGAGCGGATACTCGTCGGGCCACTCCAGCGCGTTCCAGACCCCGGGGCCGGGCGGCGTGTGGATTGGCTTGGGGACGAACTTGTTCCAAGCGTTGGGAAACGTGCCGCCCTCTGTCGCCACCGCGCCCAGCAGCGCGTTGAGGAAGAACAGCGTCCGCGCCACCTGCCAGCCGCCCAGGTTGCCCGACCCGGCGCTCCGCCAGTTGTGCGTGGAAAGGCGCGTTCCGGCGCCGGCGACGACCTGAGCAACTTCCGCCAGTGTCTCCGCCGCGACACCCGACTCGTGGGCGGCGAACTCGAACGTGTACTCGGAGTACAGCTCGCCGAGGATGCGCTCGAAGTTCTCGAACGTGGGTTCGGTGTGCGGGTGCACCTCTCTCATGTACTGCGCCCAGTTCCACCAGCGCCGCACGAAGTCGCGGTTGTACAGGCGGTTTTGAATCAGATAGTTCGCGATCGAGAGCAGGATCGCCGCCTCGGAGCCCGGCCAGGATGACAGCCAGAAGTCGGCGTGGGTGGCTGTGTTGGACAGGCGCGTGTCGAGGACGATGAGCTTGGCACCTCTCTGCTTCCCCTCGATCACGCGCTGCGCGTGCGGGTTGAAGTAGTGGCCCGCCTCCAGGTGACTGCTGACCAGCAAGATCACCCGGGCGTTGGCGTGGTCCGGGCTCGGCCGGTCCATCCCCATCCAGAACTGGTAGCCAGCGCGCGCACCGGCGGAGCAGACATTGGTGTGAGAGTTGTGTCCGTCCACCCCCCACGCCGCCAACACATGGTTGGTGTAGCCGTCCTCGCCAGGGCGACCGACGTGATACATGATCTCGTTCTGGCGCCCCTCCTCGATCGCACGGCGAATACGCGAGCCGATGTCGTCCAGCGCTTCGTTCCAGCCTACCTGCTCCCACTTCCCCTCCCCGCGGGCACCGACGCGCTTGAGCGGATCGAGGATGCGGTCCGGGTCCGTCACCTGATTCAGCGTCGCCGGACCCTTGGCACAGTTCCGCCCCCGCGAGCCCGGATGCTCCGGGTTACCTTCGACCTTGCGAACCTGCAACGTGTCGCGGTCGACGTAGGCGAGCAGGCCGCAGGCCGACTCGCAGTTGAAGCAGGTGGTGGGGACCAGCATGTAGCGCTTCTCGACCCGCCGCGGCCACGACTTCGAGTCCAGCTCCACCCAGTCGTCCCACCGCTCCTTCGGCGGGAACGATGCCAGGTGCACCCGGCTGGGCCCGGGATAAAACGTCTCGCCGCGCGCCTCCACCTCGGCGCGGGCCGCCGCCCGCCGCTCGTTAGGCTTCTTGGGCTCCATAGCTCGCTCGTGACCTCGATTCGATCGACCAGCAGCCGCCGCGACTCACGCTAGCGGCACCGACTGCGCCGCCTGCACGTGCGCGTGCTCATAGGCAAGCAGACCGAGCAGTGCCGGCACCGCCGCCCAGGCGCCGACCCAGGGCGCCGCGATGCCGACCGCGATGAGCGCCATCCCCGACCAGAAGAAGCCGCTCCACTTTCCCCGCACCAGGTTATGGTGTGCCAGCTGCGCGTGCGCCGTCACCGGGGTGATCGAAGTCTCGCCCGCCACGATCAGCAGGTTGAGCGCGCTGGCACCCGCGAGGACCCAGCTCAGCGCAAAGACCGCATCGGGGTCCAGCCAGGCCGCGATCAGCACCAGCGCGCCGGCGCCGGCGTGCAGGGCGTGGATCAGCAGGTGCAGGGGCAACAGCGGGTTCTGCCACATGTCCCGCGCCCTCGCCTGCGCGAACAGGTAGGCGGTATAAACCGCGGTCAGGACGGCGAGCGGGATACCGGCGCCCGCTAGCGCAGCCCGCACCCCGCCCGCGCCCGCCAGGCTCGCGACGAAGTGAGCAACCAGGATCGCCGAGTAAGCACCGATGATCATGCCGCCGCGCACCAGCCAGCTTCGCCACTGGGGCCGCGTGAAGATCAGATAGAAGCGCCTGGGGTGCTCGAGATCCCAGATCAGGATCGCGCCGGTGGCTGCGAGGAAGACGCCGCCCACCACCGGCGCCGCCAGCGACCAGAGTCGGTTGGCCCAGCCGAGCAGGCCGGCCACCGCCAGCAGCGCCGGCACCAGGTAGGCCCCGGCGGCGATCGA
>CAYGAJ010000305.1:0-2927 GCA_964347815.1 uncultured Gemmatimonadota bacterium | reverse complement strand
CACGGCGCGGCCCGCCGCCACCGTCACCGTCTGCGTCGCCGAGCGCAGGCCCAGCGACGATACGCGAATCGTCTGCGACCCGGTGGGCACGTTCCGTAACGTGTACAAGCCCGAGGCGTCCGTGATCGTGCCCAGCCCGGTGCCCTCCACCGTGACAGTGGCGCCGATCACCGGCGCGCCCTCGGCGTCGACGACCCGGCCGGTCACCGTCCCCGTCTGCGCCAGGGCGGTACTAAACGGCACCAGCAGGGCCGCAACGACCAGGCACGCTTTCGCTAACCGTTTGCTCATAGAGCAGCCTCCTCGTGAGTTACAGTGCATTCAGGGGGTCAGTACACGGATGGTAGGACGGGGCGGGGCCCTCCCCCTGGACCGGCCCCACCCCACAAATGTTTGCGAGCGTACATACCTGCCCGAGCGTTATCCCGGAGCCAGCGGCTCGGGTGGCTGGGGCTTGAAGCGGAAATACGCTTAGTGTGGGGGCAAAATGGGACGTGGCCCACGCGCCTGCAAGTCTGTCTGCCTACAGGCCGTCGACCGCATCACGGCGTGCCAGTCCGCTCGTTCGGGCGCCGATAGATCGGCCGCCAGGTGACCCGACTCTCTCCGATGATGAAGCCCAACAGGGCGCCGCCACCGGCACCGAACACAATCGGCAACTTGCCCAGATCACCGTCGGCGCCGCCCCCGGCGTCCGGCCCCGCGACCACGACGCCAACGAGGGTTCCGGCGAGGAGGCCGATGGCGAGCCCCGGCAACGGGTGGCCTTTGCGGACTTCGATCCGCTCGATCAGGTCGCGGGGCAGTGGCAGGGGGATATTCGGCGTCCCGGGATCCTTCAGGACGATCCAGGTGGCGTCGCGGTAGTACAGACCGTCGAGCTTCAGCTGCGGGCGGTTGACCTGGATCCGGCCTGCTTCGGTCGACACCCGTACCTGCTTTCGCCAGTTGATCTCGCGGGCGAGCTCTGCTACGGGCAAAGCAGCCTGTGCCGTGGCGACGCGGGTGGTGTCGAACTGAGCCGGGACGGTTGCCGGATCGATGGCGGCTGCGAGGACGAGCAGGCAGAGGAGGGCGCGTTCCACTAGAGAGCCGCCACGCCCATGCCGGCGGTCAACCGCTCGGCGAAGACCACCCAGCTGTTGGGTTGGGGGGGCCGGTGACCTGCACTAATCACTCTTGGCAGCAGGGCCTTCGGTTAGCCACTTCTTTGCCGCCTCGACGTCGCGAAACACTTCGATTTGTGCCGGGACCTGTTCGGCCAGTACCGCCAGCATTCTCATCATCCCGAAGGACGCGGGCTTCTTGACGACGATGGCCCAGCGAATCGAGCCAAAAGAAGACTTCAGCCCGGTGAGGTGGGTAAGCAACGCCTGCACCTGATTCGTCGTCGCCGGGGTGTCGATGCCGCGGTGATCGGACAGGATGCCGTAACCGGGTACGCCCTCCGGGTCCGTCACCACCCGGTTGATAGCGCCGCGCATCTCGGCGGTCGTTGGCGATCCTCTAACGTCGACGTAGACGATCCCTGAAGTCCGGTCGATGCGGTGGGTGATTGGCATGGGCGTCTGGGGCTTGTCGCCTTTGTGTCTCGGTCGGGGCGGATCACGCTAGAATTGCCGCCGGCGGGTTTCGAAAGAAAGACTGGCGCCTGCCCAACGGCCCGGGAGGTGATTCCCCCCTCGCTGCCGTAGTGTATCCAGATCATCGCCCCAACGCCGCCGCCTTCTTCGCGCTCAAAGCGAGCGGGTCACGGGATCTGGACACGACATCAGATCAACCTCGCACAATAGGTAGGAAACGGAGGTGTAATGGCCAGCGGGCGCTCGCTCTTATCTACCCCGTTCCGAGAGATAGGCGTGCCAGAGGATCCGCGCGGCCACCGCACGCCAGGGCGCCCAGCTCATCGCCAGCCGCCGAAGCTCGTCGGCGTCGGGTGATGTTCGGAGACGCTTGACACGCCGCGCGGCTTTGGCCAGCGCCAGGTCGCCCTCCGGCCACACGTCGGGCCGACGCAGCGCCATCAACAGGTAGATGTCGGCGGTCCAACGTCCGATCCCGGGAACCCGCAGCAGGTCGTTGCGCACGGAATCATCGGCGAGCCGATCGAGCCGTGCGATATCGAGCTGGCCGTCGATGATGTGCATGGCCAGCCCGCGGCAGTACGCCGCCTTCTGCCGGGTGAGGCCGGCGCTGCGCAGGCGCCTCTCGCTCAGTGCCGCAACACGCCCGGGGGTCACTCGACCCGCCGCGGCCTGAAGCCGTGAATACGCCGCGCGGGCCGATGCGAGTGAGACCTGTTGCTCGAGGATAATGCGGATGAGCGTGGAGAAACCCGGGCGGCGTGCCCAGAGCGGTGGCGGGCCGAAACGTTCGACCACAAGCCGCAAGTCACTGTCACGGGCGCCCAGCTCCGTAACGGCCCGGAGCAGTGTAGCTGTTGTCAATCGTCCTGAGCGCGCCACGTCAGGGCGAACTGGGACCCAGCACCACGGCGTTGAGGAAGAGGCGGTTCAGGCCGCGGTGATAGCCCCTGAAGTTGGGGTCCTCGGCAAAGCAGATGACCCGGCCGCTCCCCACGCGCTCTTCATACACGTGGATGGCCCCCTCCAACCGCTCGAGACTCTCCGGCCAGGCGTGACCCGACAGCTTGAGCGCGCCGTCCGCGCCGTAACTCGCCACGACGCGCCGGCGTGAAGAGGGCGGACCCTCCGGCGGCAGGTAGATGCGGTCCGAGTCGACCAGCACCGGCAGCCTCATCCGCTCGTAGCCGGCCGACATCCAGTGGTGCTCGTTGAGCGCGGCGTTGAAGATGGCGCCGGGCACGTCGAAGTGCTGCGCGCTGTCCCCCTCCTCGGTGTCGTACCATGAGCGCAGCCCCAGCTCGAACTTGTCGCGCGCGAAGTCGGTGGCGGCGGCGAGCGTGA
>CAYGAJ010000304.1:0-2929 GCA_964347815.1 uncultured Gemmatimonadota bacterium | reverse complement strand
GCAACCCACCAGTGGCCCATCGCCTCCGCGGAATCGCAGGGGCTCGACCCGGACATCCTCGATACACTCACGACCCGGCTTGGTGAGGGTCGCTTCGGCCGGATCAGCAGTCTGCTGATCGTGCGGCACGGCTACCTGGTCTACGAGGAGTACTTCCGCGGATACGATCGAGATCGGCTTCACCCCGTCTATTCGGTGACGAAGAGCGTGACCTCGGCGCTGATCGGGATCGCCCTCGAGCAAGGGAGGATCGCCAGCACAGACACCCGGCTCCTCGATTTCTTCCCGGAATATCCGACGCTCGCCAACATGAGCGAGGCGAAGAGGCAGATCACACTGCGTCACGTGCTACAGATGCAGGCGGGCTTCGTCTGGGATGAGTGGTCGACCCCTTACGGCACGCCGAACAATCCCACGACGCGACTGGTGCAGAGCTCCGACTGGGTCAAGTTCGTTCTCGATCTGCCAATGGCCGGCGCACCCGGCGCGACGTTCACCTACAATAGTGGCTGCACCATGCTGCTCTCCGGCGTGCTGAGGAACAGAACCGGGATGAACGCCAGATCGTACGCCAGGCGAGTTTTGTTCGACCGCCTGGGCATCAGCCGCTACACCTGGGAGACGGGCCCGAACGACGTCACCAATACCGGTTGGGGCTTGAGCCTGCGCCCGCGCGACATGGCGAAGTTCGGTTACCTCTATCTGAGAGAAGGCGTCTGGAGAAATAGGCAAGTCGTGAGCCGTGACTGGATCGACCGGTCCACGCAGCCGCACGTGCGTTTCACCGACGGCGGCGGTTACGGGTTCCAGTGGTGGCTGTTTGACAGCGGGTCGGGGTCGCTGGCGCCCTACGCGGCCGGGTGGGGCGGCCAGTACATCTTTGTGATACCCGAACGAGACATGGTCGCGGTCTCGACGGCCGAGGAATACGACGGCCAGTCGCGGATCGGTGAGGTATTGTTCGACTACATCTTCGCGGCCGATCGAGAAGCGGCCGGGCCAGCGGCGCCGACCGTGCTGCCGGACGCGGCCATGCGCCTGAGCCCCGAAAGACCGAGCGCCGGCGTCGCCCGGTGAAAGCAGTCGACTAACGCGGCGGCCCCGGTTCTTGGCCCACCGTTTGCCATACAGCGTGCTGCAGGCTGGGGGCTTAGCTCCAGTCCTCTCCCCCGGCCGATCCCCGCCGAACAGCCGAATTCCTCCCCAACGGCAGCGGTTTTCCCTGATTTTTGTGGTTGGCACGACAGAGTGGGCTCGAAACGGGCCCGCTCAGGCGGTGCCCGCAGGACTTGTAAGTTGCCGTTTGCTATCGCAACTCGCAGCAGCCCATGAGGAGGAGTATGATGCGATGTGCCGCAATCGTCTCGGTCCTGGCGATCGCCTTCGCGTGCACGGTCGCGCCGGAAGTTCAGGCGCAGGAACGGAAGGCGAAGGCAAACGCGGCCAAGGTCGAGGCACAGCAGCCTGCCGGGTTCTCGACGTTGGAGCGGCAAATCATCGTCGAGTTCTTCCGCGACTACTCGTATAAGGCAACATCGCTGCCGCCGGGGATCGCGAAGAACCTGGCGCGCGGCAAGCCCCTGCCGCCGGGGATCGCCAAGCAGCACATCCCGGCCGAGCTCAAGGCCCGGCTCCCGGTGCGCGCCGGCGTGGAGATTTCGATCTTCGGCGACCGGATCGTGTTGCTGGAGGCGAGCGGCTTGGTGGTCGACATCCTGGCTGGGATCCTCGATTAGGCCTCGACCGTCCCGGCGGGCATTGTAGACGGGGGCGCCCACCGCAAGGGATCGTCGATCACCGGGGATCCCAACCGGCGGCAACAGATCCGACGAAGTGGAGGGTACGGGACTCTCAGTTTTGCCGGCCGGAACGAACGTCCGAATCGGCCTCGGCCGCCTTGGGCCGCTCGAGTAGGCGCTCGGTGAACTCCACGCGTTCGTTGAGTTCGAGGAACCCGTCACGCAAGAGCCCGACTTCAGCGCGCAGAGAATCCACGGTATCGGCCAGGCGCTTTACATCCTCCTGCGCACCGCCGCCGAGGCGGGTACGCTCGAGATGCCTGTAGCGCATCTTCATACCGATGAGCACCGCGCCGCCGAAACCGATGAGAGCGAAAAACGGGGCAAGAATTTCCAACATTTCTAACCACATGCGCCGCTCTCCATCCCCGAGCTGATAAGCACCCTTCCGCTTCCCAACCGTCCAGCCGGATCGCACCAAAGATACTGCCGCTCGCTGTGTTCTGACCAGCCTTACTTCACCGGGGTACGCCCTTGGGATCAAGGGGACGCCCCTCGTCCACAAAGACCCGAAGGACACTCCCGTAGTCGTAGTGGGAAGTCAGTGATGAGGCCGGCTAGCGCGTCCGCTCGATCAACTGCTCGATCCGCTCGACCAGCGGCGATGCGCCGGTCCGGTAGTTGGAGAGGGCCACGACGATGTAGCCGGACTCGGGGTAGATCGTCAGGTGTGAGCTGGCGCCCCAGGAGCCGCCCGTGTGACCGACCGCCTTACCGATCGGCCGCTCGTGCACCTGAAACCCGTAACCGTCGCCCTCCCCGTATCGACGCCACATGATCTGCAGCGAGGCGCTGGAGACCAGCGTGCCGTCTAACAGCGCCAGCGCGAAGCGGTGCAGGTCGCCGACCGTCGAATAGGCCTGGGTGGCCGGGGTGCCCCCGACCGACAGCTTGAAGGTGTCCTCGCGCCACCCGGTCTCGCTTCCTCGATCGAGGTAATAGCCGATGGCGACGTTGGGAGCCGGTTCGTCCCTGTCGAAGTAGCCGGTGTCGCCCATCCCGGCCGGCTCGAAGATGTGTTGGTGTACGTAGTCGAAGTAGCTGCCGCCGGTGACGTTCTCGACCACCACGCCCAGCAGGAACATCCCCGTGTTGCTGTAGCGGAAGCTCGAGCCGGGCTCGAAGGCGAG
>CAYGAJ010000303.1:0-2943 GCA_964347815.1 uncultured Gemmatimonadota bacterium | reverse complement strand
TTTCACAAGCGCAAGATGGCGATGATCTACGACAACAACCTGGGCGGCGACATGCGTTACGCGAAGGAGCTGCTGAGAGAGATCGCCCGACTCGATCACTGGGCGATCGGGGCGCAGTTCAGCTTCAACTGCCTGTACGACGATGAGTTCGTAGACTTGCTGTCAGAGGCTCGTTGCGGGATGGCGTTCATCGGCCTCGAATCGATGAACGAAGCCAGTCTGCTGGCCGTGAGCAAGACTCAGAACCGGGTGAAGCACTACCGGCGGATGTTACAGAAGCTCAAGGAGCGGGGCATCCTGTCTTTCACCGGGATGATGCTGGCGCTCGATGAAGACACGCCCGGCTACTACGAGAGCGTGCCGGAGAAGTTGAGAGAGGTCGATCCCAGCGCGGCGCTACTCTCGATTTCGATCCCGATCCCTGGCACGCCGTTCCACCGGGAGATGGAGGCCCAGGGGCGGATCTTCGACCACGACCTCTCGCACTACGAGGGTGATCATCTGGTCTTTCAGCCGAAGCACGTCTCAGCCGAGGAGGTGTTCGACGCCTTCCGGACGATCAATCGCGTGTTCTATTCCTGGACAGCGATCCTGGGACGCTGGTGGCGTTTTGCCGCCGCTTATCTGAAACACGGGAAGGGGCGCAGCCGCTGGATTCGCGTCGGCCTGCTGTCGTACATCTTCTTCAAGCTGTCGATCTTCCAACGCCATCACGCACAGGTCAGGGTCTTGCCCGAAACGCCGCAAGCCAAGACCACTAGGCCCGAGGAGCATAGTGCGGAGGTCCGTCGTCTTCCACGGACGCCATCGACCGCGCTCACCTCGGCCCGCTGAACCGATCGTCAATCGCGACGCGGCAGAGGCGGGGTGGAGCCCGGAGGTCGGCGGTGCCGGGTCGCCTGCTCGAAGGCAAAGGCGAGTGCGATCAGCTTCGGCTCCGACCAGGCGTCACCGATGAGTTGAAGGCCGACGGGAAGGCTGTCGCGCACGAAGCCCATCGGCACGGTCACCGCTGGGAAGCCGGTGTGAGGTGACAGGAACTGACTGTTGTCGCCGTGGGGCGTATTCAAGTCGCCGATGAGCCGTGGCGGGTTCGACCAGGTGGGGTGGACCAGCGCGTCGAGCCGGTTCTCTGCGATGACTCCTCGCACTCCGGCCCGCAGGCGCTCGGCGTTCTCGCGTGCACGCTGGCAGACCTCGTTTTCGTCGGGGCTCCCCTCGATCCCCATGAAGAACTCCAGGGCGCCGCGGATCGACGGGTGGGTGCGACCGGACGAGATGATCTCGCCGAGGTCGCTGACCGGCGCATCCGGTCCCAGTGAAGCCAGGTACTGGTTGATGTCGTACTTGAAGCGCGGGCACCAGCGCTCGCCCAGCGGTATCTCGTCCTGCTCGGGTATGTCGGCCGGGTCGACGATCGTCGCTCCGCGCTGGCGAAACACCTCGAGCGCCTCGTCGAACCGTTGGAGTATCTCGGAGTCCGCGGTCTCGGTGTTCGAAATCTGGCGGACCACCCCGATGCGCGCGCCGCTGAGCGCCTCCCCATCGAGATAGTCGGAATAGCGTGCCACGCGATGGTCGCGCGCGGAGGCGGTCACCGGATCGGCGGGATCGTGGCCGGCGATGACGTCGAGCACGGCAACGGCATCGGCCACGGTGCGGGCCATCGGACCGCCGATATCACGATCGAGATAGAGCGGCACGATCCCGTCCCGGCTCGTGAGCCCCATGGTGGAGCGGATCCCCACCAGGCTGTTGTGCGACGAAGGCCCGCGAATCGAGTTGCCGGTGTCGGTCCCCAGGCCCACGGCGCCGAAGCTGGCCGCCACCGCCGCGGCCGTTCCGCCGCTCGAGCCCGCCGGCACGCGGTTCAGAGCGTACGGGTTGCGCGTGTGGCCCGGCAGCGCCGACCCCACCGTTTCATAGGGCGAGAACGCGAACTCGGCCATGTTGGACTTGGCGAGCACGATGGCGCCCGCCTCGCGGATCCTCCGCACCTGGTAGGCATCGTCGGGTGGCCTCGAACCGTCGAGAGACAACGAACCGGCCGTCGTCGGTAGGTCTGCCGTATCGTAGTTGTCTTTCACGATCACGGGGATCCCGTGCAATGGACCGACGAAACTTCCGGTCTCGGAGAAACGCCGGTCCAGCTCATCAGCCCGTGCCAGAGCGTTCGGGTTGATCGTGATGATGGCGTTGACGGCGGGCCCCCGCTTGTCGTAGGCGTCGATCCGCGCCAGGTAGAGCTCCACGAGTTGCCGCGCCGTCAGCTCGCCTTCCTGGTAGGCACGATGTATCTCGGCGATGCTCGCCTCGACCACGTCGAAGGCCCCGCCCCTTTCCAGGGGCGCTTCTTCCACCGTACACCCGCCGCAGAGCACGGCTCCGAAGAATGCCCCCAGCACGGTCCGTCCGACGCTTCGCCGTATGTTCATGTTCCCTCGCGCTCGAAGTACGATGTATTGGCGGCTCGATTCTACGCCATCACGAAGCGCCGCAAAAGTGTGCGAGCCGTCCGAGCTGTTGAGCGCGTTTCGGCAAAGAGGGATCATCTCGGGGATGCGGCGGAAGCTCACGGTCGATCGAGTCGCCGCACAGCACTTCTTGGAGGAAGGATAGGTGTCGGTCTCGGCCGCTGCGGTTTTGAGGATCGGGCCGGGGCGCGTGCAAGACCGCTGTTCGTTGATCGATTCTGTCGCGTCTGATCCCGCCGCCCCGGCCCGATCCGTCGACGCTCAAGTCGAGCGACTGCGGGGTCTCCACTTGTCGTAGCTTGCGCTACTTGAATCAAAACCGCGTAAACTACGCTGTGCAAGTTCGACGCCAGGCACAGCGTGGCGAACCCCGCCTGCGCCGCACCCTCTTGGCTCGGGGAACATCAGTCTGTCGCTGCGTCGCGACGGTCTCCGGAGGAGATTATCTAGTTCGCACCACGGTCTCCGT
>CAYGAJ010000302.1:0-2945 GCA_964347815.1 uncultured Gemmatimonadota bacterium | reverse complement strand
GCTCTTCTTGAGTACCTGCTGCCACTTCCCCATACGCACCTCGCCCCAACATGAGTTAGAGATGTGAGCCAGGGGAAACGTCCCCCGCGCCCCCGCACCGTTACCCTACTCCCTCACTTCTCGCGACTCATCTCTCGCGAAGAGAACCTTGACTGAACGAAACGCTTGGCGTAAGTGACGCGATGGTCACCCACATCGTAGAAGTCTTCGACGCGCGCGACCTCCCGATAGCCGCAGGAGAGGTAGAATTGACGTGTCGCCGCGTACTCGTCGCGCGCTGATGTCTCGATCAAGCAGAGGCGCGCGCCCACCTCGTTCAGATGCTGCTCCATTCGCTCCAGCAGACCGCGCCCCGCTCCACGACGTTGCAGACCAGGGTGAACCGCGATCCAGTAGAGATCCCAGGTATCGACCGTGCAGGGGGTGGCCCCGTAAAGGAGGAAGCCGACGAGTTCGTCCGGTCCGGAGAACGCGCCGATCGCCCAGTAATCCTGCCCGGGCGCGCGGCAGTAGTCGTCGAACACCTCCAGCGCCACATCGATCTCCTCGGGGCGGAACAGATCCGTAGCGGCCACGATCTCGGCCACCTGAGGCCGGTGCCGCGCTTCGGGACGACCCCAGCGCAGCTCGAAGCGCTCTCGGCGCACGGGTGCGGCCGTGTCTCGGGTGGGCGATTGCCCGACGGTCGACATCGAATCAGCTCTCGGGTTGATCGATGGGTTGAAGGATGGTCCAGTCGGAGCTGCCGGCCCCATTGCGACCGACCAGCGCCTCGTCGACGATCTTCTCGATCAGCTGCTCGTACGTCCACCCCGCGACACGGGCCTGCCGTGCCAAACCGGCATCGACCGAGAGGTCGGGGTTCGGATTGATGTCGATGACGTAGGGCCTGCCGTCCGCGGCCAGGCGCACATCGACACGCCCGTAGCCTCGACCTTCCATCACACGCCAGACGTAGCCGGCGAGCAACTGGAGCTCGCGGGCGACGTCGCTGGGAAGCGATGCGGGACAGACCGGCTGTGTCCCCAGATCCTCGGGGCTTCCCGCGCTCCATTTCGCTTCGAACGAGACGATAGGCGGCGAGCCCTCGGGCAGAGAGCTAAAATCGATCTCGGCGACGGGAAGCAGGCAGTCGCCGACGATGGCCAGGTTGATCTCGCGCCCGTCGATGTACTCCTGAACCACCAGACTCTCGAAGTTTCGGAGCAGCCGCTCGGCCAGCTGATGGAGCTCGTCCGGCGTGCGGACGACGGAATACGGGTGCACCCCGTTCGAGGCGTCCTCGGCCGCCGGCTTCAGGATCGCGGGAAAGCGGTCCCAGGCGTCGGGGAGGGGGCGGCCTCGACGCAGGAGGCACCAGTCGGGTACGTCGATGCCGTGGGCGCGCAGGATCGCGGCGCAGCGGTCTTTGTTGAGACAGAGCAGCAGGGTCTCGGCCGAGGCGCCGGTCATCGGGAGGTCGAGCAGCTGGACGGCGGCGGCGGCCAGGTGCTCGCCGTCGGCGCACCCTCCGATGGTCTCGCAGAGGTTGAAAGCGAGGCGGAATTCGTCGTTCATCAACCGGCCCAGCCAATCGGCCCGGCGCTCCGGGACGAGGGCGAGTTCGACGGGCTCGTAGCCGAGCGTCCGCAGAGCCTCGATGATCCGCACGGTCGACTGGGGCGGGGCGGTTGGATCGGCGTCGCCCTGAAGGGCGGCGGCTTCGCGCTCGGCCACCTGATCGACCAGCACGGCCACCCGTCCCTGGCGTGCCGGCTGGGGCACGCCAGGGCTTGCCGCCACGCCGCTGCGGGCGGTGTCGGGGTCAGGACGAGATCGCGAAATCATAACGCGCTGCCGCGGCACGGAGCACGGCCAGGATCAGCTCGTCGAACGAGAGTCCGGCCGCGCGCGCCGCCTTGGGGTAGCACGAGTTGGCGTCCGGGTCCGGAATGACGCCCGGAAGCGGATTCACCTCCAGGATGTACGGTTCGCCCGCCTCATCGCAGCGGACGTCGATCCGGGCCCAGTCGCGACAGCGAAGCGCCCGAAACGCCGCCATCGCGATCGTCTCGATGCGCCGCTCCAGCTCCGGGGTGATGCGGGCCGGGCAATGGAATATCTTGAGCGGGTTCTCGGGCCGGTCCCAGATCCACTTGGCCTCGAAGCCGTAGAGCGGCGGTGCCCCGGTGGGTAGCGTTCCGAAGTCCAGCTCGACGATCGGCAGGACGCGGCCGTCGCCGTCGTTTCCCAGCACCGCGACGGTGAATTCACGGCCTCCGAGGAAGCGCTCGATGATCGCCGGCTCGTGGTAGCGTTCGACGATGCGGGCGACCTCGCTCTCGACCTCCTGCCGGCTACTACAATAGGAGCGTTGGCTGATGCCCTTGCTCGAGCCCTCGTACAGCGGTTTGACGATGGCGGGCAACGGGAGCGTGCGCGGGATCCGATCCGGGCTGTCCACGACCAGGAACTCCGGCGTGGGGATCCCATGGTGGAGCAGCCCCTCTTTGGTCCGGGCCTTGTCGAGGCAGATGCCGAGGGTGACGGGGTCACTGCCTGTGTAGGGGATGTTCCAGAACTCGCAGAAAGCCGGAACGTGCGACTCCCGGCTGGGCCCGTTCAGACCCTCGGCGAAGTTGAACACGATGTCGGGCCGGCTCTCCCGCAGCTTGACCGGGAAGTCCAGATCGGCCTCCAACCGGACCACCTCACCCGCTCGTCCCAGGGCCTGCTCGATGGCCGCGATGGTGGATTCCTCGTCCCATTCGGCGTAGGTGTCCTCAAACTCGGGCTGGTGGCCGGAGATGCTGACGGGGGCTGAATTCTTCGGGAAGATGGGGGTGGAGGTTGGGTTAGGGGACGACTCTCCCTGTTGCGGCGACGTGATCGCCACAGCCGTCGGCTTCAGGTTGAAGGCGAATCCGATACGAAGTTTGCTAGCGCGACGGTGTTTTTCTGAGCTG
>CAYGAJ010000301.1:0-2952 GCA_964347815.1 uncultured Gemmatimonadota bacterium | reverse complement strand
GACTGGGACGAAGAGTTCGAGGAGTACGAGGACGACGAGGACCGCGAGGCTTTCGAGCGGCGGCCCCGCCGAGACGAGTGGGACTGAGCGGCGTCGGGAGAGTGGCGTGCGACGATTGAACCGAGGGCCCACTGGGCCCTCTCGTCGTTTTGGGGGCTTGGCGTGGTTGGGCCTCACGGCGGCGCTCTGTCTGGTCACGGTCGCGGGACGGCCGCGGCTGTGGCAGAACCCGGCGACTGCGCTCGGACCGCAGGAACCGGACAGCGCTTTCGCCTGGCTTGTCGAGGCGACGCTCGAATCGCCGGACCTGCCGGTCATGGCCGCCGGCCTGCTCGACACGATCGGTGGCCGGTTGCCGGGCACGCCGGCGGGCAACCGGGCCGAGGCGTGGGCCGCCGGCTGGCTGCGCGGCATCGGCTTCGACTCGGTGTGGTACGAGGTGGCGCGGTTACCGGTCTGGCGGCGCGGCACGGCCGAGGTCCGCGTCGTCTCTCCGGCCGCGCTGCAACACCGCAAGATCGCCGCCCTGGCCTACGGCTACTCGCCCGGCGCGCGGGCCGATTCGGTCCAGGTGATCGACATCGGGCGGGGCGACACGACCGCCGTCGCCGCGTTGGGCGGGCGCGCCCAGGGAACGGCTCTGCTCACCGACCTCCTGAGCCCCGAGCTGGTCCGGCTCGCGTCGAAGGCAGGTGCGGTCGCGCTGTTGCGGATCTCGTTCGAACCCGGCCGCCTGCCCCAGGCCCGGGTCGCCCCCGTCGCCGAGCCACCGGCGCCGCTGCCGCTCCTCGCCCTGTCGCACGAGGATGGGCTGTGGCTTCGCAGACAGGTCGCCGCCGGACCGCTCATGCTGAACCTCAACGTGACGGCCGAAACGCGGCCGGGCACCGCGGCCAACGTGGTGGGCGAACTGCGCGGCAGCGACCCGCGGACGGCGGGGGAAGTCTTCCTGCTGGGGGCGCACCTCGATTCTTGGGATGTGGGGGACGGCGCCGTGGACAACGGCACCGGCGTGCTGGCGTTGATGACAGCCGTTCAGGCGCTGGCGAGCGGGCCGCGGCGTCCACGGAGGACGGTGCGTGTTGTCCTGTTCGCGGCGGAGGAGATGGGTCTGATCGGCTCGAGGGAATACGTGCGCGCCCATGCCGCGGAGCTGGCGGGTGTGACGGCGATGATGAACCTGGACATGGTGGGCGCCCCTCAAGGCTACGGCGCCACCGGTCACTCGGAGGCGGACACCCTGTTCGCCCGGGTGGCGACACAACCCGAGCTTCGCGATCTGGGGCTGGAGAGCGAGGTGGACCACGGCGGCGGTCCCGGCAGCGATCATCAGCCGTTCCTGCTCGCCGGGGTGCCGACCATCTACGTGCGGACCGTACTCCCACACGAGTCGCCGCGCTGGTATCACAACGCCGGCGATACGTTGGACAAGGTCGACCTGGACGCAGTCCGCGCCTCGGCGGCGGCGGTGGCGGCGGCGGCATGGGCGCTGGCCGATCATCCCGGCCGGCCGCTGCGTCACCTGTCGGAGGCCCAGACTCGACAGCTGGTCCAGCGGTTGGGCTGGTAAGCGATCTCACACCGTCCACGACCACAGCGGCTGACGGTGGCGTCGCCGGTTTGCGGCTGGTGACGGCTGAACCGGCGCTCTATATTCGTCCCACCTTTGTGCGAACAAAGACAGTCGATCGTTCCTCCAAACGCCCCAGAGCGATTACGTTCCCGTCTCGGCCGCCGACTAAACAGAGAGAGCCTGAGCGGGGCGCGGCTCTAAGAGTGGCGAGTCGCTGCGGCCGCGCGAGTCTCGAATCGACTTATAGTCACAAGCGCCTCCCGCCTGGAGGCGCAACGACCGACGAGAGAAGGAGAGGCCGGTGAAGAGCTTCCAAAAACTCCCGGCGCCGGGGGAATGGAAGGACAAGCTGCTATACTGGGTGTCCGGGCTGTTGCTCTTCGAGACGCTCTCGGGTTTGGCGATCTGGCTGCTTCCGTTCAGCGTGCCGAACCAGGTCATGGTGTTCGTGCATACCGGCGCGGGTCTGCTCTTCCTGGCTCCTTTCGCCTGGTACCAGCTGCGCCATTGGGTCATCTACCGCAGGATGAGCCTCTCCCAAGTCGTCCTGACCGGCTACTTCGCTCTGGTGGCCGTTCTGGCCGCCATCGTCTCCGGGCTCGTGTTGACCTACCAGGCGTTGTTCGCCTCGAGGATCAGCTACGGCTGGGACCTGGTCCACATCATTGCGACGGTCGGGCTCATCGTGTCCGTCCTTCCGCACGTCGCGATCCTCGTGATCCGTGCCCGGCGCCCCAGGTTGGCCCAGCCGGCCGGCTCGGCCGGGACCAGCCGCGTCAGCCGCAGCAGTTCTTCCTCGGCGTGGGCGTCGGCGCCCACCTCCATGGCGACCACGCCGCCGTAGAAAGCCGAGACCGCTTCGCGGTACTCGGGTGTGTCGGGCGCGGGGGGCCGGGGCTCGCCGCAAGCGGCGAGCAGGGCGAGGATGGACGGTGCGAGCCAGAGTCGCGGACTTTCCGTTGGGGATGAACTGCGATTTGTTGGAAGCATGTGCACTGAATACAGTGCTGGCTGCGCTTACGCCAGTCCGTGCGGCGGTGGCGCGTCCAACGCTTGCCAGAGCCCGGGTCGTATGAGGCGGCGGGTCTGGTCGTGGCGGCGCGGGAGGGGCTATATTCGATGGCCCGGCCCGGGATCTGCCGCCCGGCGGCCCCGGGGACGGAGAATCAGAGGTGTTACGGGCCTGTAGCTCAGGTGGTTAGAGCGCACGCCTGATAAGCGTGAGGTCGGTGGTTCGAGTCCACCCAGGCCCATCAGACACGAAGAGCCCTGCGTCCACGGCGGGGCTTTTTGATGTTCATGAGCGTGAGGTCGGTGGTGGAGGCTCGCACCGCGGTTGACGGCGCGGCGTTTCGTATGAAAGCCCCTGGCCGCGTCTT
>CAYGAJ010000300.1:0-2954 GCA_964347815.1 uncultured Gemmatimonadota bacterium | reverse complement strand
TGATGCTGCCGCTGCTGCTCTTCCCGGTGCTGGTGCCGGTGGTGGTGGCGGCGGTAAAGGCGACGACGCTGGTTGTGCGAGGCGATCCGATGGGCGAGCTCTGGGTCTGGATCCGCGTGGCGGGGCTCATCGATCTGATCCTGCTGACGGTATGCATGCTGACCTTCGAGTTCGCGCTCGAGGACTAGGGTTGAGGCGCTAATGGGAAAAGGACTGATCATCGGCGTGGTGGTGCTCGTGATCGCCGTCGCGCTTCTGGGCTGGATGCTGTCGCTGGCGAAGAAGCCGGACTCGGCGGCGCGGCGCGGCGGATCGATCGCCGGAATCGCCGCAATGGTGTTGCTCGCCCTCGGTCTGTATCTGGGGCTGTTCTGGGCCCCAGCGGAACGGCTGATGGGGGATGTCTATCGGATCATGTACATCCACTTCCCCAGCTGGGTCGGCACCGGCGCCGGCTACCTGACCGCGTTCGTGGCCAGCATCGTCTACCTGAAGACGCGGGAGCTGAACTACGACCACATCGCCCTGGCGGGCGCCGAGGTCGGGCTCCTGTTCAACGTCACGGGGTTGATCACCGGCGCGCTCTGGGGGCGGCCCACTTGGGGCGTCTACTGGACCTGGGATCCGCGGCTCACCACCACGGCGATCATGGCGATCACCTTCGCCGGCTACCTGGTGCTGCGCGCGTTCATGGAAGACCCCGAGGCGCGGGCGCGGGTGGCGTCGCTGGTCGCGATCGTCGGCTTCGTCAATGTGCCGATCGTCTACTTCTCGGTGCGCTGGTGGCGGACGCTGCACCAGCCGCAATCCAGCCCCGAGACCGTGGACTTGCCGATCGTCTGGGCGCTGCGCACGATGATGCTGGCGTTCTTGCTGCTCTTCCTCTTCCTGCTGACGCGCCGCTACCTGCTCGCCAGAATCAGAGGCGAAGAGGAGATGCAGGCGCTGAGATTGGAGTTGGCGGGTGACTAAGTCGGGTCTGATCGCAGTGGCGTTCGCGGTCGTCGCCATCATCGTGGTTTACGTGGCCGCGCAGGGCATGCGCAACTCGGACTTCATCATCATGTCCTACGTCGCCACCGCGGCGATCCTGGGGCTGTACGTCTGGTCGCTGACCCAGCGGCTGAGCCGTGCCGAGCAGCAGAAACAGACGCGGGAGGGTGGGGCGTACTAAGTATCTGCGCGCGACGCGATCACGCTCAGCGTGCAATTCCCATACGATGCAGGGTTGGAGAGCCTGTGTCCCACCGCATTAGCCACATTCACGTTGGCACCTCGGGTTGGACCTACGACGACTGGACCGGCCCATTCTATCCAGAAGAAGTCAAAGGGGCGGAGCGGCTTTTGTTTTACGCTGACAGGTTCGACACCGTCGAGGTCAACGCCACGTTCTATCGGCTGCCGTTCCGAGGGATGATCATCGGGTGGAATCGCCGGCTGCCCGCCTCGTTCCACCTCGTCCTCAAGGGTCCGCGCTCCGTAACCCATCTGAAGAAGCTCCGGGATTGTGAACATGCGCTGGCGGCGTTCCTCGATCGGGTCGGCGAGCTCCGCACCCTCAAGGTCATTCTCTGGCAACTCCCGCCCTCACTCCACAAGGACCTGGCGCGGCTCGATGAGTTCCTCGCCGGACAGCCGGAGACCGTTCGGCACGCCGTGGAGTTTCGCCACGAGAGTTGGTGGGACGACGACACTGCGCAGCTGCTTTCGCGTCGCCGAGCGGCCTTCGTCGCCGTCAGTCACCCGAAGCTCCCCGATACCGTTGTCCCCACCACCGACGTGCTGTACGTGCGCTTCCACGGTTTGGGCCGCCGGCTCTACGACTACGATTACTCGCCGAAGGAGCTTCGAGCCTGGGTCGAGAAGCTGACGCCGCACCTTCGCGGCCGGGAGCTCTACGCCTTCTTCAACAACGATATCGGCGCCCGCGCTCCGGCGAACGCAGCGAGCTTTCGGCGCTTGCTGGAGCGGGCGGGTGGCTGAAGCTGAACTTAACTGAGCCCGTTGACGCTATCGCTGGTCAACGCTCCGGTGGGACCCGAGCGCAGGCAACGAGAGCCGTTTGGGGATATCTGTTAGATGGCATACGTTTAAGTGCATGACCGGATCGCTCAGTTGGCAGAGCGGGGGACTGTTGTCGGCACGTCGTCGGACCGAGCCCACCCCGGGCACTCTCCTAAGACTAATAAATATCAGCATTTATGGCAACGGAAGGACCGGGTCTTGACCGGAGAGGAAGTAAGGCCTATACTTTGTTTGTTTCTTCAACAAACAAAGTCCGGAGCGTGCCTCCCTGGCGCGCTTCGGTGCCCGGCCACAGACAACGCCTGATGGAGCTAACACCATGAAGAGGTCGCTCTCGATCGTGGCCTTCGTCCTTATGACCGCGCTGGGGGCGCAGGCGGCAGAGGCCCAGACGACGACTGGACGCGTCGTGGGAACAATCACCGACGCGGCCACCGGCAGCGGCATCTCCGGTGCTGACGTCTGGTTGGAGGGGACACGCGTTCATGCCGTCACGGGAGATGACGGTCGGTTCGTTCTCGTCCGCGTCGATCCCGGAGTCTACACGCTCCGGGTGGTTCGAATCGGTTACGGCGACCAGGAGGCGCAGGTGACCGTGATTGCGGGCGAGGCCACCGAGGTGAACTTCGTCCTCGAGCTGAAAGCCATCGATCTGGACGAGATTGTGGCGACCGGATACGGAACGTCGAGCCGGCGGCAGCTCACCGGGGCGGTGTCCTCCATCTCGGGCGACGAACTGACCCTCAAGGCAGCGCCGACGGTGACCATCTCCGGTGCGCTGCAGGGCCGGGCCCCGGGCGTCCAGGTCCTCACGGCGTCGGGGCTGCCCGGCGTCGGAACGAGCGTGCGCGTACGGGGCACCAACTCCATCACGGCCAACAGCGAGCCGCTGTACGTCCTGGACGGCGTCCCCATCACGCAAGGCACGT
>CAYGAJ010000299.1:793-2955 GCA_964347815.1 uncultured Gemmatimonadota bacterium | reverse complement strand
CTGGTGGCCACCCGGCCGTGGGGGTTCGAGTCCCCCCTTTCGCATCTCACGCACAAGTAGACGGTACACGGCAGATTTCGAGTGTCTCAGACGACAACCACTGATCTTCAGATCTCCGTCGAGGATATCGCGGCCTGGGGCCGCAAGCTCGTCATTACGGTCCCGGCCGGGCGGGTGAGGGCCGAGCGCGCCAAAGTCGCTCGTCAGGTGTCACAGCGGGTGAAGCTGCCGGGCTTCCGCAAAGGCAAGGTGCCGGCCGCGCGGCTGGAAGCCCGGTTTGGCCCGGACATCGACCGGCAGACCCAGCAGCGACTGATCGACACCGCATTCCGCGAGGCGGTACGCACGAAAAGCCTCGAGCCGATCAGCGAACCGAGGGTCGCGAACGTCAGCTACGCCCAGGACGCGGAGATGACTTTCGAGGTCGCCTTCGACATCCGACCGGAGATCAAGCTCGCGCGTCTGGGCGGCTTCCGACTCAGTCGGCCCGCCGTCTCGGTGAACGATGAAGAGGTTGACCAGCAGTTGGCGGAGTTGCGGCGCCAGCAGGCGCTCTGGCGGCCGGTCGAGCGCCGCCCGCAGGCGGGAGACAGCGTAGAGGTGCTGATCACGCCCCGCGACGAAACCGACCCCGAGAAGCAAAGCCGGTCGTACCGGTTCGTCCTCGGTGAAGGCCAGGCCATACCTGACGTCGAGGCGGCCATCATGACCCTCGACCCTCAGAGTTCCGGTGAGTTTTCGGTGGCGTTTCCGGACGACTTCCCCGACGAAGCCCAGCGCGGTCAAAGCCAGCGGCTGGCGATCGAATTAAAGCAGGTGTTGGAGCGCGAATTGCCGCCGCTGGATGATGAGTTTGCCCGATCGGTGGGCGACTTTTCCAGCCTCGACGAGCTGCGAGGGGCCGTGGCCGACGACCTGCAACGTTACAAGGATCAGGAGATCGAGCTGCGGCTCTCCCATCAGATCATAGACCAGATCATTGAAGCCAATCCCTTCGAGGTGCCCGAATCCATGGTCGAGCGCTATGTGGACGCCATGATCGGATCTCCGCCGGAAGACGCGGATCCCGAGGTGGTGGCCAAGGCGCGCGAGGAGGCACGTCCGGCGGCCCTCTGGGGTATCAAGAGGACGCTCATCCTCCAGGAGGTGGCGCGCGATCAGGGGATCGAGGCCACTCGAGAGGAAGTGCAGGAGCGCCTGCAGCGCCTGGCCAAGCGGTCGGGACGCCCGCTGAGCGAGATCCGGGCGCGCCTGACCAAGAGCGGGGAGCTGAGAGACATCGAGCGTCGCATCGTGGAAGAGAAGGTTTTCGAGTTCCTGCGGGAGAGTTCCGAAATCGGGACGAGCGGATCGTAGGCCCATCAGATCGGGCGCCAGCCAGGAGAGAAGGTTCTGCCATGTCGCCGTATGCACCTTATGTGATCGAGCGTTCCAGCCGGGGCGAAAAGGTCTATGACATCTTCTCGCGCCTGCTGATGGATCGTATCGTCTTTCTCGGCTCGCCCATCAACGACGAGGTGGCGAACGTACTGATCGCTCAGCTCCTCTTTCTCCAAGCCGAGAGCCCGGAGAAAGATGTTCACCTGTACATCAACTGCCCCGGAGGCAGCGTCTACGCGGGTCTGGCGATCTACGACACCATCCAGTTCATGACCGCGCCCGTCTCGACGATCTGTATGGGGATGGCGGCATCGATGGGGGCCCTGTTGCTCGGCTGTGGGACGCCCGGCAAGCGCTCGGCGCTGCCCAACTCACGCATCATGATCCACCAGCCGTCCAGCGGAGCACAAGGTACCGCGTCCGACATCGAGATCGCCGCCAAAGAGATCCTCTACGCACGCCAGAGGATCAATGACATCATCGCCCGGCATACGGGGCAACCGATCGAGAAGGTGGCCGAAGACGCCGACCGTGATCGGTTCATGTCGCCAGCCGAAGCGGTCGAGTACGGCCTGATCGACCAGATCATCACGAGCAAGACCGACGTCGACCAAGGGGATGGTAAGGAGAAGCCGGGGGACAAGTAGATGACGGCGCCCAGCGACAAACACCTTCGTTGCTCGTTCTGCGGCAAATCCAAGGAGAGCGTCAAGAAGTTCATCTCCGGGCCGAACGTCTACATCTGTAACGAGTGTATCTCCCTGTGCAATGAGATCCTGGCC
>CAYGAJ010000299.1:0-783 GCA_964347815.1 uncultured Gemmatimonadota bacterium | reverse complement strand
CGAGGAGGAAGAGCGCGCCGCATCCGAGAGCCTCGCTCACATTCCAACGCCTCACGAGATCAAGGCGACCCTCGACCAGTACGTCATCGGCCAGGAAAAAGCCAAGAAATCACTGGCCGTCGCCGTCTACAACCACTACAAGCGTATCAACAATCAAGGCCTGGTCGAGGACGTCGAGATCGAGAAGTCCAACATCCTTCTCATCGGGCCGACCGGCGTCGGCAAGACCCTACTCGCCCGTACACTGGCACGATTGCTCGATGTGCCGTTCACGATCGCCGACGCAACGACCCTCACCGAGGCCGGCTACGTCGGCGAAGATGTCGAGAACATTCTCGTGCAGCTGCTTCAGGCCGGCGACTACAACATCGCCGATTGCGAACGCGGCATCGTCTACATCGACGAGATCGATAAGATCGCTCGGAAGTCCGAGAACCCGTCGATCACCCGCGACGTCTCGGGGGAAGGCGTTCAGCAGGCCCTGCTCAAGATCCTCGAGGGCACCGTCGCCAACGTCCCCCCGCAGGGGGGTCGTAAGCACCCCCAGCAGGAATACATTCAGATCGACACGCGCAACATCCTCTTCATCAGCGGCGGCGCTTTCTCGGGGCTCGACAGCATCGTAGAGGCGCGCATCGGCACACGGAAAATCGGCTTCGGCCGCGGCCTAGAAGGCGTCCAGGGCACGGCCGATCCGCTGGGGGGGTCGGATCCGTTTTCGAGGGTCGAGCCGGAGGACCTCATCCGCTACGGGATGATACCCGAGCTGGTGGGGCGCCTGCC
>CAYGAJ010000298.1:0-2969 GCA_964347815.1 uncultured Gemmatimonadota bacterium | reverse complement strand
AGACCGCCGCCGCCGGTGAAGGTGTAGACGCCGCAGCCGATGAACGCCAGCGCCGAAACGCTAGGGAGCAGCGACCTCAAAGATCCGGCGCTCGAACGGCGCGTGTTCCCGTATCTCGGTGACCTTGATCCGTACTTCATGAAACTCTCCCAGGTCACGAAACCTGGCCTCCCTCGGCCAACGCCAGCCCAGCGAGTCGACTCCCGGGTCGCCCGGCTCGATCCGGATCTCCTGGACCGCGTCGCCATCGATCCGCAACTCCGCTTCGACCAACCGGCTCGCCGCGTCGAAGAGAAACACGATCACCTCGCGGTTCGACAGCTGGTAGCTCAGCTGCGAATACTCTCCGCGCCGCGCCCCGGCCGGCTCGACACCCGCCGGCGGCCTGAACACCCCCAGCAGCGTCCACATGAACGCCGGAGGCGGCAGCTCGATCCGCTGTTCCCCGATGTAATGCACCTGGTCGCCGAGCAGGACGGCGCTCTGCACGCTTGACCAGCCGGGGCCCAGCAGGTCGAGCCGCACGCTGTCCGGCGGATTGGTCCGCACGGCTCCCTCGCCCGAAAAACGGCCCTCGCGGCCGCGATATCGCCACTGGAATGCGATCAGCTGGGGCTGGTCCGGCGTGCCGGCCACCTGCAGACGGTCCGCCAGCTCGCCGGGTTCCGGGACAGGCACCGGGTCTGGCAGCCGTGGCGCGCACGCGGCGACCGCGGCAAGAATAGCTAAAGCTCCCGTGACTCTCAAATGGTGGCGAAGATACCGGAGGGTTCCGGGGGCGTCAAGCAAAACCCGCGGTCCAGAGCAAGACTGGACCGGCCAAGGCCTCGCACCCGCGAAGCCGGCACCGACCGATGGTCTTGCCAGCCCGTTAGTAGTTGAAACCGATGAAGAAGTCGACCTCGGTCCCGTGGAAGTCGCGGATCAACCCGCTGGGCAGGTCGCCCGTCTTGAAGCGGCGGCCGATGTCGAGCCGCAGGACGATCGGGAAGAGGATCGGCATGCGAAGTCCCAGGCCGTAACTCCCCCAGACGCCCTGCGGTTTGCGGTCTTCCAGCCAAATCTGACCCACGTCGACGAACAGGCCGCCCTGGATGCCGGGGAAGCGGATCGTGCCGAAGGGGAACGCCAACGCGATCCCGTGGATGATCGGGAAGCGCCACTCCTGGTTCACCATCCAGACCCGGCTGCCGATGAAGCCGAGGAAGGGGTAGAGGCGAAGCGTGTAGGGTCCGCCCAGCGCGATCCGCCCCGGTATCGCCCCGTCGCTGTAGTAGCTGAAAAAGCGGAACGCATAGGCGCTCAGCAGCGAGGTGCGGAAGTAACGGCGCAGATCGAAGAACAGCTGATAGTTCTCGAAACGGGCGTTGCTGAGATCCGTGACCACACCGCCGGTAACGTTCCAGCGCATGCCATCGATGGGACCGGTCTGCAGCCAGAGCGTGTTGTCCTTCACGTAGGAGACGTAGTTGGTTGCGATCACGCCTTTTCGGGTCACCGAGAGCGTGTCCTGGAACAGGCTACGGTTCGTAAACGTGAGCACGTCATCCGTGTCCACGCGATCCGAGTATTCCATGCTGGTCTGGACCTCGAGCCGGCGGAACTTCGAGAACGGATAGCTGGCGATGAAGAAGCCGCCGTACGCCTCCTCCTGATAGACGTTGTTGAACGCCTGGTCGATGAACCGGCCGTTCCAGCGGAAGGCGCCCAAACCCCAGTTCACGCGCCGTGACAGGTTCAGGTAGAGCGCCTGGCCGGCGAACGAATCGAAGATGTCGTTCAGGCCGCCGAAGTTCTGCGCGATGATGGAAAAGAACAGCAGATGGTTGCCCAGCATGTCGCTGGCCAGAAACTGTGCGCCCTGCGCCGACCCGAACCCCGGCGCGTAGGCGGCCTGCCCGGCGGCGAAGTCGAGGCCGAACTTGGCGCGGTACGGCCGGCGGTTGGCTTCGCCGTCTGCCGCCTCATCCAGCTCGCTCCAGGCCCAGCCCTGGGTGAGCTGCGCGTCCGGCGCCTCGAAGCGATCGACGAGCAACGGCTCGAACTCGTGCGTTTCGCCGTCCAGGTTCCTGAGGTGGAGGTTGAAGGTTCCTTCTTCGTAGGCGCTGAACACCAGGCCGCTGCCGTCGGGCATCCAGTCGGGGTCGAAGACGGCGCCCGTGTAGTGGCTCAGACGGCCGCCACGCCCCTCCGGATCGACCAAGAACAGGTCGTAGACCCCGGTGCGATCCGAGCAGAACGCGATCCAGCGGCCGTCCGGAGACCAACCGGGATCGAGGTCCTTCCAGGGCCCGTAGGTGAGGTAGCGGACGTCACCCGTCTCCAAGTCGTAGAGGAACAGGTTCTCGCTCGCCTCGTCCCCCGCGGTCGTGCGGTCCGAGGAGAAGACGATGTACCGCCCATCCGGCGACCAGTCCGGATCGTTCTCCAGATAGCGGTCCTCGGTGATCGGATAGTGCTCCTGCGTATCGAAGTCGAGGATGTACAGGTCGGACAAACCGCTCATCCGTAGCCCGGTGAAGACGACCTTGCGCCCGTCGGGCGACCAGCCCGGCGAGGAGAGGCCGACCAGTTCCGGGAACTGATAGCGCCCCACGACCTTCCCCTGCTCCAGGTCGTAGATGTGGATCGCGTCCTTCTCCAGGTACTTCGAGACGAACACGAGCTTGCCGCTGCGCGACACATCCAGCGCCGAGCTGAAGAAGTGGAGCGACTCGAACTCCTCGGACTTGTTCCCCTGCACCACCGAGCGGACTTTGCCGTTGCCGCCGCGGATCTCCGCCCGATAGATCGACGTGTATCCGGTGCGCGGCGACATGAAGAGGACTTCGATCCGCCCGTCCGGCGCCTGGTACACCGCGGGCTTGAAGTTGAGGGGATTCTCCCGCAGCAACGGCGGAGCGTCGACCGATACCGGCTGGCGGTCGGCGTAGAGCGGGAAGTAGGTCCGCTCCAGCTCGAAGCGCCAG
>CAYGAJ010000297.1:0-2984 GCA_964347815.1 uncultured Gemmatimonadota bacterium | reverse complement strand
ATACAAGATGACTACTCGGAGACGTTCAGTGCCCGCATGGCAAGGATTCTCGTCACGAGCTGCAACCGTAAATGGGCCCTGGAAGCGGCGCTGGAAACGAAGGGTTTAGGCCGGTCCGCAACCCCCCCTTGTGAGGCCACGCTGGAGCGGGAGGTCTCGCCCGATGAGAGTCCGGACGGTCGACCCGGATTCATCATCCAGATCATGGACAGGAAGCTCGAGCATCTGCAGAAGTGCCTCGCCTTGAGGATACGAAAGGGCGCCGTACCGAATCCGAAGACCAGTGTCTTCGACGCCCTTCCGCGCGAGATGGCAGAGGAGTTTGTCATGAGCCATTTGAAAGTTTCTGCCACGGAGATTCCTCGACGCTGCCACTGGCAAGTGGTTTCCATCTGCCTGCTCGGTGCGGCCTCCCTGTCTGCGTGTGCTCATAGCGCACCCATAAACACAGGTATCGACATACATCATACCGCAGAAGACAGCGTTCGCCCCCAGCGGGTGGGCCTTATCGTGTTCGAAACTCATAGAACCGAAGGACATCGGGATCTGTGCAGGTGGAGCCAATCGCTCGGGGAATTCCGCTGCGACCCCGAAAAGCGCGCCTGGTCCAGCTTTGGCTTTGGATCTCCCGATTGGGTCCCACAGAAGGCTCTCTCGAAAGCTCTCCGTGTGGATCTCATTTCGGCTAGGGACTTGAACAACTCTGACGTGGAAGAGTGGTACGCTCGCTACGGGAGACAGTATGCCCGCTCGGTCGACGTCATCATTCAAGGTGTCGACGGCGAGGGCAGTGGCGAAGCCATCGAGTTTCTCGGGCAAGTGTATCGAGCCGATCACCTGCTTGTTACCGAGCGTGTGAGCCGCTTTTTGATGCGGACCCTCGACTCGGACGTGGGGTTGAAGGCCGATTTGTATCGAGTCGATTCCAAGCAGAGGGTGTGGAGCGCCACGGTCTACGCAGACATCGGCGCGACGGACCAGCGTCCCGACCGGTGCCAACGTGAAGACGCGGCGTGGGACATAACATGCTGGTTCTGGTCAGGTTCAGTGCGTCCGGACGACGAGGCGATCTGGAAAGCCATTGCTAAGGAACTCGCAGCCAGCTTTCCCGACGGGCAGACGTCGAAGCGGTAGCGGCCGAGTGAACGACGACCACCCGAGCTACCAAGCGGTGTTGGAGAAGTACGAGCTGCAAGACTGATGGCTGCTTCCGAGGCCGCCGCGCTGTCCCAGTCTTGCCCCTCGACCCTGCCCGTGACCTTGCGAGAACTGCTGTCCACAGGTGTCCAAAGATGAGAAACCCGGCGGTAAAGCCGGGCACCCATTTCCCGTTTTGGAACCCAATCTCACCCAGGTTGGGTCAGCAGTCTCGCCGTGATGCTGAACCTCAAAACCAGCCGGGCCGTAGGCTCCGGGCGCGCGCTCAGCCCGCCATCGGCGCCGGGTCGATGTAGATCAGCCAATCACTGATGGCGTCTCCCTCGAGGCGGAAGACATCCACGAAGGGCAGCGTCACGTTCCGACCGTCCAGCAGCGTATAGGTGACCTCGCCCTCGCAGACGAGCGAGCCCTCGCCTTCCCAGCGATCGCCCAGGCGGTGCCGTAGCGCCTTGATCGTCCCGAAGAAGCCGGCGACGTAGTCGCGCACCGCCTGCCGCCCGCGAACCGGCTCCTGGCTTCCAAAGCGGAAGACCGCGTTCTCGGTCAAATGCTCCGCGAAGCCGTCGGCGTCCTTTCGGTCGATGATCGCGAACACATCCTCGAGCTTGATCTTCGTTGCCATTCGCTCTTCTCCGGTTGGGGCAGCCTATCGCTCGCGCGCCGGCGTCTGCCTTGCCCGCCGCGCGCATCGCACGGGCCGAAAGATGGGCTGGGGCTCGGCGTGTCAGCAAGCCGGGTTGCCCGCTCCACCCGCCCGGCCTAGCGTGCACTCCATGATCACCCGAGCGCCCGTGCGGATCGACTTCGCCGGCGGCTGGACCGACGTGCCGCCCTATTCAGCAGGCCTCGGCGGCGCCGTGGTCAACGCGGCGGTCGCGCTGTACGTGCTGGTCGAAGTGCGCGAGCGCGCCGCCGGCATCCGTCTCAGCTCGGCCGACCTAGGCCAGTCGGTGGAGGTTGAGTCGAGCCGGGAGCTGATCTACGACGGAAAGCTCGATCTGATCAAGGCGGCGCTGCGCCGCAGCGGTCTGGGCAACGGCTGGGAGATCAGCACCCGCAGCACGGTGCCCGCCGGCAGCGGCCTCGGCGCGTCCGGCGCCCTCGGCGTCGCCCTGGTGGCGGCGACCCGCGCGGCCGCGGGCGCACCAGTGAACCCCGAGGCGGCGGCGGAGATGGCCCACCTGCTGGAGACCGAGGAGCTGGGTGTGGCCGGGGGCAAGCAGGACCAGTACGCCGCCTCGCTGGGCGGCTTCCTGTTTCTCGAGTTCCGCGACGCCGAGGTGAGCGCTACCCGTCTGAGGTTGGAGCCCGAGTTCCTACGGCGGCTCGAATCGCGGATCGTCCTCTGCTACACGGGCGGCTCGCGCATCTCGGGAGAGACGATCGCGCGCGTCATGCGCGGCTTCGAGTCGGGCGACCGGAAGATCGTGGCGGCTCTCGACGGACTGCGCGACGCCGCCGTCGCCGCCCGCGAGGCGCTGGCCGTCGCCGACATCGATGCGCTGGCGAAGATCGTAGAAACGAACTGGCAGCATCAACGGGCGCTGGACCCGGGGCAAGCCACCGCCGAGATGGAGCGGATCGAGGCCGCGGCCAAAGCGGCCGGCGCCCTCGGCGGCAAGGCGTGCGGCGCGGGCGCCGGCGGCTGCATGGTCTTTATTGTGAAACCTGACGCGGCCGCTGCGGTGAGTACGGCGGTGCAGGCCGCGGGTGGCACCGTCTTGCCGGTAAAATTCGACTTCGAGGGCGTGAGGAGAGCGCCCGAAGCATGAGCGGCCCCGCCCTCTGCCTGATCGCCGCGCTCGTCACGGCGCCGCCGGCCG
>CAYGAJ010000296.1:0-2987 GCA_964347815.1 uncultured Gemmatimonadota bacterium | reverse complement strand
GTACGCCCCCTGGCGACGGCGGCTGAAGCTCGACTGGGAGATCGACCGCTCGGAGGCGGTAATCAAAGCGATCGTCGACATGCACAAGCGGTTGGCGGCGGCGACGCGGGGTAAGACCTGGGTGCCGCCGACCTGGTCGATCCTCAAGAACCTCGTCACCCCGCACCCACTCGGCGGCTGCAACATGGGGACGACGGCGGCCAACGGGGTGGTCGATCAGCGGGGCGAGGTCTTCGGTTATCCGGGTCTGTACGTGGCGGATGGCGCCATCGTCCCCGAGGCCGTAGGGCTCAACCCCTCCAAGACGATCGCGGCGCTGGCGGAGCGGATAGCCGAGCTGATCCCGAGCTGACCCACCACTCCGGGTCGCTGGCATTTTGGCCGCCGTCTTCCCGACAGCGATCCCCGGCGTTGGTACGCGCGGGCGCCCTGTCCCGTCACCAGATAAGCCGCTAGCATAGTGGTACGCTGACGAGCGCCAGCCATCAACGGGGCAGCGCCGGAAAAAAGTTTACGGCGGTGCCGACGGGCCAGTGGCAGCGCTGGAGGAGACCGATGTACAGCAACGTTGTGCTTCCGGTCGATGGTTCGAGCTTTTCGGAGCAGGCGATACCGTACGCCAGCGCGATCGCCCGGCGTGCGGGCGCCCGGCTCCATGTGGTCCTGGTCCACACGCCGCTGGCTCGCCATGCCGCGGACATCGCGGTGACGCCGCTGTTCGGCGAGTGGGAAGATCGATTCCGCGCGCGCGAGACACGCTACCTCGAGGATCTGGTGGAGAGGCTGCGCGAAAGCGGTCTTGACGCCGTGGCCACGAGATCGGAGGGCGAAGTCGCCCCGAAGCTGATCGAGCGCGCGAAGTCGGAAGCCGATCTGCTGGTGATGGCGACGCACGGCCGTGGTGGACTGGAAAGAGCCTGGCTCGGTAGCGTCGCCGACGAAGTCGTGCACCACGTTCGGCTGCCCGTGTTGCTGGTGCCCGCCCAGGCCGAGCAAGCCGCGCCGCAGGACGTGACCTTCTCGAACATTCTGGTGGCCACGGACGGGTCGAAGGCGGCCGCCGCCGCGACCCGGCAGGCCGCGGAGATCGCCCGGCTGTTCGAGGCGCGGCTCACACTCCTGAGGGTCGTGTCCGTGCCCGCCGGCCTCTCGTCGCCCTACATCCCGCACGCCGCGCAGCTGGATCGTGAGACGACCGAGCGGCGGCGGGCCGAGGCGGTGAAGTACCTGGACGGCGTGGCGGCAGAGTTCAGGCAACGGGGAGGCGGCCCCGGAGTGGAGACCCGCGCCGAGCTGGCTTACCACCCCGCCCGCGGCATCCTCGACGCGATCATCGAACTCGGGAGCGACCTGGTCGCCCTGGGCACACACCGGCGGTCGCGCCTGGCTCGAGTCTTCTTGGGCAGCGTGGCTGACAAAGTCGTCAGGGCGTCTCCGGTGCCGGTCCTGGTCGGCCACGCCGACGGCTAGCGCCGGGGGCGGGACCGCCACCAGCTCGACGCTCGATCTCGAATGACCGCCGGCTCGAGTTACGCGACGGGAGCGGTGGGATGACGGATTTCCGCGACAAGAACGTACTGATCACCGGCGCGGCCAGCGGGATCGGACGGCTGCTGGCGGAGCGGATCGCCGCGGGCGGCGGGCGCCTCGTTCTTTGGGACATCGATGAACCGGGTCTGGATGCGGTGAAGAAGGCGATCGCGGCGTCTGGTGGTCGGGTCGAAGTCTACCGTTGCGACGTCGCGAATCGAGAGAACGTCTACGCCGTTGCCCGCCGAGTGCTCGACGCTCACGGCCCCGCGGACATCCTGATCAACAACGCCGGTGTCGTGACCGGCAAACCGTTAGTCGAGGCCTCGGACGAAGCGATCGAGCGCAGCTTCGCCATCAACGCGCTGGCCCATTTCTGGACCGTGCGCGCCTTCCTGCCGGCGATGCTCGAGCGAAACAGCGGCCACGTCGTGTCCGTGGCCTCGGCCGCCGGGTTGGTGGGCGCGCCGCGACTGACCGACTACTGCGCGAGCAAGTTCGCCGCCGTGGGCTTCGACGAGTCGTTGCGCCTCGAGCTCAGGCAGCTCGGGAGCGCGGTCAAGACCACGGTGGTCTGCCCCTTCTACGTGAAGACCGGGATGTTCGAGGGGGTGAAAACTCGCTTCCCCTGGTTGCTACCCATCCTGGAGCCCGAGTACGTGGCCCGCCGCATCGTGCGGGCGATCCGTCGAGACCGCCGCCGCCTCATCCTCCCGCGCTTCGCGCTCGTGGCACCGCCGCTCAAGGCTCTGCCGCCGGCCGCTTTTGACCCATTGCTGAAGTTCTTCGGCGTGACACAGAGCATGGACGAGTTCAGGGGCCGGGGCCCGGCGACTGAAGGACCGTAGCGCGAATCGCTGGCGGCTTGCGCCCTTGAGCGGCCACGGCCGACCTCGTAGGTTTGCGGGGTCCGGCCACTGAACGGGTCGGCGCACGCACTGGGAGAGGTGGCCGAGTGGCTTAAGGCGGCATCCTGCTAAGGTGCTGGGGGCGTTCGCCCCTCGTGGGTTCGAATCCCACCCTCTCCGTCTCCATCATCGTCACCCGGGGCTGCGTCTCGCTCGGCGAGGCACAGCCCCGCCCTATGCAGGGTAGCGAGAGCCACGACAGGACCGGATCACCGAATCGATGAGCCGAGCGCCGCGGGTCAGGTTCGCCCCCAGCCCCACCGGTTACCTCCACGTGGGCGGGGCGCGCACGGCGTTGTTCAACTGGTTGTTCGCCCGTCACGCCGGGGGCGCCTTCGTCCTTCGCATCGAGGACACCGACCGTGAGCGCAGCCGTCCCGAGCTGACCGAGGCGATCCTCGAGGGGCTCGCCTGGCTGGGGATCGATTGGGACGAGGGGCCCTACCACCAGGCCGACAACCTCGAGCGGCACCGGGCCGATGCCCGCCGGCTGCTGGAGGCGGGGGCCGCCTACCGTTGCTTCTGCCCGCCCCAGCGGTTGGAGGAGCT
>CAYGAJ010000295.1:0-2989 GCA_964347815.1 uncultured Gemmatimonadota bacterium | reverse complement strand
TGAACGGCGACCTCTTCTTCCGCGAGCCCACCCGGGACGACCGGATCTGGATCGTCAAGAACATCGTCGATACGGATGAGGGGCCCAACTACCTGTACGACCGGTCCAGCGGCAAGGTCGAGCTGCTCTACCGCCCCCGCGACGACATCCCCGTGCAGCACATGGCCGAGAGGAGGCCGGTGCGCTACACGGCTCGGGATGGTCTGGAGATCCCCGCCTATCTGACGCTCCCCAAGGGCGTCGAGCCGCGTCAGCTGCGGGCGGTGGTCGTACCGCACGGGGGTCCTTGGAGTCGCGACGGCTGGGGCTACGATGCGATGGCGCAGTTCCTGGCCAACCGGGGCTACGCCGTGCTCCAGCCCAACTTCCGAGGCTCCACCGGATACGGGAAGCGCTTCCTCAATCTGGGCAACAACGAGTGGGGCACCGGCGACATGCAGCACGACATTACCGACGGCGCGATATGGCTGGTGGAGCAGCGGATCGCCGCGCCCGACAAGATCGCCATCATGGGCGGCTCGTACGGTGGCTATGCGACCCTGGCGGGTGTGGCCTTTACGCCGGACGTCTACGCGGCGGGGGTGTCGATCGTCGGGCCCTCCAGCATCATCACGTTGATGGAATCGATTCCGCCCTACTGGAAGCCGATCGTCAAGATGTTCCACAAGCGGGTCGGCAATCCTGAGGATCCCGCGGACCGCCAGCGCCTGATCGCCCAGTCGCCACTCCACTCAGCCGAACGGATCAAGGCGGCGCTGCTGGTCATCCAGGGCGCCAACGACCCGCGGGTCAAGAAGGCCGAGTCCGACCAGATCGTGCTGGCCATGCGCCGGCTGGGCCGGACCGTCGAGTATCTGGTCGCGCCGGACGAGGGGCATGGCTTCGCCGGCGAGATCAACAACCTGGCGATGTATGCGAAGATCGAGAAGTTCCTCGCCCAGCACCTCGGCGGCCGCTACCAGGAGACCATGGCGCCAGAGGTGCGAAAGCGCCTGGAAGAGTTGACGGTGAACATCGAGACGATGACGCTACGCGAGTAGCCCGGGGTCTCGACCGGGTTGAATAAGCCCCGCAGCCGACGGCCCGGCTGCGGGGCGTTACTCCGAGCGCCGCCCGGGATTCGTTGGCTGGAGGTTGACCGCCGTGTGCACGCTTCGAGACACGACCGGTTTAAGGCGACCCTGGCACCCGGCCGCCGATCCGATCATCTTATGAACAGCCCCGAGTCACGACCTCGCATGTCAGCGGCGCGGCACGCCTGAGGCGCCGCAGGTCGCACACCCTGGCATGAGAGCAGTCCCCGCCGCCGATCGGAGCGGCTGGCCATGACGACGATCGCGGAACTCGACCGGATAGCCATCACCGTCAAGTCGCATCGACTCCTCAAGTTGCTGCTGAGCGAGAATCGCAGGCTCGAGGAGGTCATGCGCAACTCCAAGAACGAGGTCGAAGCGCGGGTCGGCGTGCGCGAGTGGATGCTGGAGCTGTTACAGGACCGGCCGCACGCGCTCGCCTACTACGAAGGACGCCGTGCCGACCGCGCGACCTTCGAGCAGCTCCAGTGGAGCGACTACGCCGCGATCAGGCTGCTGGACTACATCGACAACGCCGGCCGCGAGTTCGTCGACCCCAACCTGCGCGGCCAGCTCGCCGTCAATAACCCCATCAGACTGCTCTGGCTGGCCGTCAACCGCGGGACCGGCGGTGCCCGCCCCGACTTCTTCGAGGACATGCTGCATCTGTTCCGGCAGCTGACAGGCAGGAGCGAGAGATCCGTCCCCAGCCGCGAGCAGGTCGAGGTGTGGATGGACCGCTACCCATCGGGTATGGACCCGCGTATCGTGGCGCTGCGTGAGGAGAACCGGGATCGCATCCTCAACATCATCATCGACCGCATGGACCGGGGCGAGATCCACAGCCCCAAGTTCAAGTTCGAGCCCGGCATGTCGCGTAAGGAGAAGTATCAGCGCGCGCGCGAGTGGTGGAAGGACATGTACTTCCACCTCAACTTCGCGGTCCGTTCGCCGGACCTGCTGAACGAGATGTTGGGGGGCTCGCTGGATCCCGACACGATGAACGTGCTCTTTCAGGCGCGAGACAAGGGGATACCCTTCTTCGTGAATCCGTATTACCTGTCGCTCCTGCACGTTAGGGTCCCCTACTTCGCCATCGGGGCCGACCTGGCCATCCGCCACTACGTCGTCTACAGCACGCAGCTGGTGGAAGAGTTCGGCCATATCGTCGCCTGGGAGAAGGAAGACCTGGTCGAGCCCGGCAAGCCCAACGCCGCCGGCTGGCTGCTGCCGCCTTATTTCAATGTGCACCGGCGCTATCCCGACGTGGCCGTCCTCATCCCGGACACGACGGGCCGAGCCTGCGGCGGTCTCTGCGCCTCCTGCCAGCGGATGTTCGACTTCCAGCGCGGTCGCCTCAACTTCAACCTGGAGAAACTGGAGCCGGTGGCCACCTGGCCCGAGAAGCTGCGCGAGCTGATGAAGTATTTCGAGGAGGACTCACAGCTGCGCGACATTCTGGTGACCGGAGGCGACGCGCTGATGAGCACGGACAGCGGTCTCGAGGGCATCCTCGACGCCATCTACGAGATGGTGCGTGCCAAACGCGAGGCGAACCGGACACGCCCGAACGGCCGCAAGTACGCCGAGATCGTGCGGGTGCGCCTGGGGACCCGGTTGCTGTCCTATCTGCCCCAGCGGATCACGCCCGAGCTGACCGAGGTCCTGGCGCGTTTCCGGGCCCGCGCCGCCGAGGTCGGGGTCCAGCAGTTCGTGATCCAGACCCACATCGAGTCTCCCATGGAGGTGACGCCGGAGATGCGCGGTGCGGTGGCCCAGCTGCTCGCGGCCGGCTGGATCGTGACCAACCAGCTCGTCTTCACGGCCGCGGCCTCGCGGCGCGGGCACACCAACAAGCTACGAAAGATCCTCAACAACATCGGGGTGTTGCCGTACTACAACTTCGTGCTCAAGGG
>CAYGAJ010000294.1:0-2994 GCA_964347815.1 uncultured Gemmatimonadota bacterium | reverse complement strand
TCGTGATCGAGAACAACCGCTACGGCATGGGCACCGCCGTGCATCGCGCCGCGGCGATCCGTAACCTGGCCGACCGTGCCTGCGCCTACGAAGGGATGCACGGCTGGACGATCGACGGCATGGACGTGCTGGAGGTTCGCAGGGTCGTGCAGGCCGCCGTCGAGCGGGCGCGCACGCAGAAGCTGCCGACGCTGATCGAGGCGAACTGCTACCGGTTCGTCGGGCACTCGATGTCGGATCCGAACTACGGGCACTACCGCAGCAAAGAAGAGGTGCGCCACTACAAGCTAAAGGAAGATCCGATCAAGCGGTATCTCGATACGTTGAAGAAGCACTCCGTGGTCGATGACTCCGATCTCGAGCGTATCGAGGACGAAGTCAAACAACTCGTGGACGAAGCGGTCGAGTTCGCGAAGAACAGCCCGGTGCCGGAGGCCGATGAGCTTTATACGGACATCTACGCGGGCGACTATCCCGACATCAAGCGGAGGGACCCATGGCGTTGATCACCTATCGTGAGGCGCTGAACCAGGCCCTGCGCGAGGAGATGCAGCGCGACCCCGACATCTTTCTCATGGGTGAAGAGGTCGGCGCCTACCAGGGTGCTTACAAGGTCAGCCGCGGGTTGCTCGAGGAATTCGGCGAGTGGCGGGTGCGTGATGTTCCGATCGCCGAGCTGGGCTTCACCGGGCTCGGGGTCGGGGCGGCGATGGTGGGTCTTCGCCCCGTCATCGAGTTCATGACCTGGAGCTTCGCCCTGCTCGCCATCGATGGGATCGTAAACGCCGCGGCCAAGATGCTCTACATGTCCGGCGGCCAGTTCAAGATCCCCATCACGTTCCGTGGGCCGAGTGGAGCCGCCAACCAGGTGGCCGCTTCCCATTCACAGGCGCTGGACTCCTGGTACGCGCACGTGCCCGGCCTCAAGGTCGTCGCCCCGGCCACGGCGCGCGACGCGAAAGGCCTCCTGAAAACGGCCATCCGCGACGACGACCCGGTCGTATTTCTGGAGGGCGAGCTGCTGTACGCGGCGCGGGACGATGTGCCGGAGAACGACGATTTCCTCCTGCCGCTCGGCGTCGCCGAGGTGAAGCGGCCCGGTAAGGACTTGACGATCGTCGCGCACTCCCGGCCCCTGCACTCGGCGTTGAAGGCGGCCGAGGTCCTCGAGGCCGAGGATGGCATCTCGGTCGAGGTGATCGACCCGCGAACGCTGCGGCCGATGGATATCGACACGATACTCGAGTCCGTACGCAAGACGAACCGCTGTGTCATCGTCGAGGAGGGCTGGCCGGTCTGCGGCATCGGATCGCAAATCGTGGACGACATCCAGCGCGAGGCCTTCGATCATCTCGATGCGCCCGTCTTGCGTGTCACGGGCGCCGATGCGCCACAGCCGTACGCGAAGGGCTTAGAGCACCTGGCGTTTCCACGGACGGAATTCATCGTGACGGCGGCCCGCCGTGTTTGCTACAGGGAGTCGTGAATGGCCACCCGTATCGTGATGTCGAAGCTGTCACCGACTATGGAAGAGGGGCGCGTCCTACATTGGCTCAAGAAGGAGGGCGAGCCCGTCGAATCCGGCGACGTCGTGGTCGAGGTCGAGACGGACAAGGCGAACATGGAAGTCGAGGCGATGGGCTCGGGGGTGCTTCGTAAGGTGCTGGTCGCCGAGAACGAAACCGTGCCGACCGGGACCATCCTCGGGGTGATCGCCGGCGCCGATGAGGATATAGCCAGCATACTCGCAGAGTCCGAGGGCGCGACCGCGGCGGCCGGCGCGAAGGCCCCGACCGCGGACGAGGCCGAAGCTTCGCAGGCTGCGGGCGGCCCGGCGCAGGCCGTGGCCAGCGAGGCACCCACGGCGAAGCCGACGGCGTCAGTGACGGCTCCTCCGGCCGCCGTCGCGCTCGGGGCCGCCGCTCCGGCGCCGCGAGGTCGGGAAGCGGAGGCAGAGCCCGACCACGACGGCCGCAGGATCAAGGCGTCGCCGCTGGCGCGACGCATGGCCGAGGAACGGGGGATCCGTCTCGAGGCGGTCCGCGGCTCCGGCCCGGGCGGCCGCATCATCAAACGCGACATCGAGGCCGCGGCCGAGGCCGCGCCCGCTGCCGCCGCCGCGGCGGTCGGTCCCGAGGTCCCGTTCGAGCGCCTCGAGCTGTCGCAAATCCGCAAGGCGATCGCGCGCAACCTGGTCCAGAGTCTCGGCCCGGTCCCTCACTTCTATCTCACGCGCGAGATCGACATGGGCCGCGTGCTCGCGCTGCGCGAAGAGCTCAACGCATCGCTGCAGGAGACCGGGACGAAGATCGGCGTCAACGAGATCTTGATGAAGACCGCCGCGCAGGCGCTGGTCCAGCACCCGAACGTCAACGTCGCTTTTGGCGGCGATCACATCCAGCGCTTCACGCGGGTCGATATCGGAGTGGCCGTGGCGGTCACCGATGGACTGATCACACCGGTCCTGCGAAACGCCGCGGCCAAGGGCCTCCGGCAGATCTCGGAGGAGTTGCGCGACCTGGTCGCCCGCGCCCGGCAGCGCAAGCTGGCCCCGGAGGAGTACCAGGGCGCGACGTTCACGATTTCCAACCTCGGGATGTACGGGATCGACGAGTTCACCGCCGTGATCAACCCGCCGGCGGCCACCATCCTGGCGGTGGGCGCGACCCGCGAGAAGCCCGTGGTCGTCGACGGTGCGGTCGAGGTCCGCGCGCGGATGCGGGTCACGCTCTCCTGTGACCACCGGGCGGTAGACGGTGCCATGGGCGCCGAGTTTCTGGCGACCTTCGCCGAGATGCTGGAGAACCCGCTCCGCCTGGTGCTCTAACTCCGCTCGGCCCTACTCCAAGTCGAGCCGTCGCGCCGGCCGGGCCCGCGGCGGCGTCCGCGCGGCGCCCTCAGTCTCTTTCCCGCGTGAACGCCGTCCGTTGCGCCGCCATCTCCATCGTCTAGTTTTCGGCTGCGACATCCCCAACAACAACATGGCGCGCGGGG
>CAYGAJ010000293.1:0-3005 GCA_964347815.1 uncultured Gemmatimonadota bacterium | reverse complement strand
GGCATCTTGAAAGACGCCTGAGCGTCGATCACCGTGTAGCTCTTGACCCGACCGATGTAGACACCGGACTCGACAGGGAACCCTTCCACATAACGCCCGCGCAGCTCGCCGCTCAGTCCCAGCCGCTCGTTGTGATAATCGGCGGCGAGGCTCGCCTTGTTCCTGGGTGCGTTGAGGGCCAGGTCCGTGGGCGCTCCGAGTTCCTCGGCCGTGAAGAAGTCCTCGCTGCTGAACGAATAGCTACCCGAGAAGCTCAACCAGTCGGTCGCCAGCAGCGTCGCTCCGATGTCCACCCCCCAGATGTCGAACTTGGGGAAGTTGCGATAGGTTAGGATGATCGTCGTGGGGTCCAGACCGTTCTGGATCGCCGGGTCTACCTGCTCGGGTGTCACGATCCCCACGGGGATCCGCGCCATGGCCTCGGTGAGTGCGGCGGTGAGGGCCGGGGCCTGCGCCGCCGGAATGACACCGATGCTCACAAGCCTCGCCACCTCGGCACCTATGTGTGCGCCCAGAGAGGCGGGGTCCATGAAGACATTGGGCGTTTCCACGATCAGCGGGCCGATGAAGTCTTCGACCTCCGAGTAGTAGACGTCCACACCCAGGAGGAGTCGATCGCCGACCAGCCCTTTGTAGCCGACCTCGAACGTGTTGGTGATCATCGACTTCATCTGCTCGATGTCCCCGACGTCCGCGACAGGGTCAAAGCCTAAAGTCGTGGGGTTCAGCTTCCGCAGCACCGTCCCGACGTCGGCGCCAGTGGGCGCGTTCATCAGACCGAGGAGTGTGCCCGCCTGTGGATTCTGGGCGGCCACCACCTGAACCGCGGCAGCCCAGAGCAACGTGGCGTCGAGGGGCAGCGAAGTAATCGGACCTCCCAGCGCCGCCGGTGTGAACGGCGAGCGCATGCAGAGACCCGTGATTCCGGTTGCCGGGTTGGCACAATCGCGCCGGAAGGTGAACCCCTCCGCCGGTGCGCCCCGACCGCGCACCGGGAAGGGCAACCCGCCAAGGTCCGGAGACGAGAGCTTGTCGAGGAACATGTTGTTGGTAGACGGCTGGCTGAACGCCCGGTTGTACGTGAGCCGGAAGCTGTGTTCCTGCGTCGGCTTGAAGACGAGGGCGGCGCGCGGTGAGAACACAACGTCGTCCAGCACGCTGTGGTAGTCGAGCCGCGCCGCGACCACCAGGTCGAACATCGGTGATAGCATCGTCTCTGACTGGACGTACCCGCCGACTTCGGTGAACGCGTCGTCCTCCTCGTTGCGGCCGGTGATAACGCCATCGGTGCGCGGCACCGTGCGGATCAGATCCGCGCCGTAGGTGAAACTCTGGCGCTCGCCCACATCCACACCATGCTGGACTTGGCCGACGTAGAGGAGGGAGTTGTCGGTGACTGGTTCGCTGTCCCGCAGCGTGAAGCTGTCGCCGGCGTCGCTCAGGTTGACATAGGCTTGGGCAAACAGCCGGTCGCGGCGGAAGCGGGCCTGCGCGTAAGAGTACGTCCAATCCAATGCCTGCGCGGCCCCGATGCCGGTCATCTCGATGCTGCTCACCATCCGGGAAGCGCCGCCATTCAGGATCAGCGTGCTGCGGTCGTCGAGTCGGAAGTCGAGCCGCAGGTCGCCGCTGAATCGCTCCTGATCGAAGTCGCGCGACGCGATCTCGGCGATGTCGACGAACTTCCAATCGTCACCGCGGAAGTAGAGGCCGGAAACCTTGTAGCCGACGTTGTCGCTGAAGAGGCCGGCGTGACGGAAGGCGCCCTGGAAAACCGAGCGCTCGCCCCCAGTGAGGCTTACCGTCGTCCCCTGATAGTCCAGCGGCGAGCGGGTGATCAGGTGCATGACCCCCTTGTCGACGTTGGGACCGTAGAGGGCGGAGCCCGGGCCGAGGACGAACTCGATTCGATCGATGTCCTCGTTGGTGACAGGTATCAGGTTGTAGGCGTTGAACCTCAGCGAAGGCACCGAGGCCCAACGGTTGTCCGTCAGCACGAAGATGGCGCCGGAGAACACATTGTTGAACCCCCGCGCCACGACGTTGTGCTGAGCGAGGCCGGTCGTGACGATGTCGGCGCCGGGCAGGCCGCGGACATGCTCGACGGCCGTCGTCGCCGGTCGCTCCTCGATGGTCTCGGTGTTGACCGTGTACACGGATGATGGCGAATCGAGGGCCTTTTCCTGCTCACGCGACGCCGTCACCACGATGGGGTTCAAGCGAAACGCCCTGGAGACAAGCTCTACTACCCCTGTGGAAACGGTGCCCCCCACGCCTACGGCGATCTGATCCAGACGCTTCGTCTCGTAGCCTATCGTCGAAAACACAAGCGAGTAGCGTCCGCTCGCGACGCCGGTGAGGCGGAACTCGCCGTTGGCCTCGGTCGTCGTCGAGCGGAGCACCCGGGTGCCGCTGACCAGATCGACAACGACGCCGGAGACCGATTCGCGGCTCTCGGCGTCGATGACCTGGCCGGTGATCGTTCCCTCCTGGGCCTGCGCTGGACCCTGGACGCCAGCGAGTAGCGCCAAGGCAGCCGCCACGCTGAGCCAGCGTGCTCCCGCGACGCCCCAGAACCGAGAGTGCAGGGGGAATGCTTTCATGGTCCCACCCCTCCGTGATGGTAGAGAGCAAAACTGGGCTTGTAAGCGGATTCACGGATCGCCCACAAGTTACGTGCCTTTTGCAAAGGGGGCTAGCCACCCGCCCCCGGCAGCCGGCGGCCCAGGGCCCGGGCCACGAAGCGCATGCGGTCGGGCCAGGGGAGCCGCGCCAGGTTGGTGGTAACCACGCCACGCGTGAAGAACGTGGGTCGACTGTAGTCGATCTCGACCTCCACGAGCACCGGGCGGCCCTCGTCGTGAAGCGCCCGGGCCGTACCCAGGACCGCCGCCACCTGGCCATCGTCGGGCAGGTGGAGGTAGTCGACCCCCACGGCCCGGCAAAGGGACGACAGGTCGAAGTCGGGCAGGCGGCTGGCCGTCTTCCGCGCCAGGGCCGTCTGC
>CAYGAJ010000292.1:0-3017 GCA_964347815.1 uncultured Gemmatimonadota bacterium | reverse complement strand
TCGGCCTGGTCGCCGGGGTCGCGCTGGGTCTGATGACGACGGACGACGACGTGGCCCGGGTCAGCGCCGGGGGCGTGGGCCTGGTGCTGGGGCTGGCGGTCGGCACGGCGATCAGCAGCGAGCGCTGGGAACGGGTACATCTTAAAGGGCTCGAGGTCGGCTTCGGGGCAGAGCAGGACGGTCGAGTGAGCATATCTTCGCGGATCGCTCTCTAGCGAACTTGCCGACGGCGCCTATTTGATGAACCTATTTGCGTAAAGAGAGAGGGCAGCGCGAGGCTGCCCTCTCTCATGCGAAGTTCAGATTTCGACTGATTCGTCGCGATCAATCGACCCAGGTTAACCGGAGGCTGAAGAGATCGAGCCTTGCTTCAACGACCGTTGCTGGGATAGCAGGTGAAGTCCCGACGGTCCTCCGGCTCCACGGCGTGGCAGCCGTCGCAGCGCTTCGCGGTGATCTCCGCCCGCACATCGTCCGGCATGTAGGGCGATTCGAGCAGGTCCTTGACCTCGTCCACACGCTCATGGATTTCCAGTCTGAACCCCCGTCGATCGGTTCTTCCGAAGCACTCGCGACCCATCACCCAGGCGGCATCGATCTTTGCCCAGGCCTCGGTCGCCACATCTCCGCGGGTCGCCGCTTCATCGGCCAGGTCATCGAGGGCGCGGATCGCCGAATGGTACTTGCCTTCGAAGTAGTAGGCGTGGGCGATCCGACGCATCGGAACGGCCGGCAGCTCACCGTCCTCGCGTAGAATGTCCGCGGCGGCTTGATACGCGGCTCGCGCCTTGCCGTAGTCGCGTTTCGCGATCCACGCGTCGCCACGCTCGATGTGGGCAAGCACGATGGCGGGCAGGTCGTCGGCGGCTACCAGTCGGGCGCTGTTGTCTGAGCTCTGCGCGGACGCGATCGTCGCGGGAAGACAGATCGCGGCGACGGTGGCAAGCCCGAGAAAGCGACAGAACGCTCTCATGGTGCACCTCCTCGAGTGAATTGGGCTACCCGTGCCGCTCGAATCATTAACGGTAATCATTGCGGTTCCGGGCAGCGTAGCCTAGCTTGTAACCTACCAAGCAGGTGTGACCTCCCCGTGGCGCTGGCGTGACCCAATAGGGTACGCCGGGGCGACGCCTGCAGGGGGCCTGCAATGATCGAGTTCCGCGTCCTCGGCCCGCTGACGTTGCGAGGAGCGGACGGAGAACCACTATCCTCTGTCCTCGCCCAGCCGAAGCGTACCGCCCTCCTCGCCTTTCTCGCGGTCGATAGCCACAGCGCCCTTCACCCAAGAGACCGGCTACTGGGACTGTTCTGGTCTGAGCTCGATCACGAGCACGGCCGGAGTTCGCTGCGCAAAGCGCTCCACTTCCTCAGGCGTCACCTAGGCGAGGAGGTCGTCGTCTGTTCCGGCGAGGAGGTCGGCATGGCCGAGGGCAAGCTGCGGTGTGACGCTGCGGCATTCGAGCAAGCCCTCGAGCGTGGGGAGCTGGAGGAGGCCGTGGGTCTCTATGGCGGCCCGTTGCTGGATGGCTTTCATGTCAAGGGCGCCGTCGAGTTCGAGCGGTGGCTGGACGCGAAGCGGCGGCGGCTGGCGACCCGCTATGCCGAGGCGTTGGAGTCGCTGGCCACCCGTGCGGAGGAGGCCGGCCGCTTCGTGCGCGCGGTGAGCTGGTGGCAGCTCGTGACGGAGGAGGACCCGTACAACTCGCGGGTGGCGCTTCGGCTCATGCAGGCTCTCGCGGCGGCGGGCGATCCGGCGAACGCGCTGAAGCACGCTGAGGAGCACGAGCGGCTGCTACGGAGCGAGCTGGATATCGAGCTGGATCCGGAGATAGGAGCTTTCGTGGGCCGGCTGAGACGTGATGCGGCTCGAACCCGGAGAGCGGCGTCGCGGCCCACGTCCCCCAACGCGAGTGCCGAGGCTGCTGGACCCGAAGGGGCTCGGGCGACCGAGGTGCGAGACGAACAAGCAGGCGTCATCGAAGCAATGCCACAGAGCCGTGTGCGCCGCTGGCTCACCCGGCCTCGAGTCTTTGGTGTCGCTGCGGTCAGCACCGTGGCGGTCTTGGCCGCGAGTTACGGCGGGTTGCGCGCGGTCGGGATCAAGCCGTTTGATCGTGCGAGCGGCGAGATACGGCTCGAGGCTCGCCACGCCATCCTGCTCGTCGACTGGAAAGACCACACCGGCGATCCCGTGAAGGCTCTGATGGTGACGGAGCTGTTGCGCGTCGGCCTGAGTGAGTCGGCGGTTGCGAAGGTGGCGGATCGCACCTTCGTTCGCAGGGTGCTGGCGCGTATGGAAAGCGACCCGCAAGAACCGCTGGACTTCGATCGCGCCCGCGAAGTCGCAGTACGCGAGGGGCTGAAGGCGGTGGTCACCGGGGAGATCAACCTGTCGGGGTCGACCTACGTGCTGTCGGCGCGCATCGTCGCCGGAGACACAGGCGAACTCCTGGGTTCGTTCCGAGAGGTTGCAGAGGACGCCGACGCGATCATACCCGCCGTCGACAGGCTCTCGGCGCGGCTGCGGGAGGCGATCGGCGAATCGCTCAAGTCGATCCGAGAAAGTCCACCGCTCAAGCAGGTACGGACGGGCTCGCTCGAAGCGTTGCGATTGTACACTGAAGGCGTCCGAGCCAACATTCACGACGGCGAATTCCGCCGTGCCTGCGATCTCGCCAGCCGGGCGATCGAGCTCGATTCGACCTTCGTCGCGGCCTACCGCCTGCGCGCTCACTGTCTCACGAACCTGGGCTCCGGGCGCGCCCAATTGATCGCGGATGCCACCCGGGCGTACGAGCTTCGTGATCGATTGACTCTCAAGGAGCAGTACAACTCAGAGGCCGTTTACCACCAGATGGTCACCGGCGACCTGGAGGCCTTGATCCACGCCTGGCAAATGGTGCTGAGGCTAGACCCCGGCTGGGCGACGGCCTACAACCAGATTGGAGGGGCCTACACCGCGCTCAGAGATTACGCGCGCGCCGAGGAGATGTTTCGCCGGCGGCTCGAGCTGGATC
>CAYGAJ010000291.1:0-3036 GCA_964347815.1 uncultured Gemmatimonadota bacterium | reverse complement strand
GTGCTGATGCGAGACCGGTGCAGCCGGCCCACCGTCTCGATCCGCCGCTCGGCGATCCGGTCTGCCGCCTCGGCCGTCGTCAACTTCTCCTCGCGGGCCACCTGGAAGACCTCGAGCAGCGTCTGATAAATCTCACCGGCCTTGCGCTTCGAGCGGTCGGTGGTCCAGTCGGCCAGCTCGGAGTACACGTTGATCAGGCCGCCGGCGTTGATCACATAATCCGGCGCGTAAAGGATGTTCCGTTCTCGCAGCGCCTTCGCGTCCTCGATGGTCGACAGCTGATTGTTCGCGGCGCCGGCGACGATCTCGGCCTTCAGGCGCGGGATCGTCTCCGAATTGACGACCGCGCCGAGGGCGCAGGGTGCGAAGATCTGGGCGTCGACGTCGTAGATCTCGTCGGGCTCCACCGGTTCGGCGCCGAAGTCCTCGACCGCGCGCGCGATCTTGTCAGACGATATGTCGGTGACGATGAGCTTGGCGCCCTCGGCGGCCAGGTTCTCGCAGAGGTAGTAGCCGACGTGCCCCACACCCTGCACGGCGACGACTTTCCCCTTCAGCGATTCATCTCCGTAGCGCTCGACGGTGCACGCCTTCATGCCGCGGTAGGTGCCGTAGGCCGTCACCGGCGACGGATCTCCCGAGCGGCCGGCGATGCCGACCACGTAGTCCGTCTCCATGTGGACGTAGTCCATGTCCTCGACCGATGTACCCACGTCCTCGGCCGTGATGTAGCGGCCCTTCAACGTGTCGACGGCGCGGCCGTGCGCCCGGAAGATCATCTCGCGGCGCGGCGAGTCGGGATCGCCGATGATGACCGACTTGCCGCCGCCCAGGTTGAGTCCGGCCACCGCCGCCTTATAGGTCATCGCCCGCGACAGGCGAAGCACGTCGACCAACGCCTCCTCTTCGGAGTCGTAGTTCCAGAGACGGCAGCCGCCCAGCGCCGGCCCCAGCGTCGTATCGTGGATCGCGATGATGCCGTAGTAGCCCGCCGCCGGCTCGCGTGTCATCAAGACCTGTTCATGATCTGTCTTGTTCATCGCCTTGAAGACTTCCATCGGCGCAACCCCTTTCTATTGCAAAACCCGGCTCGTTACGGGTTGGGTCAACCCGTCGCCTTCTCCTGGTACAGCGTCCTGACGATTACTAACCGCTGAATCTCGCTCGTCCCCTCGTAGATCTCGGTGACCTTGGCGTCGCGGAACAGCTTCTCCACCGGATAGTCACGCATGAAGCCGTAGCCCCCGAACACGTTGATCGCTTGCGACGTCACCCAGACCGCCGTCTCGCTGCAATGCAGCTTGGTCATGCTCGATAACCGCATGTCCGGCTGGCCCGCGTCCCAAGCCCGGGCCGCTCTGTACAAGAGTCCCCGCGACGCTTCCACCCGGGTCGCCATGTCGGCCAGCTTGAAGGCCAGCCCCTCGAAGTCCTTGATCGGCCGGCCGAACTGCTTCCGCTCCGCCGCGTAGTCGACCGCGTGATCGAGCGCCGCCTCGGCGATGCCCAGCGCCTGGGCCCCGACGCCGAGCCGTCCGCCCTCGAGGCTCGACAGCGCGTAGATGAAGCCCTTGTCCTGCTCGCCCAGCAGCGCCTCTGGCCCCAGCCTCATCTCGTTGAAGGCGACGGCCACCGTCTCCGAGCTGCGCAGCCCGGTCTTGTCCTCCTTGCGCCCCACCTGGTAACCGGGCGTGTCGGTCGGCACGATGAAGGCGCTGATCCCGCGCGGGCCGCGGCGATCGCCGGGCGCATCGGTTCGCGCCATCACCAGAACGACGTCGGCCTGCCCGCCGTTGGTCACCCACAGCTTCTCGCCGCTCAACACCCAGCCGTCGCCGTCGCGCTCGGCGCGCATCTTCAGGCTGGCGGCGTCGCTACCCGACCCGGCTTCCGAGAGCGCGAACGCGCCCAGCGCCTCGCCTCGGGCCATCACCGGCAGCCACTTCTTCTTCTGTTCGTCGCTGCCGTACTTCAAGATCATCTGAGTCGGCAGCGAGTTGTGGACCGACATGGTGATCGCCACCGAAGCGTCGCCCCAGGCGATCTGCTCGAGCGCCACCAGGTACGACAGCATGCCGAGGTTCAGGCCGTCGTACTCTTCGGGCAACAGCATCCCGAAGAAGCCCAGCTCGCCCAGCATCGGCATGACTTCCGAGTGGAAGCGGCTTTCGCGATCCCACTCCGCAGTGCGTGGGCGCAGCTCATTCTCGGCGAAATCGCGAGCGAGCTGCCGGATCTGTTCCTGCTCTTCGGTCAGTGTATAGTCGCGCTTCATAATCCTCCGTGACGGACGAAAGCTCTCAGCCGTAATTGTAGAAGCCGCGACCCGCCTTTCGACCCAGCCAGCCGGCGTCTACATGCTTCCGGAGCAGCGGGCAGGGTCGATACTTGTCCTCGCCGAGGTCGTGGTGCAGGACCTCGAGGATGAACAGGCAGGTGTCGAGGCCGATGAGGTCGGCGAGGGCCAGCGGGCCGATGGGGTGGTTCATCCCCAGCTTCATGACCTCGTCGATCGCCTCGGCGGCCGCGACGCCCTCGTGCAGGCAGTAGATCGCCTCGTTGATCATCGGCATCAGGACGCGGTTGCTGACGAATCCTGGCGAGTCGTTCACGACGACCGGCGTCTTGCCCAGGTCGCGGGCGAGCCGCACCACCGCGTCGGCGGTCTCGTCCGACGTCGCCAGACCACGAACGACCTCGACCAGCTGCATCACCGGCACCGGGTTCATGAAATGCATCCCGATGACGCGCTCGGGCCGCAGGGTGTGCGCGGCCAGACGAGTGATCGCGATCGAGCTGGTGTTGCTGGCCAGGATGGCGGACTCGTCCGCCACTTCGTCGAGCTTGCGGAACGTCTCCGCTTTCAGCTTCTCGTCCTCCGGCACGGCCTCGATCACGATGTCGGCACCGGCGGCCGCGGCGATATCGGTCGTGGTGGCCAGACGGTCGAGCGTCGCCTTCTGTACGCTCTCGTCGATCGCACCCTTCTTGACCTGGCGGCCCAGGTTCTTCTCGATCGTCGCCCGCGCTTTCTCG
>CAYGAJ010000290.1:0-3037 GCA_964347815.1 uncultured Gemmatimonadota bacterium | reverse complement strand
GGCGATCCGGTGCGTGTGGCGGGCGAGCTGGTGCTGGTGGCCGACGCGGCGGGGACGCCGACCGTACGCGAGCTCAGCGTCTTCTCGGAGGATTACTTCTTCAGCAACCGCTCGCTCACGCTCTACCCCGATGTGGAGGAGCGCTCCGACCGCTACGTGCTGGCGCTGGGCCACGCGCTCTGGGCGCTGGATCAGGCGCGCGTGCCCCACGACGACGTTCTTCTCCGCAAGTTCTGAGGGCGTGACGCCGCCGATGCGATCCGCGCGCCCACCGGCCGTTCCCTTCGACCCGTGATCGCGGCCACCGCCCCGCGGCTGATCCTCGCCTCGCGCTCACCCCGCCGGGCGGAGCTGTTGTCACGGCTCGGCCTGAGCTTCACCGTTCAGGTACCCGAGGTCGACGAGTCGCTGCTCGATGACGAGTCGCCCAGCGACGCCGCCGACCGGCTCGCCCGAATCAAAGCCAGCGTCGCTCTGCAAGCGGGCGCGCTGGTCATCGGCTGTGACACGCTGGTGGTCCACCGCGGAGACATCCTCGGCAAGCCCGCCGATCCCGCCGAAGCGGTCGAGATGTTACGGCGCCTGCAGGGTGAAGAGCACGAGGTTTACACCGGTGTTGCGTTGGGGATGCCGGAGCGCGTCGAGAGCGCGGTCGAGGTGACGCGAGTGTGGTTCCGTTCGCTTGACCCTCAGGAATGCCAGGAATACGTTGCGACTCACGAGCCTCTCGACAAAGCGGGCGCCTATGGCATCCAGGGTTACGGTGCGGCGATCGTCGAGCGCATCGCCGGCGATTACTTCAACGTCATGGGCTTGCCGATTCAGCGGCTGCTCGAGCTGTTTCGCCGCTTCGGCTGGCGCTACGCCTTCGGCCGCCTCGAGCGGGCCGACGATCCGACGCGAACATAATCGCACCTCTCGTGCGCGAGATCGTCGCTGATCGTGGCGATTGATTTTCCCCGTGCCGTCGGCTGGCACGACGACGCCCTCCGAATCATCGATCAGACGTTGCTGCCTGGCGAGTACCAGGAGATCGACCTCGTCGAGGTAGACGACATCGTCGAGGCGATTCGCGGCCTGCGGGTGCGGGGCGCCCCGGCCATCGGGGTGGCGGGTGCCATCGGGCTCGTCGCTTCGCTCAAGGCGCACCTGAGCCTGCCAGCCGCCGAGTTTCGCGCCCGGCTGGCAGAAGCCGCGCGACACATCCGGTCGGCGCGGCCCACCGGCGCCGACCTGGGCTGGGCCGTCGATCGTCTGCTGCGGGTGGCGAGCGGGATGCCGGACGCGACGAATCGCGACCTGTGGACGCGACTGCGCGCCGAGTCGAGCGCGATCCTGGAAGAGAACCGGGAGATGTGCCGCCGCATCGGCGAGCACGGCGCGCCGCTGCTCGCCGCGGGCTCCAGGGTGCTCACCCATTGCAACGCCGGCGCGCTGGCGACGGCCGGGATGGGCACGGCGCTGGCGCCGATCTACACGGCCGCGGAACGGGGCGTGGGCGTGCGGGTGCTGGCGAGCGAAACGCGGCCGCTTTTGCAGGGCAGCCGGCTGACGGCCTGGGAGTTGAGTCGGGCCGGGGTGGAGGTGACGGTGCTCACCGACGGCATGGCGGCGTCGGCGATGGCGCGGCTGGGGGTGGACCTGGTGATCGTGGGAGCGGATCGCATCGTCGCCAACGGAGACGTGGCCAACAAGATCGGCACGTATGGCCTGGCGATCGCGGCGCGGCACCACGGCATCCCGTTCTATGTGGCGGCGCCCTCTTCTACTTTCGACTTCGAGCTTTCGTCCGGTGACCAGATCCCCATCGAGGAGCGAGGCGCGGAAGAGGTGCGGAGCGGCTTCGGCCGCGCGACGGCCCCAGCCGAGGTGGCGATCTACAGCCCCGCCTTCGATGTCACGCCGGCGGAGCTGGTGCGCGGGATCATCACCGAGCACGGTATCTTCGATCCGCAGAATCTGGCGGAACTAAAGAAAGTGATTACAAGGCGTGCGACCGGCTGAGTCGGTGGCCCATTCGCCTCTCACTCCGATCGTGAGGACCGTTGGGGGATTTGCGCGGACCTTTCAGCGTCACTGCTGGAGCGAGGAGAGGGAGGCGGCGGGGGTCCTCCAGAGCGTAACTCGCGAGCGGGCGAAGAGGGCGCCACGTCCACGAAAAGCGCACGCGAGCGGTGAAGCGGGAGGATCCCCGCCGCCGACCCAGACCACGGACGTCCGCAAAAGAGTACGATGAAAGAGTACCGAGCAAAAAAGTCGACGCTGGTCTTCACGCTCGGTTTCCTCTCCGTGCTCACGGCGGTGACCATCTTCGGCGTCTTCTTCGCGCCGCCGCGCTGGTTCTTTATCGTGCTGCTGGTCGCCATCGCCTGGGAATGGTACCGGCATCTCAAGGCCCCGGTCACGATACGCATGCGGGACGACGGTTCGCTCGAGTTCAAGAGCCTGGTGGGTCGGCGCATGCTGACGCCGCAACAGATCCGGCGCGTCCGCCGCGTGGGACGCTACTTTTCGCTCGAGCACGAGAAGGGCTCGATCAACCTGTACGCGAATATGAGAGATCTCCAGGAGTTCCTCGACAGCCTCCAGGCGCTCAACCCGTCGCTCGAGGTCAAGACCTTCAGCTGGGGCGCGAAGCGATGAGGCCGACATGAGCGTGATCCTCGCCATCGATCAGGGAACGACCGGGACGACGGTTCTGGCATTGGATCAGGTCGGCGCCGTCGTGGGCCGCGCCTACCGGGAGTTCAAGCAGCACTACCCGCGGCCCGGCTGGGTGGAGCACGACCCCGAGGAGATCTGGCGGACGGTCCAGGATGTGGTGAAAGAGGCGCTGGGCGCCGGAAGCCTCTCAGGCGATGACGTGGCCGGCATCGGGATCACCAACCAGCGGGAGACGGTGGTGGTCTGGGATCGAGAGACCGGCGCGCCGATCCATCGCGCTATCGTCTGGCAGTGCCGTCGCACGGCGCCGGAATGCCGGGCGCTGAAGAAGGCCGGGCACGAGGCGCTCATCCGCGAACGCTCCGGGCTGGTC
>CAYGAJ010000289.1:0-3042 GCA_964347815.1 uncultured Gemmatimonadota bacterium | reverse complement strand
CTCCGGTGCTGATGCGAGACCGGTGCAGCCGGCCCACCGTCTCGATCCGCCGCTCAGCGATCCGGTCCGCCGCCTCGGCCGTCGTCATCTTCTCCTCGCGGGCCACCTGGAAAACCTCGAGCAGCGTCTGATAGATCTCACCGGCCTTGCGCTTCGAGCGATCGGTGGTCCAGTCGGCCAGCTCCGAGTACACGTTGATCAGCCCCCCGGCGTTGATCACGTAGTCCGGCGCGTAGAGGATGTTCCGCTCCCGCAGCGCCTTCGCGTCCTCGATGGTGGACAGCTGGTTGTTCGCCGCGCCCGCGACGATTTCGGCCTTCAAACGCGGAATCGTCTTCGAGTTGACGACCGCGCCGAGAGCGCAGGGCGCGAAAATCTGCGCGTCGACGTCGTAAATCTCGTCCGGCTCCACCGGTTCGGCGCCGAAGTCCTCGACCGCCCGGGCGATCTTGTCCGAGCTGATGTCGGTGACGACCAGCCGGGCGCCTTCTGCGGCCAGATTTTCGCAGAGATAGTAGCCGACGTGCCCCACACCCTGCACGGCGACGACTTTGCCTTTCAGCGACTCACTGCCGTAGCGCTCGACGGTGCAGGCCTTCATACCGCGGTACGTGCCATAGGCGGTCACGGGCGACGGATCCCCCGAGCGGCCGGCGATACCGACCACGTAGTCCGTCTCCATATGAACGTAGTCCATGTCCTCCACCGACGTACCCACGTCCTCGGCTGTGATGTAGCGGCCCTTCAGCGTGTCCACCGCCCGGCCGTGCGCCCGGAAGAGCATCTCCCGGCGCGGCGAGTCCGGATCGCCGATGATGACCGACTTGCCGCCGCCCAGGTTCAGGCCCGCCACCGCCGCCTTGTAGGTCATCGCCCTGGACAGGCGAAGCACGTCGATCAGCGCCTCCTCCTCAGACTCGTAATTCCAGAGACGGCAGCCGCCCAGCGCCGGGCCCAGCGTCGTATCGTGGATCGCGATGATGCCGTAGTAGCCCGCCGCCGGCTCGCGCGTCAGCAAGACCTGTTCGTGATCCGTCGTATCCATCGCCTTGAAGACTTCCATCGGCGCACACCCCTTTCTATTACAAAACCCGGCCGATCACGGGCCTGGTCAACCCGTCGCTTTCTCCTGGTAGAGCGTCCTGACGATCACTAACCGCTGAATCTCGCTCGTACCCTCGTAGATCTCCGTGACCTTGGCGTCCCGGAACAACTTCTCCACGGGATAGTCACGCATGAATCCGTACCCACCGAACACATTGATCGCTTGAGACGTCACCCAGACCGCCGTCTCGCTGCAATGAAGCTTGGTCATGCTGGACAGCCGCATGTCCGATTGGCCCGCGTCCCAGGCCCGCGCCGCCCTGTACAAGAGCCCGCGCGAAGCCTCCACCCGCGTCGCCATGTCGGCCAGCTTGAAGGCGAGCCCCTCGAAGTCTTTGATCGGGCGGCCGAACTGCTTTCGCTCCGCCGCGTAGTCGACGGCGTGATCGAGCGCCGCCTCGGCGATTCCCAGTGCCTGGGCTCCCACGCCGAGCCGTCCACCCTCGAGGCTCGACAGCGCGTAGATGAAGCCCTTATCGGGATCGCCCAACAGCGCCTCCGACCCCAGCCTCATGTCGTTGAAGGCGACCGCCACCGTCTCCGAGCTACGCAGGCCGGTCTTGTCCTCCTTTCGGCCCACCTGGTAGCCCGGCGTGTCGGTCGGTACGATGAACGCACTGATTCCCCGCGGGCCCCTCCGATCGGCCGGCGCGTCGGTCCGCGCCATGACCAGCACGACGTCGGCCTCGCTCCCGTTGGTCACCCACAACTTCTCGCCGTTCAACACCCACCCGTCGCCGTCGCGCTCCGCGCGCGTCTTCAAGCTCGCCGCATCGCTGCCGGACCCGGCTTCCGAGAGCGCGAACGCGCCCAGCACCTCGCCCCGGGCCATCGGCGGCAGCCACTTCTTCTTCTGCTCGTCGCTGCCGTACTTCAGGATCATCTGAGTCGGCAGCGAGTTGTGGACCGACATGGTGATCGCCACCGAGGCGTCGCCCCAGGCGATCTGCTCGAGCGCCACCAGATACGACAGCATCCCGAGATCGAGCCCGTCGTACTCTTCCGGCAGCAGCATTCCGAAGAAGCCCAGCTCGCTCATCATCGGGAGCACTTCGGAGTGGAAGCGGCTCTCGCGATCCCATTCCGCAGTGCGCGGGCGCAACTCGTTCGCCGCGAAATCCCGCGCGAGCTGTCGGATCTGTTCCTGTTCTTCGGTCAGAGTGTAGTCGCGCCTCATAACCCTCTGGGTTGAACGAAAGCTCTCATCCGTACGAATAGAAGCCGCGACCCGCCTTTCGACCCAGCCAGCCGGCATCCACATGCTTCCGGAGCAGCGGGCACGGTCGATATTTGTCCTCGCCGAGATCGTTGTGCAGGACCTCGAGGATGAACAAGCAGGTGTCGAGACCGATGAGGTCGGCCAGGGCCAGTGGGCCGATGGGGTGATTCATGCCCAGTTTCATGACCTCATCGATCGCCTCGGAGGTGGCGACGCCCTCGTGCAGGCAGTAGACCGCCTCGTTGATCATCGGCATCAGAACGCGGTTGCTGACGAACCCGGGCGAGTCGTTCACCAGGACCGGCGTTTTGCCGAGATCGCGGGCGAGCCGCACCACGGCGTCGGCGGTCTCGTCGGACGTCGCCAGGCCACGAACGACCTCGACCAGCTGCATCAGCGGCACCGGGTTCATGAAGTGCATCCCGATGACGCGCTCTGGCCGACGCGTGTGGGCAGCCAGCCGCGTGATCGCGATCGAGCTCGTGTTGCTGGCCAGGATGGCGGCCGCGCCCGCCACCTCATCGAGCTTGCGGAATGTTTCCGCCTTGAGCTTCTCGTCTTCGGGCACGGCCTCGACGACGATGTCGGCGCCGGCGGCGGCGGCGAGTTCGGTCGAAGTGACCAGGCGCTCGAGCGTAGCCTTCTGCGTGCTCTCGTCGATCGTACCCTTCTTGACCTGGCGGCCCAGGTTCTTCTCGATCGTCGCCCGCGCTTTCTCG
>CAYGAJ010000288.1:0-3091 GCA_964347815.1 uncultured Gemmatimonadota bacterium | reverse complement strand
AGAAGGGCGAGGAGATCCTGGTCCAGGTGACCAAGGAGCCCATCAGCACCAAGGGCCCACGAGTCACCGCGCAGATCTCTCTGCCCGGGCGCTACCTGGTCTACATGCCGCGCAGCGAGCACATCGGCGTCTCGCGCAAGATCGAAGACCGCGAGGAGCGGACCCGCCTGCGGCGGCTGATGCGCAACATTCTGTCAGGGGGAACGGGCGGCGTCATCGTCCGCACCGTCGGAGAGGACGCCCGGCGCAAGTCGTTGGAGCGCGAGCTGAAGGGGCTGCAGAAGACGTGGAAGCGGATCGAGAGCCGCGTCGCCCAGTCGCAGGCGCCCGCCCTCGTCCACGAGGAAGCCCACCTGGCGGCGGGGATCATCCGCGATCTGTTCAGCGAGAAGGTCGATTCGCTGATCGTGGACTCGCGCGAGATCTACAACGAGGTGCGTGACTATCTCGAGGCCGTCGATCCCGACCTGATGAAGCGTGTCAGTCTGTACGAAGGCACCATGCCGCTGTTCGACAAGCACGAGATCGAGGAGGAGATCCTCCGCTCGTTCGAGCGCAAGGTCGAGCTGCCGTCGGGCGGCCACGTCGTGATCGAGCCGACGGAGGGCCTCGTGTCGATCGATGTGAACACGGGGCGCTACACCGGCAAGAAGGATCCGGAGAAGACGATCCTCCGCACCAACCTGGACGCGGCGCGCGAGGTCGCGCGGCAGCTACGGCTGCGGGACATCGGCGGCATCATCGTCGTCGACTTCATCGACATGGAGGACAAGGCGAACCGCGACAAGGTGATGCAGGAGCTACGGATGCACCTCAGCCGCGACCGCGCCCGCACCAAGGCCTTTCAGATCTCCGAGCTGGGGCTGGTCGAGATGACCCGGCAGCGGGTGCGGCCCAGCGTCTTCCACACCGTCACCCGTCCCTGCCCCTACTGCAACGGCGCCGGGCGGATCGTCACCCCGTCCAGCGTCGTCCGGCGCGTCGAGCGGGCGATCCGGCGGGTGGCGGCGGCCCGGGAGGAGAAGCGGCTGGTGATCCGGCTCCACTCCGAGGTGGCGCTACACATCCTGGAGGAGGAACCCAACTGGCTGCGCCGGCTGGAGTCCGAGTACAAGGTCGACATCGAGGTCCGGGATGACCCCCTGCTGCGGGCCGACGAGTTCAGGATCCTGGCGGGTCGGGCGGACGTGGACATCACGAACCGGTACGCCGTGGCCTGAGCCCCGGCGGCGTTGACACGGGGGCGGCGGTGGGATAGGCTTCTAAGCTCTGAAAAAACGGAAACTTTTGCTCTATAGCCACGTTTGAGCCTGTGACGTACGCCATCTTCAAAGCCGCTGGCTTCCAGTACCGCGCCGAGCTGGGCGAGGTCCTGAGGCTCCCAACGCTGGGCGCCGAGGCCGGCGAGACGGTGACCTTCGACCAGGTGCTGCTCGGCGCCAGCGACGGTGAGGTTCTGGTCGGCCGCCCCACGCTGGAGGGTGCCGCGGTGCGGGCCCAGGTGCTCCGCCACGGCCGGGCCGACAAGGTGATCGTGTTCAAGTTCAAGCGCCGCAAGAACTACCGGCGCAAGAGCGGGCACCGGCAGGACTTCACCGAGGTGCGGATCAACGAGATCGACCTGGGCGGCGAGCGACGCGTGACCCTCGAGGAGAAGCCCGCGGCCAAGGCGCCCAAGAAGAAGGCCGCGCCCAAGAAGAAGGCGGCGGCCGCGAAGAAAGTGGCCGAGCCCAAGGCCGAGAAGAAGACGGCCGCCAAGAAGACGAAAGCTGCGGCCAAGCCGAAGGCGAAGGCGCAAGCGAAGCCCAAAGCGAAGGCCAAATCGACGCCCAAGTCGAAGAAGAAGAAATCCTAGCGAGCGAAGCAGCCATGGCTCACAAGAAGGCGGGTGGATCGACCCGCAACGGCAGAGACAGCAACCCCAAGTATCTGGGGATCAAGGCGTACGGCGGTGAGTTCGTGCGTGCCGGCAACATCATCATGCGCCAGCGCGGCACCCGATTCCACCCGGGGCAGAACGTCGGGCGCGGCGGCGACGACACGCTCTTCGCGCTGGCCGACGGCCACGTGACCTTTGGCAAGCACCGCGGGCGGCGGATCATCTCGGTCGTCCCCGAAGAGTAGCTCGAGGCTGGCGGCGGCACCGCGGGCGCGGCGAGCCCCCGCCATGTGAATCGGGGCAGGAAGACGTAGAGCCCGGCGAGCGGCCGGGCTCCTTTTTTTGCGGATCGGGCGCGCGGGCCGCGCTTCAGCCCATGTCGGTCTCGTCGGCGGTCGGCCCGTAAGTCTGCGGCACCGGGACGTCGGCCAGGCGCAAGAAGACCGAGAGCTGGCCCCGGTGGTGATAGACGTGATTGAACAGCATGTCGCGCGCGACGCCGACTCGGGGCGCCGTGAAGAGCGCCTGCCCTCCCATCTTGAGCGTCCACGGCTTCATGAAGTCCGCGTCGGAGGTCGAGCACAGGAGGCCGCGCAGCTTCTCGACGTTCGTGTCGAACAGCTTGACCATCTCCGACACCGACTCGAGCACGACCGGCTGGTAGGGCGGGGCGCCCGGCGGCGCCAGATCGATCTCGTCCTGCACCAGGATGGTCTCGGCCCACCCCGGCAGCTCGGCGAGGTGCGTGGCCAGCCGCCCCAGAGGCATCGACTTGTCGTGCGGCTTCCAGTCGAGCTTCGCTTCCGGAACGCGCTCGAGCATCTTGCGCGTCTTTGGCGTCTCCTGATCCAGTTCGGCTAAAAACGCCTCGTAGATGGCCATCGCGGGTCTCCTTCCGGCTGGGGCGGGTGCAACGGATGTTTCCGGGGCCCACAAGCTACATGCGGCCGCGCGGTCTCACAACGGCCGGATGTTTGCGGATGCGGGCGGTACATCTCTAGATTCGCGGCGGCTTTCATTGCAGCGGTTTCGCCTCGGAAAATCCAAGTGAGACGATGATCGATCGCACCCTCACGCTGATCGTATCCGCATCGCTGTTGGCTTGCGCGCAGGAGTCCGCGCCGCCTGCGAGCGAGACGGCTTCGACGACGCCGACATCGCGCACACAGGTCGTGCTGTTGGGAACCGGGACGCCCAACGCCGAGCCCGACC
>CAYGAJ010000287.1:0-3093 GCA_964347815.1 uncultured Gemmatimonadota bacterium | reverse complement strand
CAAGGCGCTGGGGGCCCTGACGGGCTCTTCAACTCCATAGAAAGGGATGGGACGATGACGGTGAGGAAGAGGTTCATGCTGCTGGCCGCAGCCGCCGCGCTGGCCATAGGGCAGCCAGCTGCCGCCCAGGCGCAGCAGGAGAAGAGCTGCGAAGACCTCTGTGGCGAGCTCGCCGCAGCGAACTGCGAGAACATCGACTCGTTCAAGTGCGCGATGTACATCATGGGCTGCCTGGTGGGCTGCTCGGTCGAGAAGATCGTGGAGGAAATCGGATCGGAGCTTGGGAAATGAGAAGACTCGTTCTATCGCTCTCGCTCGTGGTTTTCGGTGTGACGGGCACGGCGCGGCCCGCGGCGGCGGTCTCGCCCACCTGCGAAGCTTACTGCGTGGTCGTCGCTTCAAGCTGCTACCTGACGTTGGGCTGGTTCATCGGCAGGGATAAGTGCGACGCCATGTATGAGGGGTGCGTCGCAGGATGTCAGGCGGCGGCGGCGGAGGCGGAAGAGGGGCTGCAGGAGCAGTGAGTTGCGCGCCTTGCCGGGCAGGAGCTCGCCGGCTCCCGCCGGAGGACGGACGTTCTGGAGCGTTGCGGCCGGGATTCTGGCCGCAACGCTCGCTTTCGCTCACTGCGACGCGCCGGAGCGGAGCGCCCGGGGAGAGGGGTCAGCGGCGGCGGCCCAGGAGCGGGCTGTCACCGCGCACTGGCTCATCGCACCGGAGCCATCGCAGTCTCCGCCACTAACGGCGCCTGTCGATATCGCGGTGGATGCCGAGCGGGGCCGGCTTTATCTGCTCGAGTTGAAGCCGCCCACCGTGCGTGTCTACGCGCTGACGGACGGCGCCTATCTCGCCTCGCTCGGTCGCGAGGGTGACGGGCCGGGCGAGTACCGCTACCCCGCTTCGATTGCGTTGGGCCGGTCCGGTGAGGTCGCGGTGCTGACCCTGAGCGGTCGCGTGACTTTCTGGGCCCCCGACGGCTCCCTCACCGGTGTCGTGCAGTCGGGTGGTGGTCTGGCCACCGACATCCTTCAAGCGCGGGCCGACAGCTTCTACGTCAAGGTCGATGTGTTTCCGCCGGAGGACGTCGCCGAGTTCCGCATCGTGACGCGAGACTCGGCGCTAACGACAGCCAGGTTCAACGATGCCGAGCTCCCGGGGACCGAGGTGCCGGGTCGAGCGACGCGCAACCACGCCTACCCGGTCGCCGGTACGATCGCCGGCGAACTGCTCGTCGCGACTCCGGGTCCCGAATACCGAATCGTGCGAGTGGGGCCGGATGGGCGGCTGCGCGAACCGATCGAGAGAGATGAGCTGGCGCCCCTACGTCGAAGCGAATCGGAGATCGAGGCCATCCGACAGCGGGTTCGAGAGGGTTTCTCGGCGGCGGGTCGAGCGCCGCCGGCGACGATCCCGGTGGGCGCCAACCGGCCGCACCTCGCGCGGTTGGCGGCCGCCCCCGACGGGACGATCTGGGCTCTGACCCAGCGGGGGGACGACTCGGCTAGCGTGATCGACTATTTCGAGCCGGATGGACGATTCGCCGGCAGTCTTCGTGTGGAGGCGCGAGCCGTGGACCTGGCGGTGACGTCTCGTTCCGTGTACCTGCTGGCCCGCGGCGATCTGGACATGGCGGGCGTCGCCGTCGTAGCGCGCCCTGTCAGCGCAGGCGTTCGGCGATCGGCGCCATGAGGCCGGCGGATGGAGGAGTGCCGGTCGAGGTCCAGAGCGTACGCTTTCGATACGGACCCCGGCGCGGATGGGCGCTGGACGATGTCTCCTTCGAGGTGCCGGCCGGACGGGTCCTCGGACTGGTGGGCCCGAACGGATCGGGTAAGACGACTCTGTATCGTCTGCTTCTGGGACTCGCCGCTCCGACAAACGGCCGCGTGTTGATCGACGGGCGGTTGCCCGCGGCCTTTCGAACGCGGTGCGGGATCGGTTATCTGCCCGAGCAGGTGCGGCTGCCCGGCTCCGTCCGCGTATCTGAGCTTGCGGCGCTGATGGCGCGGCTCGCGGGGCTCGGCAGAGCTCAGGCGCGTGCCTCGACGGGGGCGCTGATCGACATCCTCGCTCTCGGCGGCAAGGTCGATGAGAAGATCGCAGCGCTGTCCCATGGGTATCGCCAGCGGGTCGGTCTGCTGGCGGTGCTCCTCGGCGATCCGCCCCTGCTGCTTCTCGATGAGCCCGCGAACGGATTGGATCCGGCCTCGGTGGGTCTCCTTCGGTCGCTGTCGCGGCAGCTTCGGCGAGCGGGACGCACGGTGCTTGTCTCATCACACAACCTCCTCGAGCTCGAGCGCGTCTGCGACGACATGTTGATTCTGAGCGAGGGACGTCTGCTGGGACGCGTCTCCCGCGAGGAGCTGCTGGCGCGGCCCGACATCTGGGTCGTACTGCTGTCGCCGGAACGGCCGACCTCGACGCCAACGGCCGCGGCGGGTCGAGTCGTTCACGGCGCCGTCCGTCTCGCGGCGGATGAAGTGGCGTTTCCGGCTCGCGAACGGGCCCGCGCGTTTGCGGACGTGGTCGAGCGTGAAGGCGGCTCGGTCGAGCGGATCGAGCGGCGGCCCTTCGATCTCGAGTACCTCTTTCACATGCGGGTTCAGCAGGGCGGTGAGTCGTCGTCGGCGGGTCGATGAGCGGGAGCCTGCGACTCGTCCCCGCACTGTTCCGTTTCGAGGCCGCCGAGGTGGTGCAAGCCCGGTCGACCTACCTCATCTCGTTGCTGGCGCTCCTGGCCGTGCTGGGGCTGGTCGCGGCCGTGACCGGGCCTGACGGGTCCGGGTCGCCGCCGCTCATCTTCATACTCGGCCACTGGGCCGTCGCGGCGCCGCTTTGCCGGTCGTGGCTAAGGGAAGACGTAATGGAGGGTTACGCGGCTCTCTGGCTGCAGAAGCCGATCACCGTGCTCGGCTTCTACAGCGCGCGTTTGATCGCGCTTCTCCTCTGGTCATTGATCGCGTCGGTCGGCGTCTGCTTGGCCGCGGCGCCCGGCTACGCACTCGCCGGATCGTGGTGGCAGGTTGAGTACTTGGCGGTCGGCTCGGGCTGGATTCCGCCGTTGCTCGTCGTGCTGAGCTTTCTCGGTTCCGG
>CAYGAJ010000286.1:0-3101 GCA_964347815.1 uncultured Gemmatimonadota bacterium | reverse complement strand
GGCGCATGTCGGCCCAGGGCTCCGGCGTCATCCTCAACATGGGCTCGACCAACGGCCTGTTCGGCTACCCGCTTTACGCCGATTACAACGCTTCCAAGGCCGCAGTAATCGAATTAACGAGATCCATGGCGCTGGAGCTTGCTCCCGCCGTGCGGGTGAACGCCGTCTGCCCGGGCTACATCATGACCCCGATGCAGGAGGCCGAGTACACGCCCGAGATGATCGAGGCGGTGAACGCGAAGATCCCCATGGGTCGCCACGGCCAGCCCGACGAGGTCGCCGCCCTCTTCGCTTTCCTCGCCTCGGACGATGCCGCCTACATCACGGGTGGCGTGTTCGTGATCGATGGAGGAGAAACTGCCGGTTGACGGTAAGAGGTAGACGGTAGACGGGGCTCGGTAGACGGTGGACGGATCTCGGTGCGCCGCCGGGCGGTGACGGGCACCTCCTTCAGCGAATCAAATCTAGTACGGAGACATCGATGAAATCCTCGTTCGTTGTCAGCCGCGTCGTCCCGGTTCTGATCTTCTTCGCGATCGCGTCCTCTGGCGCGGCCCAGGAAGCGGCACGCACCCGGTTGGCGCCTGCGAACGTCAAGGCTCGCATTGCCGAGCTCGAGCGCACCATCCCGGCGCTCATGGACAGCGGCGCGGTCACGGGGCTGCAGATCGCCATCGTCGCGGATGGCAAGCTCGCCTGGGCACGTGGGTTCGGAGTGCGGAGCGCCGAGACCGGCGCGCCGGTGGACGAGGGCACCGTGTTCGAGGCGGCGTCGCTCAGCAAGCCCGTGTTCGCCTACGGCGTGCTCAAGCTGGTCGATCAGGGTGTGATCGATCTCGACACGCCGCTGGCCCAATACTGGGCCTACGAGGACGCGGCGCACGACGAGCGCTATAAGAAGATCACGGCGCGCATGGTCCTGAGCCATACGCCCGGCTTTCCGAACTGGCGGCCTCGCGGCGGCCAGCTCAGCATCACCTTCGAGCCCGGCTCGAAGTTCAGCTACTCGGGCGAGGGATTCGTCTTTCTGCAGCGGGTGGTGGAGCACCTGACCGGCGAACCGCTGAACGTGTTCATGAAGCGGACCGTGTTCGACCCGCTCGGGATGACGCGCAGCAGCTATGTGTGGGAGGAGAGCTTCGCCGCGAACCATGCCGTCCCGCACCGCACCGACGGCGCGGCGATGGAGAAAAGCTTCCCCGAGGGTTCCGGGAACGCCGCCGCGAGCCTGCACACCACGGCCTCCGACTTCGCGCGCTTCATGGTCGCGGTGATGAAAGGAACGGATCTGAGCGAGAAGTCGGCGCAGGCGATGCTCGCGCCCCAGATCGAGGTCGATCCCGGCGTGAGTTGGGGGCTGGGCACAGGCCTCGAACAGACCGCTCTGGGTCGCGGCTTCTGGCACTGGGGGCACAACGACGGCTACCGGGCCTACACGCTGGCCTACCGCGACTCGGGCGACGGCGTCGTCTGGTTCACCAACAGCTCGAACGGGATGACCATCTTGAAGGCGCTGCTCGACCGCGCTGTCGGCGGCAAGCACCCGTCGCTCGCCTGGCTCGACTACGAGCAGTACAACGCGCCACCGCGCGCGGTGCGAAGCACGCTGGAGCGCGTCATCAGAACGGAGGGGCTGGAGGCCGGGTTGGCGCGCTATCACGAGCTGAAGCGCAGCTACCCGGCCGAGGCGTTTGGTGAGAACATGTTGAACACGCTGGGCTATCGGCTGATGGGTGCCGATCTCATGCGCGAGGCGATCGCCATCTTCCAGCTCAACATCATGATGTTCCCCGAGGCCTTCAACCCGTACGACAGCCTGGGCGAAGCCTACATGAACAACGGCGACCTGGAGCTGGCCGCCGCGTACTACAAGAAGTCGGTGGAGCTGAACCCGGAGAACACAAACGGCATCCGCATGCTGGAGCGGATTCGGGAGGAGTTGGCCGAAAAGGAAACGGCCAAGCAGAACTGACGAACATCCCGGGGGCGGCGCCGACCTAGTGTCGAAACAGCCGCCGACCCGTCAGCACCATGGCGATCCCGTGCTCGTTGGCGGCGAGGATTACCTCTTCATCGCGGATCGATCCGCCCGGCTGCACCACCGCGGTGACGCCCACCTCGGCGGCGGCGTCCACGCCGTCGCGGAACGGGAAGAACGCGTCCGAGGCGAGCACGCAGCCCGCCTCGGGCTTGTGGCCGCCCTCCGCCGCCTTCCAGCCGGCGAGCTTCGATGCATCGACACGGCTCATCTGGCCCGCGCCGATCCCGATCGCCATCTCGTCCCGCGCTAACAGGATCGCGTTCGACTTCACACCCCAGATCGCCGCCCAGGCGAACCGCAGGTCGCGTAGCTCGTCCCCGGTTGGCTTCCGCTTCGTCACCACGCGCCACCCTTCGTCGGCGCCGGGCCAAGGCGGGTCGGAGCGCGTCTGCAGTAGCGCACCGCCGGGCACGCCGCGCAGCTCGAGCGCGGCTCCCAGGTGTCCGCGAGAGGTGAGAAAGCGCTCGGGCTTCTCAGGGAAGCTGAGGATGCGGAGGTTCTTCTTCTGGGTGAGCCGCTCCAGGGCCGCGTCGCTGAAGCCGGGCGCCACCACGCACTCGACGAACAGCTCGGCCAGCGCATCAGCCGTCGCGTCGTCCACGTCGTGTGTGAACGCGATCACCGACCCGAAGGCGCTGACGGGATCGGTGGACAGGGCGCGCGTGTACGCCTCGACCCGGGTGTCGCCCACGGCAATGCCGCAGGGCGTCGTGTGCTTGATGATCGCGCAGGCGGGCCGCTGGGAGCGGGCGAACGGCGCCAGCGACATCAGCGCCCCGTCCAGATCGAGGATGTTGTTGTAAGACAGCTCCTTGCCGTGGTGCTGGACGAGGCCGGCGACGCCGCGGCGCTTCGCCGTGTCGGCGATCCGGTAGAACGCGGCGCGCTGGTCCGGGTTCTCGCCGTAACGCAGATCCTGGATCTTTTCGAGGTCGACGCCCATCACTTCGGGGAACTCGGCCTCGGCGCCGCCGAGATAGCGGGCGATCGCGCCATCGTAACCACTCGTGTGCAAGAAGACCTTGGTCGCGAGACGCTGGCGCCATTCCGGGTCGGCATC
>CAYGAJ010000285.1:0-3109 GCA_964347815.1 uncultured Gemmatimonadota bacterium | reverse complement strand
GGGCAAGCTCGAAGACCCTCTCCTCCTCCAGGTCCATGAACACATCACAGACCCGTGCGGAGCAGTAGTCGAGATACTTCGCCCGCAAGACCTCCTCGGGCTCTGCACCCGAACCGTGGGGCTTCCGCGGCTCGCCCTTCCCCGATCGCCGCGCCATGTTCCCCTCCTCCGACAGGGCGGTCACGTCGCAGTCGTGCAACAACCCACCACGGACGCATGCTAGTACTCCGTGGCCGGCGGGTCAAGCAGCGTCGGCCTCTGTCCGCCAACAACAGCTGTACGGTTTTTCTACTGGAGGGGGAGGGCCGGCCGTCTACGCCAACTCGAGCGACGACTCGAGTGGAGGCTCCAGCGGTGACGTAGACGGCCGGTGCAGGGCACGCAGGCCCCGCAGACGAGCAAACACCGCTCGCCGGATTATTCCGTAAGTCAGGAGTTCCTCGAAGAATTCGGGTTCGTTTCGGAGAACGTGTTCCACTTCGTCAGCAAGTTCGCACGGCAGGTTCAATGTGATGTTAACGGAACGCGACGCTAGCATTCAAAGAGGTCCTTGACGGTTGGGTATGGGCACACCATTAGCACGACCGCGTGGTCTGCAACAATCCTATTTATCGGAATGGGCTGCCCGCAGCGAATCCGGATGCGTTGACCCAGAAAGAGCAGCGACTGTGAAAACGAAGCGCGCCCATTATACGCGTCGCCGATCGCGGACGCAAGAGCGAGCGCATCGAACGCGCGTTCGGGGCCGGGCGCGTAAGCTCATATATTACATAGACTTGCAAAAATGGCCGGCGACGCTTTCGCCCACGAATTTTGCGCAAACTTCTGAACGCGCATCCAAAAGTTTTCAGTGCGCTTCTCGCGACAGCACAATTACTTCCGTCACAGGAACGTCAGATCTTCGCTTCGATACGCGCGCTGAATTCGCGGCGATTTTACTTCGATCTCGATTCCGACCCTACAGTAGCTCCAGCACCTCCCGAACGTCGTTCGCATCGGAACGACTTGTAACCCAGATGTCACCCACCTCCTGTAAGCGTTCTTCCATCGTTCGGATACTGAAGTCCTCCGGTTGCAATTCTCTCTCCAGCTCACTCCAGCCGAGTGGCACCGAAACCGTCGCGCCCGGGCGCGGACGCACCGAGTACGCCGACGCGACGGTCGAGCCGCGTCGGTTTTGCAGGAAGTCGAGATAGACCCGAGCGCCACGCTTCGACACCACGCGCTGCACCGTCGCCAGGTGCGGGTGTGAGCGGGCCACCAGATTGGCCACCAGCTCCGCCAGCAGCCGGCCGGTCTCGTAGCTGGTGCCTGCCTGAAGCGGGATGACGATGTGGATACCGCTGGCGCCGGATGTCTTCGGGTACCCCCGCAACCCCAGCCGCTCCATCTGTTCCCGCACGGCGAGCGCGGTCTCACGCACGGCGGAGAAAGGCGCGCCCTCGCCCGGGTCGAGATCGAGCACGCTGTAGTCCATATCTTCCAGCGTGCCGAGGCGCGACGGCCAGACGTGCTGTGAGATGGCCGCGAGCTGTGCCGTGTATAGCAGCGTGTAGAGGTCGCCGCCGATCACCCGTTCCACCTGCTCGCCCTCCAGCTCCAGGGTGACGGTGCGTACCCCCTCCGGCACCGCCCCCAGTACGCGCTGCTGGTAGAACATCTCGGCGGTGATACCGTTCGGGTAGCGCTCGAGTGTGAGCGGGCGGCCGGCGACGACCGGCAGGATGGCCGGCGCCACGGATGCGTAGTAGCGCAGCAGCTCGCCTTTGGTGCCGCCGATGTCGGGCCAAAACACCTTGCTCAGGTTCGTGACCTTGAGCCGGCGTCCGTCCACGGTGACGTCGCCGTCCTCACCCGCCCGCTCAAGCGCCTCGAGGGTCTGGATCAGCGACTCCAGCTCGGCGCTCCGAGTGATCGGCGGCCCTTTGACGGGCTCGGCGGCCCGGCCCTCGCGCACGACCAGCTGCGGATCCACATCGGCGCGCAGCCCGAGGAACACGGGCTGGCGCAAGCGAGCGTCGTTGGTCCACTCCTGGAACTTCACCTCGGCGACCAGTTCGGGCCGCGCCCAGTGCGATCCCCTCAGGTCGTCCGGGACCTCGGCGAACGGGGCATCGTCCTGCGCCAGCTCGCGCAGCCGTTCCGAGATGCGCTGCAGGTCGTCGTGGCTGAAGCCGCTTCCCACGCGTCCGGCCGGTCGCAACACCCGGCCCTCTTCGCCGTCGGCGTAGTAGCCGACGACCAGCGCCCCGAAGCCGGTCCGGCCGCCTTGCGGGTCCGTCCAGCCGACGACCACGAACTCCTGCCTCTTCAGCTCCTTCACCTTGAGCCAGTCTTGAGTGCGCTCGCCCGATCGGTAACGGCTCTTCAACCGCTTGGCTACCACGCCCTCCCAGCTCTCGCGCCGGGCGCGGTCGCGGACGGCCGTGCCGCTGGCGATGTCGTGGCTCACGTAGTGGAGGCGGTGTCCGGCCGCCTTGAGTAGCCGGCGCAGGTGATCCTTTCGTTCGGAGAGCGGCTGATCGCGAAGGTCGGCGCCGTCGAGCCAGAGCAGGTCGAAGACGAACATCTCGGCGGGCTGCCGCCGGCTCTCACGCGCGATCTCGGCGGCCTCGCGCAGATTGAAGCGCGGCTGCAGATCCTCGAAGCGCGGGCCGCCTTCGGGCCGGGCCGCGACGATCTCGCCGTCCAAGACGAATTCGCTGCCGCTGCGGCGGGCCAGCAGCTCCAGCGACTCGGCGATCTCGGGGAACGCCGCCTCCAGGCGGCCGCCGCGCCGCGAATAGACGTGCACGCCACCGGACGACCGGCCCCAACAGATCGCGCGGATGCCATCGACCTTGAGCTCGAAGCACCACGCCTCACCCTCCGGCAGCGTCTCCTGGGGCTGGGCGAGCATGGGATGGACATCGATGGGGGGCCGTCCCGCCTCCGTATGTTCCACGCCGGGCGTCCCGCTGCCGAGAGCGGGGTCATCGAGGCCGCGGCCCGAGACGACCGAGTCGAGGTATCGCTCGACGAGCCCCTCCGGAGCGCCCGGTTCGGCGTGAACGTCCTTCTTTTTTATCAGCAGCCAGTTGTCCTCGCCCTCGGTGCCCTTCATGCGCAC
>CAYGAJ010000284.1:0-3118 GCA_964347815.1 uncultured Gemmatimonadota bacterium | reverse complement strand
TCTCCGCGGATATCGAGGACCAGCTGATCGGATTCGAGGCGGAGGGCAGCGAACGAGTGCTGTTCGAGAACGCTGGATCGAGCAGGCACCGTGGGGTCGAGGCTTACGTCTCGGCGCTACTGGCCGCCGGGCTGACGGCGAGCGCGACCTACACGTATTCGGACTTCGTGTTCGACGAATTCCGCACCACGGACGGCGACTTCGGCGGCAACGAAGTCCCCGGCATCCCGCCCCACCAGTTTCACGGCCGCGTGTCTTACCAGCACCAGAGCGGCCTGAGCGGCTCGGCGAAAATCACGGCGACCGACGGCTTCTACGTGGATAACGCCAACCAGAATGAAAACGATGGCTACACCGTCGTAGACCTGCGTTTCGGTTACGCGGCCACATGGGGGAACACGCGGCTCGAACCGTTCGTCGGCGTCAACAACGCGTTCGACACGCGTTACAACTCCGCGGTCACGATCAACGCGTTCGGGGGCCGCTACTTCGAGCCGGCGCCCGGGCGCAACGTCTATCTGGGTCTGCGGGCGAGCCTTCGCTAGCGCCTGTCGATAGTCGCGGCCCGCAACCGCTGTACGTTGGCCGACAAAGTACTTGACGCCGTTAAACATCTCGCTACACATTACTTAGCCCCGATCACTCACCCTCAGTCGGCAGCGGGCCCGGGAGACGTTTCACGGCCGAGAGGATGGAGATCGCGAGCCTTTCCGTTGCTCGGAGCAGTCCCGGTTTCCGAGGCTGCGACCCGCGCATGCCGCTCAGCAGCTCCGATTTTCTCCCTGCGCGTTCCGACGCGAGCTTGGTGTGGTAGGGATGGTGCTGGGGTGGGTCTGCGGCCGCCGACACATGGATTAGTGGGGTTGATTGCGATCAGCGTCAGGTAGCCATCTTCACTGAACACAAGGAAAGGAGTCGGGGAATGAAGAGAGCGAGTGGTATCTTAGTCGCGGCTTTGCTTTTGGCTTTCGTGGCCACGCCAGGAATGGCCCAGAACCTGAGCGCCGGCATCCAGGGTGGGATCGGATTCGCGAACCTGGGCGGGGACGTCGAGGGAACCGATTCGAAGCTGGGCTTCAGTGGCGGGGCGAACCTCGCCGTGGACCTTCACGAGTACTTCCGGCTTCAGTTCCTCGGGCAGTACGTGCGCAAGGGCGCGGAGGAATCAGAACCCGGCGTCGAACTGAAGTTGAACCTCGATTACATCGAGCTCATGGTGCCCGCCACATTGCTCATACCGATCGAGAACAGCCCGATCAGGCCGCGCCTCTTCGTCGGTCCCGCCATCGCCTTCGAGTTGGATTGCTCGATTAGCCTCGAGGCAGTCGGCATCCTTTCGGCCGATATCGACTGCGCCGACGTTGCCGACCTCACCGACGGCGAAGTCGAGGTTGAGACCAAAAGCATCGACTTTGGCGTCCTCTTCGGCGGCGGCATGGACATAGCTGTCGGCAACGGGGCGATTACTTTCGATATCCTCTACAACCTCGGCTTGGCGGACATCAACGACATCCCGGACGATCCGGACAGCGTTAAGAACCAGAACATCCAGATCCTGGCGGGATACCGTTTCTTCTTCGGCGGCTGAGCGTCGACGTCGCGCTGAGCGAAACGCGTAGGGTGGGTCGATCCCGGCGTCGGCCCACCCTCTTTCTTCGCCCAACGCTGCGGTCGCTTCCGCACGCGTACTATCTGGCCCGCGATTCCAACGCGCGTATATTGATGTAGACCTCTGCGATGAACACGACGAGGCGGCCGTGGAGCAGGTCGAAAGCACGCCAACCATCCGTTCGACGTTCACCCAACGCGTCGTGGGCGCGGCGTTGTTTCGTGTGCCGATCTATGAAGAGGTCGAACACGACCGCGGCGCCACACCGCAGGCGGCTGGCGTCGTCGGAATCGTCGCCGCTTCCGCCGCGGTTGGCGGCGTATTCGAGGGCCCGAGCGGTCTCGTCGCCGGAGTCCTGGGCGCCTATCTGGGCTGGGCGCTCTGGTCGGGCACCTGCTACCTGGTCGGCGTCCAGCTGTTCGAGGGAACCGCCGACTGGGGCGAGCTATTGAGGACGGTGGGGTTTGCGCAGGCCCCGGGCGTGTTGCTGGCGCTGCGGCTGATCCCGGCGGTGGGCGGCGCCTTCGACGCGGCGGTGTCGATCTGGATGATCGGAACCGTGCTGGTCGCCATCCGGCAGGCGCTGGACTTCACCACGGGCCGGGCGCTGGCCACGGCTCTGGCCGGATTCGTTCCGTACATGCTGGCGAAGATGTTGATCTCTCTGCTGTTTGGCGTCACGCCGTTCCTGGTTCGCTGGAGCTGAGGTCGGACTCGAGCCGATGCGATTTGAACGTGAAGGCGAGCTGTTTGTCATTCGATTCGAGGACGGAGAGGTATTTCCCAATCAGCTTCTGAGTTTTCTGGAGGCACAATCGATCCGCGGCGGCAGTCTCTCCGGGCTCGGCGCGGTCAGCAACGCGATCGTCGCGTTTTTCGATACCGAGGCGCGCGAGTATCGGGATATCGAGCTGGACGAGCAGCTCGAGGTGTTGGCGCTGGTGGGCAACGTCGCCATCTATCAGGGAGCGCCGCTGGTGCATGCCCACGTGACGCTCGGACGGCGCGACGGCACCGCATTGGGTGGTCATCTGCGTCGCGCCACCGTCCGTCCCACCCTGGAGATCTTCCTTCACGTCGTCAGCCGACCGCTGCAACGGACGTTGGACCCGAGGTACGGCCTTTCCGCCCTCGATCTGAAGCACGAACACTCATAGCCATGCTCAACGAAGCGAGAACGATCGAAGTCATCAAGACGGCCAAGACCATCGCGGTGGTCGGCTGCTCGCCGAAGCCGTATCGCGACAGTAACTCCGTGGCCCGGTACCTGATGGAGAACGGTTACGGCGTTGTGCCGGTGAACCCGAAGCACGACATGATCCTCGGCGTCAAAGCCTACCCTGACCTTTACGCGGCGCGAGAGGGCGAAGGGCCCATCGACATCGTCGACATCTTCCGCAATCCCCAATTCGTTCGGCCGCATGTGGAGCAGGCGATCGAGATCGGCGCGCGCTTGATCTGGATGCAGGTCGGCATCATGGACATCGAGGCCGCCGAGCTGGCGCGCGA
>CAYGAJ010000283.1:0-3151 GCA_964347815.1 uncultured Gemmatimonadota bacterium | reverse complement strand
TGTCGCCCAGCTGGCCGCGATCGTTGCGGCCCCAGCAGTAGGCGTCGCCCACCACCAACCCACAGGAGTGGGCCCCTCCGGCGGTCACGGCGGTGAAGGTCAGGCCGCCTGTGACCCGGACCGGCTCTTCCGGCGACTTGGCGTTCCCTCCCACCTGCCCGCTGCTGTTGTCGCCCCAGCACCAGGCCGCGCCCCCCGCCTCCAGCGCACAGGTATGCAGGTTGCCGGCGCTCACCTGTATCAGCTTCAACGGTTGTGCCGACTCCACGCTCCCCGGCACGTCGCGACTCGCCAGCGGCTGCCCCAGCTGACCCGACCCGCCCCCGCCCCAACAGAACGCGGTGCTGTCGGCGCCGATGCCACACGAGTGGTTGCGACCCACGTCGAGCTGCGTGAACACGATCGGCAGGATCACCGCGACCGGTGTGGTCGCGCTCAACACCTCGATGGTGGCGGAAATCTCGGCCGTGCCCTTGCCCACCGCCGTGACTAGCCCCGTCGCGTCCACAGTCGCCACGCTCTCGTCTGAACTCAGCCAGCTCACAGGCCGGTTGGTGATCAGGTTGCCCGCCCGGTCAGCAGTTCCAGCGCGGCCGGGCTCAGCTCCACCGTTCGCACACGCCCCAGCACGATCAGCCGCCCGATCCCGCGCACGGCACCGGTGCTGGCGAAGATCCCGGCGGCACCTCCCAACCGCCCAAAGGCGCGCCCCTGCTCATCCACGGTGGCCACGGTAGTGTCAGAGCTGCTCCAGGTGACCTGGCGGTTGGGGTCTACGACCCCCGGCTTGACGATGACGGTGGCCTGGAACTGGGCGGTTTGGCCGAGGTCGATGGTCGCAGTGTCGGGTGACACCTGAATCTCGATCACCTGAGCCTGTGGCGGCGGAAAAGTCGGATCTACGTCGCCGCAGCCCAGAACGGGAACGGCGCCGATCAGTAACAGCTTGCGGTTCATACGTATCGGTCGATCATGATCAGGATAACCAGAGCTCGGAGACACACGACACTAACACTTACATCCCGCACACCGTTGCGCTACCCGGCTACCCACCGCCCGAGCCGCGGCCGAGCTATTTCTCTGTCGCCGGCCAATTCTCCCGGAGCAGCTCCCGAGTTCGATGGCAACCCTCCAGCTCATCGCCGGCCCCAACGAACTCGATGGTGAACGGCCCAGCGAAGCCGCTCTCGCGCAGGATGGACAAACAGCGGGGATAATCGATATCCCGTTCCTGGCCCGACGGGTCGAAGCGGGCGCTCTTGGCATGGACCAGTGTAGCGTGCGGGGCGAGCCAGTGAAGCGCCTCGTAGCTGTCGACGTCACGGGGGAAGTTCCCGAGGTCGGGGCACGTACCGAGGAAGTCGGACGACACCTCGGTCAGCACGGCGAGGATGTTCTCGGGGCGGCTGCTGAGCCCCCAGTGGTTCTCGATAGCCAGCGGAAGGCCCACCGCCTCGGCCCGGGGCACGATGCGGCGCAACGAAGAGACGGCACGGTCGATCTTGGCTCGAGCGCCGATCACGCGAGAGGGGAGCCGGACCCGGACGGCGTGAGCCGTGTCGGCCAGCCAGGCGGACGACATCGCGGCCTGGACGAAGCCCGGCTTCTTCCGCTCCACCTCAGCCGGGGCGGCGCGGCCCGGCGGCGCCCACTTCTTCAGCCGCTGCAGGCTCAGAAACTGCCCGCCCAACCAGATGCGAGCCGCCTCGGCCTCCAGCTCGACGGCCACGTCGATCATGCGAAGCACATGCTCGACCTCCCTGTCGGCCACGGCATCGTCCGATCGGGTGAGGTCGCAACAGATGTCGAAGAGGAAGCCGATCCCCGCCCGGCGGCGGCTGGCGGCGAAGGCACGGCGAACGTCGGGGTCGTGCCCGAGCGGCGTCCGATCGGAAAGCTCGAGTCCGTCGTAGCCGTGTTCGCGCACGAACGCCGGCAGGTCGGCCACGCCGAGGTCTCGCTCGCGGAGCGTCCGCCGGAGGCTCAGCTCGGACAGGTAGACGCGCACGGGCGGCGCTGGGCCCTCTGGCGATGGCGCCGGCTAGAGATAGCGGCCGATCTCCCGTTCGAAGCTGGGAAAGTACTGGGGGATGACGGTGACGTCGAAGCGGGAGAGGATCGACTCCTTGGGCTCGCGCTCGAGCAGGAACTTGAAGGCGGCCTCGATCACCCGCTCCGGGCTCGCTGCGCCGCCGGAAAGATCCAGGTAGCTCACCTCGCTCATCGTCACCCGATGGCGGGTGGCGCTGCCTTTCTCGCGAACCGTGACCTGGAACTCGTAGCCGTCGGTCGAGTCGGTGAGTTGAACGTCGATCATCCGCTCCCCCTCGAAGTCTACGGTTGGATCGAGAACCAATTCATACTGCAACGCCGCCGCTGGCTCAAGACCGGCGGCCCGTGGCCGGGCGTCACCCGTGAATCGTGCCGCCGTCTGGCTCCAGCGATCGATCAGCCCTACGTTGAGCGCGTCTTCACCCCAAGCCATCGTCTCGACGACGCGAACCGCCCTCCGGACCCGAAACGGTAGGGAATACGATGCCGGTCACACGAAGACACTTCCTGCTGAGCAGCGCGGCGGCCTGCGGCGCTCTCGGCCTCGGCCTGTCCCCGAGGCGCGGCGAGCCCACGACCGTCGCGAAAGCCGAGAACCCGCTGCGCCTTCTCATCCTGGGGGGCACCGGCTTCCTCGGTCCGCACCAGGTGCGCTATGCGCTGGCCCGGGGTCACCAGGTCACGATCTTCAATCGCGGCCGCCGAGAGCCGGGGATGTTCCCGGAGATCTTCGAGCAGGTCGAGTGGCTGAAGGGCGATCGCAACGACGACCTAACGGCGCTCGAGGGGCGCGAATGGGATGCGGTGATCGACAACGCCGCCTACGTGCCCCGCTGGGTCCGCACCTCGGCCGGACTGCTGAAAGACGCGGTGCGCCAGTATCTGTTCATCTCGACACTCTCGGTCTTCAAGGACTTCTCGCAGCCCGGCATGGACGAGAGCGGGCCCCTGGACACGATCGACGACCCGACCACCGAGGAGGTGAACGGCCGGACGTACGGGCCGCTCAAAGCGCTGTGCGAGCGCGAGGCTGAGCGCGCCTTCCCCGGCCGGGCTACGATCGTGCGGCCGGGTTTGATCGTCGGACCGGGCGATCCCA
>CAYGAJ010000282.1:0-3158 GCA_964347815.1 uncultured Gemmatimonadota bacterium | reverse complement strand
GCCGCCACCAACATCATCGCCGGGCAAGCCGTCGGTATGATGTCGACGGCGATCCCTGTCCTGCTCATCTGCGCCGCCATCTGGCTGGCCTTCAAGTTGTCGGGCCTCTACGGCATCGGCATCTCGGCGGTGGGGATGCTCGCCACCGTCGGGGTCACGATGTCGGTCGACGCCTACGGGCCGGTCGCCGACAACGCGGGCGGGATCAGCGAGATGAGTGGTCTGGGGCCCAAGGTGCGCAGCATCACCGACAGCCTGGACGCGATCGGCAATACGACCGCGGCGATCGGCAAGGGGTTCGCCATCGGATCGGCGGCGCTCACCGCTCTGGCGCTGTTCAGCGCCTATTCGTCCGCCGTCGGTCTGCAGGAGCGCGGGCTCAACCTGGTGGATCCGCTCGTCGTGATCGGGTTCCTGCTCGGTGGGGCGCTCCCCTTTGTGATCGCGGCGCTGACGATGACGGCCGTCGGGCGCGCAGCCTCGGGGATGGTGAACGAGGTGCGACGGCAGTTCAAAGAGATCGCCGGCCTCATGGAGGGAAACGCGAAGCCCGATAGCGCCCGCTGCGTCGACATCTCCACACGCGCGGCGCTGCGTGAGATGATTCTACCGGGCACGCTGGCGGTGGCCGCGCCGGTGCTGGTGGGTTGGATCTTGGGCGTCGAGGCGCTGGGCGGTTTGCTGGCCGGGGCGACGTTGGCCGGCGTCCTGCTCGCGCTCTACATGGCGAACGCCGGTGGGGCTTGGGACAACGCGAAGAAATACATCGAGGCGGGCGCGCTGGGAGGCAAAGGCTCCGATCCCCATAAGGCGGCGGTCGTCGGCGACACGGTGGGCGACCCGTTCAAGGACACCTCCGGGCCGTCGATGAACATCTTGATCAAGCTGATGAGCGTCGTTAGCCTGGTCCTGGCGCCGTTTTTCGCCCGGCTCGCCTAGAGGAAATAAGGCGGCGGCGAATCCACGGCGCTCAGCGCCGCCAGCGAGGTGCCGGCGGCCAGCAACGCGGCCGCCGGCGCACTCGAAGAACTGCCCCTCGTCGTTCGAGGGTGATCGCGTATGGCCGGGTCTTTGAGAGCCGGAATCGTAGGGCTGCCCAACGCGGGCAAGTCCACGCTGTTCAACGCGCTCACCGCGGCCGGCGTACCGGCCGAAGCCTACCCCTTCACGACGATCGATCCGAACGTCGGCGTCGTCGAGGTGCCTGACGAGCGACTCGACCGCCTCTTCGAGATCCTGGCGCCGCCCCGCAAAGTGCCCGCGGTGGTCGAGTTCGTCGACATCGCGGGTCTGGTGGCGGGCGCCCACAAAGGTGAGGGGCTGGGTAACCGCTTCCTCGCGCACATCCGCGAAGTCGACGCCCTCCTGCACGTGGTCCGCTGTTTCGAAGATGTCAACGTCGCGCATCCATCGGCCTCCATCGATCCGTTGCGCGATGTGGAGACGATCGAGACCGAGCTGTTGCTGGCCGACCTCGAAACCGTCGAGAAGCGGCTGGGTCGCGTCGAGCGGCTGGCGCGCAGCGGCGACCGCGCCGCCGAGCGGGAGGTGGAGTTCCTGGTCCGCCTGAAGGATCGGCTGGGCGCCGGCCAACCGGCAGCGGGTGTCGACTGCGACGAACTCGGCGCCGAGGTGCTGCGCTCGCTGTTTCTGCTAACCGCGAAGCCCGCGTTGCTGGTCGCGAACGTGGATGAAGCGAGCCTGGCCGGTGACTGCCCGGGTGTCGCGGCCCTCGTCGATTCCTTTGGAGCCGACCGGGTTCTTGCCCTCTGCTGCAAGCTCGAGGCCGAGCTGTTGAGCCTCGAGCCCGGAGAGCGCGAGGAGTACATGACGGCCGTGGGCCTCGAAGCGCCCGGCATTCGGCGATTGATCCGCGCCGCCTACCAGCTGCTCGGGCTGATCAGCTTCTTCACCTTCAACGAGAAAGAGGTCAGAGCCTGGACGGTTCCTCGGGGCGCCCTCGCCCCACAGGCGGCGGGGGTCGTGCACTCCGATTTCGAACGCGGCTTCATCCGGGCGGAAACGATCGGCTACGCCGACTTCACGGAGGCGGGATCGCTCAAAGCGGCCCGCGAGCACGGCCTAATCCGTTCGGAGGGGCGGGAGTACGTGGTGGAGGACGGGGACATCCTGCTGTTCAGGACCCAGACTTGAACCCCCAGGTCGGGGGCTCGAGGCCGGGGGGGTGCCCCGGGGAGGTTGAGCTTGAGGCCTCGATCGGGTAATTTACCTCGGTTTTAGGCAAGATCCTGCCTTAGTGGACAGCGAACCTGCTCCGCCGGTGTCACCGGGCGGGGCCGCACCGGCTCGAGCCATCGAGCCAGACCGAAGGGGGGTGACGATGCGCGACTACGAGATCGTCTACATCTTCGACTCAGCACTCGATCGTTCCGTCATCGATCAAAAGCTGGACCGTTTCAACCAACTTGCCACGGGCAACGGCGGCGGGGGCGAGGTGGTGGCCGTCGAGCACTGGGGTAAGCGGCAGCTCGCCTATCCCATTCGCAAGCACGACAACGGCTACTACGTGGTCGTTCAATTCCGCACCGTGCCGGAAGCGCTTCCGGAGTTCGAGCGAGCGATCAAGCTCGACGAGCAAGTGTTGCGCTACCTGGTCGTTCTGTCGGAGGGCGAGCTTCCGACCCCGGCGTCGGCGCGAAGCGAAGTCAAGAAAGGCTTCGACGATCGTGACGACGACGACGAGGAGGATGATGATGACTCGGACGACGACGATTGAGTCGAACGGTCAGCGAGCCTAGAGAACGATGCGTCATTAACGGCTGAAAAGAAGCGGTAGAACATGAGACGTAGACGGAAGCCGTGCCAACTGTGTGAGTCGAAAGTCACACTGGTGGATTACAAGGACGAGCAATTGCTCCGGCGCTTCATCACGGAGCGTGGGAAGATGGTGCCTAGCCGTATCACCGGCACCTGTGCGCCTCACCAGCGCCAGCTGAGCCGAGCGATCAAGCGCGGTCGCTACCTGGCCCTGCTGCCGTACGTGGAAGATTACCGCCGCTGACGCCGGTGAGCGCTGGTCGAGCCGAGCTGGGTCGTCTGGCCGGTTTCGGGCTCGTCACTCTCATCTTCGCGGTAACCCAACCGCTCGTACTGGTCGGTGTGCCGCTGGCGTTCATGCTGTTCGCCTTCGGCCCGCG
>CAYGAJ010000281.1:0-3179 GCA_964347815.1 uncultured Gemmatimonadota bacterium | reverse complement strand
ATGCGAAGCGCGGCGTCACGATCACACCGGCGCTGGCCGTGGACGGTGAGGTGAAGGTGGCCGGACACGTGCCCACTGTGAGAGAGCTCAAGGGGCTCCTCGGTCGGCTGGAACCTTCCCCATAACTCGGCTGGCCGCCGCCAAGGGGAGCAAGCACACGGGCCACCAGGGCCTCGGGGGCGCCACGCGTGAGGCCGTGTCGCGGCGCCCGGCGGGCTTCTCCCCTTCGTATCCGGCGGCCTAACCGTCCACTAGACGAGTGTCAACCGCGGGCTGCCTTGCCCCCGGTTCCGGAAGGGGTCTCGAGGCGCTGCCGGGTCGAGAAGATCCCGGCGTCGCTGGTCGCGTAGGATCCGTCGGGGACCGGACCGGCCTTGACCGGGATGGCGTGATAATCCGTCAGCCTTCGGGGCGGTATCGCCACGCGTAGAGCGTTGACGACCGCCACGACGTCGATGATCTCCTGGGCGATGGCGCCGCCCACCGGCGGCAGGTAACCGAAAGCGGCGAACGCCATGCCGAAGACGCTCAGCGCCATTCCGCCGACGGCGCTTTGTAGAGCGATCGAGCGCATGCGGCGACTGATGTGAAGGAATTCGTCGACCTTGTGCAGCGTGTTTTCCATGATCACGGCGCCCGCCGCCTCGGCCGTGATGTCGGTATGCTGGCCGAAGGCGATCCCCACCGTCGCCGCCGTCATGGCCGGCGCGTCGTTGATTCCGTCACCGAGAAAGATGGTCTTGGCCCGGTCGGTCTCGCGGCGAACCAGGTCGAGCTTCTGCTCGGGACTTTGACCGAAGTAGACCTCCTCGATGCCCACCCGGTCCGCCAGGTATCGGACCTCCGATTCCCGATCCCCCGAGACCAGGAGGAGCCGCTCCAGTCTGTGCTTGGGCTTCAGGTGGCCGATGAACGACACGCCCTCGCTCCGCACTTCGTCCCGGAACCTAAACGTGCCGGCGTAGCGACCGTCGATCGCGACGACGCACTCGAGTCCGGATGACAAAGGCGGAAGGGTCGCCTCGATCTCCGGGCGACGAGTCAGCATTTCTGCGCGGCTGGTCACTTCGATGCGCCGGCTGTCGATCGTGCCGCGCAGGCCCTCGCCCGGCCTTTCGCTAATCTCTAAGGCGTCCTGAAAGTGCAAGCCGGCTTCTTTCGCGGCTTCAGTGATCGCGAGGGCCAACGGATGCTTGGAGTAGCGTTCCAAGCTCCCCACGAGTGCCAGGACCTCGTGTTTCGTGAAGGGCTCTGTTTGGATGATCTCGGTGAGCTTCGGCCGGCCGTACGTCAGCGTGCCCGTCTTGTCGAATATCGCGACCCGGCACGTGTCGATCTGCTCGAGCACGGCCGGATCCTTGACGATGATGCTGTTGCGGGCGGCCAGGGAAATCGATCCGATGATGGCGACAGGGATCGCAATCAGCAGCGGGCAGGGTGTGGCCACCACGAGCACGGCGAGAAAGCGGATCGACTCGCCGCTGGCGGCCCAGGCGATCACAGCGAGAGCCACAGCCAGCGGTGTGTACCAGGCGCCCAGCTGGTCGCCGAGACGCCGCAACTGCGGGCGGCTTTGCTCGGACTCCCGCATGACCTGCATGACCTTGGCATAGCGGGAGTCGATCGCTTTTCTGGAGGCGCGAATTGTGAGGGCGGATTCGCCGTTGATCGCGCCTGACAGGACCTCCGAGCCCGGAGACTTGGACATCATGTAGGGTTCGCCGGTGAGGTAGGATTCGTCCATCACGCTGTGGCCCTCGATGACGTTGCCATCGACCGGGCAGATCTCATGGGGGAAGACGACCAGCGTGTCGCCGACGCGCACGTCATCAAGCGGAACCTCGGTCGTCTTTCCATCACGTCTCAGGTGGGCGGCTGACGGCATGCGCCGGGCTAGCGCTTCCAAAACGGACGAAGCGCTACGCACCGCGTAAGCCTCCAGCGCCTCGCCGCCCGATAGCATGAGAACGACCAGCGAGCCCGCCAGGTACTCGTGGAGGAGAACGGCGGTCACGATGGAGATGCCGGCCAGGAGATCGGAGCCGAACTGGCGACGGAAAAGCTTGGCCAAAAGATCGAAAACCAGCGGGCCGCCGCCGAACACTAGCGCCGCGATGAGGGGTAGCTCGTGGAGCGGAAACGCTAAGAGGCTGCCAGTCGGTCTAACGGCGAAGCGAAGCGCCAGATGGAGGGCGATCGCAACGATCGTGAAGAGCGCGATCAGGCGTTCTTTGCGGCTGGCCCCCTGGGCAGATATCGTCGCCTTCTCGGCTTCGGCCATATGAAGTGGTAACTGCCGTGAGCGACGCGGATCCGCCGCCCGAGACGTGGGGCCAGTTGGATGTGTACGCTGGCACGGGCTACTGTCAAGGAGGCATTGACGTTCTCTTCCACCCGGCCAAGGCGCTTGCCAGCGGCCGTCGCGCACCGGTATCCTGAACCCGTCATGCCCGCTTCGACGCTTTCGCGCGCAACCCTCAAGCAGCTCGGCGCGATCGTGGGCCGCAAGGCAGTGCTCACGCGACCCGGCGAGCTGCTGCCCTTCGAGTGCGATGGGCTCACCGCCTATCGCAAAACGCCTGCCGCCGTCGTCTTCGTTCAAGACACCGATCAGCTCCGCAAAGTGATCGCGGCGCTGCACGCGTCCCGCACGCCGTTCGTGCCCCGCGGCGCCGGTACCGGCCTCTCCGGCGGCGCCCTGGGAGAGGGGATCGTGGTCATCGAGCTGTCGCGCATGAACCGCATCCTCTGGGTCGATGCCGAGAACCGGCGCGCCCGGGTCCAGCCGGGCGTGATCAACAGCCAGCTGGCGGCGGCCGCGGCGGCGCACGGCCTGATGTACGCCCCCGATCCGTCCAGCCAGACGGCGTGTACGCTGGGCGGCAACGTGGCCGAGAATTCGGGCGGCCCGCACTGTCTCAAGTACGGGGTGACGAGCAACCACGTCCTGGCCGTGCAGGTGGTCACGCCGGAGGGCGAGGTCGTCGAGTTGGGCGGGCCGGGCGGCTACGATCTGGTCGGCACCTTCGTGGGCTCGGAAGGCACGCTGGGCGTCTGCTCCGAGATCGAGGTGCGCCTCGTGCCCCAGCCGGCTGCCGTCGAGACCTTGCTCGCCCATTTCGACGCCATCGATCCGGCGGGCCAGGCCGTCTCGGCGATCATCGCGGCGGGCATCCTCC
>CAYGAJ010000280.1:0-3223 GCA_964347815.1 uncultured Gemmatimonadota bacterium | reverse complement strand
GAGAATGGGGAAGATCAATATCGTACGCGTCATTCTGGGCGGGCTTCTGGCCGGTCTGGTGATCAACATCGGTGAAGCGGTCCTCAACCTCTGGCTGCTCGCCGAAAGGATGGAGTTAGCGTACCGGGAGCTGGGCCTGCCGCCGGCGGCTGGCGGCACGGTGACAATGTTCGTCGTCCTGGGCTTTGGCCTGGGCGTTCTGATCGTCTGGCTCTACGCCTCGGTTCGCCCGCGGTTCGGGCCCGGGCCGAAGACCGCGCTGCTCACGGGATTCTTCGTCTGGCTGTTCGCCGTCCTCTGGCCGACGCTGGGCAGTGGTTTGCTCGGACTGTTCGATGCGGATCTGCTGGGGTTCATCGCGATCTGGGGGTTGTTCGAGATCGTGATTGCCACGGTGGCCGGCGCCTGGCTTTATCAGGAGACCGCGTGACCTCGGATACTCAAACTACGGCGCCGCGCCGCGAGTCGGCCGAGCGTAGTCACACCACCTCGCCGCGCCGCTGGACGCTGATCTACGACGGCGACTGCGACTTCTGTCGGCGCCAGGTGCGCTGGATCCAGCGGCACGACAAGCAGGAGCTCATCGCGCCGGTGCCCTTTCAGGTCGCGGAGCTGGACCGCTACGGCGTGGGCCCGGTCGCGGCCGAGGAAGCAATGCACCTTGTGGCACCGTCAGGGACGGTGTGGCGGGGCGCGGCGGCGGCCCGCGAGGTGCTACGGTTGCTGCCACGCCTACGCTTACTGGTTTGGGTCTTTCACATCCCGGGCGCGATGTTCGTCGCCGAGCGGGTGTATCGCTGGGTGGCGCGGCGGCGCCACCGCTTCGGCTGCGATAGCCCGGTCTGCCGACGCGGCGGCTCCGCGCGCTAACGATCGCATCGAGCGCCATGTTTCGACGGCTGATCCTCGCCTTCATCCTCGTTCCGATCATCGAGCTGGCGCTGCTCATCCAGCTCGGCCGTTGGGTCGGACTCTGGCCGACGTTGGCGCTGATCGTCTTCACCGGAATCCTGGGCGGCGCGTTGGCGAGCCGCGAAGGGCTGCGCGCGTGGCACGCCTTCCAGCGCGACCTCTACGAGGGCCGCATGCCCGGCCGCCCGATCCTCGACGGTCTGTCGATCTTCGCCGGCGGGGCCCTGTTGCTGACGCCGGGGCTTCTGACCGACGTCGTCGGCTTCATGTTGCTGGCTCGACCGACGCGACGCTGGCTGCAGGATCGCGTCGTCAACCGGATGGGCGGCCGGCTGTTGCGGCAGGGCCGCTTTTACGTCGGCACCGCCTTCGGCCGCGGGGCCGCGGCGCAAGGACCGGAGGCGGGTCGGGCGCCGCGTCCGTCGGGCCGCGAGATCGGCGAGACCGACCCACCGCGGAGCGGAGGCTGAGGTGGCGGTCCGCGGCGTGTTCACCCATCTGTTCACCGAGTGGGGCGCGTTGCCGATACGGCTGGCCTTGGGGATCATCTTCGCCGCCCACGGCTGGGAGAAGCTGAACGGTCCGTTGGGCACGCCGGAGGGATTCAACATCGAGAGTTGGGGCTGGCCTTATCCGGTCTTTTGGGCCTGGCTGGTCGCTTTGGTAGAATTCATTGGCGGCATCTTCGTCGTCGTTGGCCTGCTCACCCGCGCCGCTGCCGCGTTCATCGCCGGCGTGATGGTCGCGGCGCTATTGAAGGTCAGGTTGGCCAGCGGCTTCCTCGGCGGCTTCGAATTCGAGTTCGCCCTGTTGATGATGGCGTTCGCCTTGTTGCTGACGGGCGGCGGCCGAGTCTCGGTCGATCGGGACGTGCTCGGTTGGGGTGCGCCGCCAGTGAGCAGCCGCGTGGGCGAGACGCCGTACGACTAGCCAAACCGCCGGATCACCCGGGTCGGCCTTGGGTGCCGGCACCACATTGAACTCGGAAAAACAACGGCTGCGAGTATGCTGAACGGACAAAAGATTAGCGATGAGCTTCTGGAGATGGTCGACGCGCCACCCGATCTGGTCGTGCAGCGGGCGGTGCAGCGCATACACGAATACGGCGCGCCTTTCGACTGGGCGGGCATCTACCTGCTGAGCGGCGATCTGCTCGTTCTCCACAGCTTCCTGGGTCTGCCCACAGATCTGACCCGTATTCGGGTGGGGGAAGGCGTGTGCGGGACGGCCGTGGCCGAGCGGCGCGACCTGAACGTGCCCGACGTCAATGCGGTCGACTACTACTTGGCCTGCAGCGCCGAGACGCGCTCGGAGATCGTGGTGCTCATCCGGCAGGGCGAGCGGATCCTCGGTGTGATCGACATCGACAGCGATGCGCCGGCGGCCTTCGGCGAGGATGACGAGCGCGAGCTGCGGCGCGTCGCCGACGCGCTGGGCGAGGTGCTGGGGCCGCGTTTGCGCTAGGCGGCCCGCGTCGCAGGGATCAGGACGCGGGTTTGCTCTTGTAGGTGCTGACCACGCCCTTGATGATGAAGAAGGTCCCGAGGCCGTCGAAGAAAAGGTTGAACAAGCTGAAGTCACCTAGAAACACGGACCCGCCGAAGACGAGGCCGATGCCGATCAGTATCGCGCCTGTGATGATGTCCCGCATTCTTTAGCCCTCCCTGTCGTAGCTGCGCTTGGCCACCACGGTACTTCGTGCTGACGTCGGACGGATTCGCATTCGACTCGCGGGGGAGGACCGGCGCGGGGTAGCCGGCGTGGACTGACACCTAAAGGATAAATCCAACGTGCTGTGTTCAGCAACCTTTGCGAAGCGCCGAGCCGTTACATGCTCCAGACTTGATCGCGATTCGGCGCGTTTTGGCGCCGAGTCTCGGCGGCCGTTGCTTCGGCTAGGCTCGGCCGCCTCTTCTAGCGTCCAGTCACGTGATCTCGCCGCGAAGCTCCAGACGTTGCTTCGGATGCATCACGATCTCCCTGGTCGGGTGGGCTCTGCCGCCTACGAATTCAGCGGCGGATCATGGTCTCCCTAGCGGAAGTGAAAGTGAGAGCTCGATACCGTGGCCGCCTCGAGTTTCGAGCTCCATACGCAGCGTGGGCGGCGACACTCCCTCCCAGCGTTCCGTGCGGATCAGCGCTCCGATGATCGCACCGATCCCGCAGCCGGCCAGCGCACCGCCAATCCCGAGACCGGCGGTGATGAGCCCGCTGAAGTCGCCACCGCTGGAGTCGCATTCGTCGCTACAGATGATGAGTCCGGTCGTTACGCCCCCGACTCCACCAGCGACGAGCCCGATGAGGGCGCCCT
>CAYGAJ010000279.1:0-3229 GCA_964347815.1 uncultured Gemmatimonadota bacterium | reverse complement strand
GTGAGGTTCAGCGTTCCCGACGTCAACCAGTCGGGAAGCTACAGCGTGACGCTGAACGAGGCGGCGGCCAGCGACAACTCGCTGCAGAACGTCTCGGACTACAGCTTGACGATCACCCGCTAGCCAGGACGGGCGATCCCGGGTCGGTCGGGTCAGCGCATCTGCGCGTGGATCCGGGCGATCCGGGGGTCCGTACCGATCACCTCGCCGCCCTCCGGCTTCTCCAGCCAGCCGCGCACCATCGTCGGGCTCATCAGCGTATCGACCTGAAACCCGTTCTGCTTCAGCCAGGCGAGGTCGGCGTCTTCCACCGGGCGGGCAAACTCGATCACCATCCAGTTCTTCACTTTCGACGGCTCCACCCCGGGCGCCGGCGCCACGGCTCCCGGCCGCTCTTCGCTCGCAGGCGCCGCACCCTCTGAGGGCATCCCCTCGGCGGCCTGACCCTCGGCCGGCTGTTGGGCCGCCGGCGTCTCGGCCATCGCGCCCTGGCCCTCCGCTGGGGCGGGCGCAGGCGTTGCGGTCGGGGGCGTATCGGATGCAGCGGCGCCCGCGGCGCCCCTCTCCGGCGCACGTGAACAAGCGCACAACGCCACGACGACCAGAACCGAAGCGCCTTGCAGCAACTTTCTCGAAAGCATCACGGCTTCTCCTCCCTCCCTCTCAGACCTGGCCGGCGTTCACGACCAGGTGTCCACGGTCCCGGCCAGCTTCTCGTAGCCGACGATCGCTCCCGAGGCGATGGTCAGCCGGCCCAGGAAGTCATGACCGAACCGAACGCGAATATACCGCCGCACGGGCTCGCCCACGAAGGCCGCCACCAGGCTGGCGATCACGCCCGCGTGCGTCACCAGCAGCACCGCATCGCCGTTGTGGCGCCCCTCTAAACCCAGGACGAAATCGAGCGCCCGGTCTTGCACATCCTGCCACGACTCACCGCCCGGGTACCGGAACTCGCCCACGCGCGCCGCGGCAGGAACTCGCCGACGCACCTCCTGGAACGTCAGACCTGTGTACTCGCCGGCGTCGATCTCGGCGATGGCGGCCTCGAAGCTCAGCGGGATCGGCCGCGCCAGCGTCTCCAGCACCAGCTCCGCCGTGCGGCGCGCCCGGCTCATCGGGCTCACGTAGATATGATCCAGGCGCCGCGTGCGTAGGTGGCTCGCGACCTCACCCGGCTGGCCCCACCCGGCGTCGGTGAACGGCGAATCCCCTCGTCCCAGCAGGATCTGCCGGACGTTCGCCTCGGTCTCGCCGTGTCGCATGAGATACACCTGAAGGGCCATCGCTTCAATCCTAGCCCGCGAGAGCCCGTGGACAAGGCCGTCGCTCACAGCCGCCTTGCCCGCCGCGAGCCCGGCGGCTTACGTTGGCGCCGCTTTTCCGACGGCACCTACTCCGGAGGAGGGACATGAACCTGCTGGTCGCGGTGGTGTTCACCTATCCCCTCGTTCTCATCGCCGTGAGCCTGTGGCGCTCGCGAGCGGTGCGCAGCCATGCAGACTTCATGGTCGCCGGCCGCTCGGTGCCCGTCATTCTGCTGGTGGGCACGCTGGTCTGCACCTGGATCGGCTCTGGATCGTTGTTCGGTGGCGCCGGTCTGGCCTACCGGACGGGGATCGCCGAGCTCTGGTTCTCCTTCGGCGCCTGGGTCGGGCTGGTGGTCGCCTACTTCATCGCCGGGAGGGTGCGACGCATCGCCCAGTACACCGTCCCCGACCTGCTCGAGCAACGCTACAACGCGGCGGCCCGCGTACTCGGAACAGTCGCCATCGTGCTGGCCTACGTGACGATCGCCGCCTATCAGTTTCGCGGCGGCGGCTGGATCCTCAGCATCGTCACCGACGGCAAGATCACGCCGGAAGCCGGCATGTACATCACGGCGGCCGCCATCGTCATCTTCACGGCACTGGCAGGGATGGTGTCGATCGTGACCGTCGACATCCTGAACGGCACCATCATCACGCTGGCCGTGCTCTTCTCCCTGCCCTACATGGTCTTCGAGCTGGGCGGCGTGGGCAGCGTGCTCGACGCTCTCCCCCAAGGCCACACCACCGTCCTGGGCGGCCACAACGTCCTCTGGGTGCTCGGCGTTTCGATGCCGACGTTTCTGCTGCTTCTGGGCGAGAGCGGCATGTACCAGAAGTTCTTCTCGGCCAAAGACGCCGGCGCGGCGCGCCGGGCCGTGATCGGCATGGTGCTGGGCGTGATCGTCATCGAGACGACCCTCGCCTTGCTGGCGATCGTCGGACGCGCGGCCTACCCGAACCTCATGCAGGAGGTCTCGATCGTCGGTCGGGCCGCCTCCGAGACGGTGATCCTTTACATAGCCCGCCACGGGCTGCCACTTCTGGGCGGTGCCGTACTGCTGGCCGCCGCGGTCGCCATCGTGCTTTCGACGGGGAATACGTTCCTCCTTGTGCCGTCCACCAACGTGAGCCGCGACATCTACGAGCGCTTCATCGATCCCCAGGCGGCGGAGAAGCGCAAGCTGGCCGTGCAGCGGATCTCGGTCGCGGCCTTCGGCGTCGTCGGTTTGCTGCTGCTCACCCAGTTCGAGACCGTGCTGCAGATGGCCCTCTACGCCTACTCCCTCGTCGGCGCGAGTCTGACCCCGGCCCTGCTCGCCTGCTTCTTATGGAAGCGCGTGACCGCGCAGGGCGGTGTCGCCTGTATCGCGGGCGGGCTGGGGAGCATCGTGGCGATCGGCGTGCTCAGCCGCGTCGGCGTGGACTTCACGATGACGATCGCCGGCAATACTTTCGACTTCGCTGACAGCCAGTACATCGTGATCCCCGGCGTGATCATCTCGATCGGCCTGCTCGTCATCGTCAGCCTGCTCACCCGGCCGTCGCCGCCCGAGAAATGGGAGCCGTTCTTCGCACCCGTCGATGAACGGGCGGTCTAACACGGGCGAGGCTCGAAACCAGCTGGGGGTCGTCTTACAGGGTCAGGCCAAGGCGGTGTAGCAGGTTCGAAGGGCGGTCCGCGGCGGCCGCGCGGTGCCGGGCGGGATGAGGCGGCTAATCGCCTTCCTCTTCGATCTGTCGCTTCAGCTCGAGCAGCCGCTGCTCGACCTCGTCGGCCTCGCTCGCGGCCTCGAGGCGGCGAAGCTCCAGGTCGGCCTCCAACTCCCGAGCGGTCGACCGGGTGCCCAGCGCCTCATCCACCTCCCGGGTCGCTTCGAGCAGATCCTCCGCCGCATCGATGTCCTCCTCGGCGCGCTCGA
>CAYGAJ010000278.1:0-3246 GCA_964347815.1 uncultured Gemmatimonadota bacterium | reverse complement strand
TAGGCCTGCTGATCAGCTTGCGATTCGTCTACTTCTACGTCACGCAGGGCGGCCAGGGTAAGATCCAGTCGCTGATCCTCGCCGCGCTGCTCATGGGCACCGGTTTCTTTCTCGGCGTCGTAGGGATCATCGCCGACCTGATCTCGGTCAACCGGCAACTGCTGGAGGGGCTCGACTGGCGTCTACAAAAAGTCGAGCAGAGCCTGAGAGCCGGTGAAGGTTCAGCGGTCGGCGAGAGTCAACGCCCGGCGCGAGGGAGCCATCAGCCGTCGGAGCCGACGGCCGGTCGATCTTGAGCGACTCCGGTCAGCGAGAGCAGGCCCCATGCTGCGGTGATCAACAGCTCCACGCCGAATCCCAGCAGACGGCTCAGGGTCACGAACAAGATGGCCTGGCCCTGCGAGAGCGAGCCGGCAACGAAGACGTAGAGCACGCCCTCGCGAATTCCGAGTCCGGCGGGGGCGATGACGCTGACGAACCCCACGCCCCAGGCGACGGCCAGCGCGACGCTCAGAGGAAGAAGCGAATCGAGCGGGAAGGGTGTGATGGCGTTGAGCAGCAGCCAATGACTCAGTCCGTACGTCAACCAGCTGACACCGTATACGACAAAAAGCGCGACAAGCCACAGCGGCTGTTTTGCGAGCTGTGGAAGGCCGATCCAGCGCGTCCAGCGCTCGCCCGCTATCCCGCTCGCACCGAGGGCGAGAAGTCCGGCTCCGCACAGCCCGAAGACCAGGATCAGCCAGCGTGCCGCCTGGTGGAGCGGCGCCAGCGAGGGGCCGAAGAAGCCGAAGAGCCCGAACAGCGCCGCGCTGCCCAGTACGAGCAGCGCCTCCCAGACCAGCGACGAGCTGACCGCGGGTCCCGGGAGGTCCATCTGAAGCGCGAGCCGTGCCCGGACCCCGTGCGCGACCACTTTGCCCGGCAGGTACTTGGCCAGGAGCGAGAGGGCGTAGGCTCGGAAAAGCAGCGATCGCCGGGGTCGCGTGCCGAGTCGGCGAAGCAGCAAGCCCCAGAGAAGGAAGAGGTACAGGTAGTGCAACAGCAGAATCAGTCCGGCCGCCAGCAACCAGTCGGCGGGCAGGGCCGTGAGACGGGTCGTCAGCTCGAGGGCACGCCACTTCGGGATCAGGAAGGCGAGGCAAAAGTAGATGAGGAGAGCCCAGAAGATGACTTTCAGGGCGAAGGCGAACCTCGATCTCAGGGTCACGTGACGACCCAACCCGTGCGCGCGTTACTACGCCGGACCTGAACCGTGAAAGTGCTCTTCATCTCCTCCGCCTACCCCTCCAGTGCGAAAGACCCTCGCGGGTTCTTCATCCACCAGCTTGCCCGCGCCCTGGTTCGGTCTGGAGTCACGGTGACCGTTCTGGCACCGGCCTCACCGGCGGCGCGACCGCGTGAAGCGCTCGATGGTGTCGATGTGCGGCGCGCCGACTACTGGGTTCGCCGCTGGGCCTCGTTGGCCTCCGGCTTCGGCGGCATCGTCCCCAACTTGCGGAGCCGGCCCTGGCTCGCGTTCCAGATCCCGCCACTCGTCGCGGCGCTGGCACGGCGAGCCACCGAGCTGGCCCATGATGCCGACCTGGTCCACGCGCACTGGATGTATCCGTCCGGCATCGCCGGCGGCGTGGCGGGCCGCCGCGCCCGAGTCCCGTTCGTGGTCACCAGCCATGGCACCGATCTGGCGTTGGCCCGCCGCATCCGACCGGTCCGCTGGCTCAGCCGGCGGGTCTGCCGCCGTGCCAGCGCCTGTATCGCCGTGAGCGAGGGGATCGCCCAGGGGCTGAATGAGCTGGGTGTCCCTTCCGGTCGGGTGCGCATCATTCCGATGGGTGTCGATCAGAGTGGCGGGGAGGTTGGCGGGACAATACACGAGAGCGGCGATTACCTCAAGTTCAAGGGCTACGAGGGATTGCGTGTCGTGTTCGTCGGCAGGCTGGTCGCGTCGAAGTCGGTGGAGACGCTGTTGACGGCGCACCGTGAGCTGGAGCGCCGCGGGCGTGCTGTGGCCTGCGCGCTGATCGGCTCGGGCCCCAGCGAGAAAAACCTGCGGCAGCAAGCGCGAAGCGACGGCAGTCGGAACGTGATTTTCGCGGGCGAGCTTCCGCCCGAAGCGGTCCGGCACTGGCTGGCCGCCAGCCACGTCCTCGTACTTCCCTCGATCAGCGAAGGGCGCGGCATCGTCATCCTCGAGGCGATGGCTCAGGGGCTTCCCGCCGTGGTCAGCGACATACCCGGGCCACGCGAGCTGGTGCGCAACGGAGAGACCGGTTTCCTCTTTACGGCAGGCGACGCCGACGGTCTGGCCGACCGTCTCGAGGCACTGATGGAAGACGCGGATTTGCGCTACCAGATGGGGCGACGCGCTCGACGGTTCATCGAGACGGAAGGGTTGACCAGCGACGAGTGTGCCCGCCGGCACCTCGCTCTTTATGAGGAGGTTCTGGCTCTCTGGCCTCGACGCACGTCCTCGACTGGATCCACACCACAACTCGCGGACGGACCGATGCCATGACCTACCCACCGATGACGCTGACGGCGTGGCTGCGCTACGATCTCGTTCGTCGGCTGCTCGATCGCCTCGACACCGTTCATACCGTACTGGAGATCGGTGTGGGTGAAGGCGCGCTGGGAGCGCGCCTGGCCCGGCGGTACCGGTACGTCGGTCTCGAGCAAGACGCGACATCGTGGCAGCGGGCGAAGCCGCGGGTGGAGCGCTTCGGCGGCAAGGTACTCCACGGTGATCCATCGATCCTGCAGGCCGGCACGACCTTCGATCTCATCTGCGTCTTCGAGGTGCTGGAACATATCGAGGACGACCGGGGCGCCCTCAGACGATGGCGGGAACATCTCAATCCCGGCGGATCGCTCATCATCAGCGTTCCGGCGTTCCGTGCTCGCTTCGGACCTTGGGACGAGCGGGCCGGGCACTACCGACGCTACGAGCCTGACGAGCTCTCGAGCCTGCTCGAGGAGACCGGCTACGCCGACCCGCGGGTTTGGACCTACGGCTTTCCGTTGAGCAACGGTCTGGAGTGGCTGCGGCATCGGGTGGCAGGTCGGCAGGACTCCGGGGCCTCCCTGGCCGAGCGCACCGCCGCCAGCGGCCGCGCTCTGCAGCCCCCGGCCGTGCTGGGCTGGGCGATGTGGCTGGCCTCACTTCCCTTCCGTGTGATTCAACGACGTTTCCAGAAGAGTCGCCGCGGGATCGGGCTCGTGGCGCACGCGCGCCGCGCCGACTGA
>CAYGAJ010000277.1:0-3249 GCA_964347815.1 uncultured Gemmatimonadota bacterium | reverse complement strand
CGTCGACGATGCAACCCAGCACCGCTCGCATGTCGTAGCCCGCCCGATGATCGCTGGGGACCAGGTCGTAGATCTGTTCGAGCGGCCGGGCGGGAGGTTGTGGCTCGGCGAGCTTGACCGGGATGCCGGCGGCGGGCGGGAGATCGGCGATGTACTCGCGGATGCTCGCGATGCAGGCCTCATCGTTCTCCGACTCGTAATGGGCCACGCCGGAGATCTGGGTGTGGGTGTCGGCTCCGCCCAGCGTCTCGGCGTCCACCGTCTGGCCGGTGGCGCCCTTCACCAGGTTGGGGCCGCCCAGCCCCATGAAGCTGGTCCCCTTCACCATGAACATCACGTCGGAGAGCGCCGGCAGGTAGGCGCCGCCGGCGATGCAGGGGCCCATCACCGCCGCGATCTGCGGCACCCGCAGGTAGCGGCGCATCAGCGAGTTGTAGTAGAAGATCCGCGCCGCCCCGTAGTGGCCGGGAAAGACGCCGCCCTGGTACGGCAGGTTCACGCCCGCCGAGTCCACCAGGTAGACGATGGGGATGTGGCAGCGCATGGCGATCTCCTGGGCGCGGAGGATCTTGCTGATCGTCTCCGGCCACCAGGAGCCCGCCTTGACCGTGGCGTCGTTGGCGACCACCACGACCTCGCGCCCCTCCACCACACCGACGCCGGTGACCACGCCGACGCTCGGCGCCTGGCCGTCGTAGCGGTCGTGGGCGACCAGCAGGCCGACTTCCAAAAAGAACGAGTCGGGATCGAAGAGACGGGCCAGCCGCTCGCGGGCCGTCAGCTTTCCGTCGGCGTGCTGGCGCTCGATCTTCTTCGCGCCGCCGCCCTGACGCAGCGTGTGCTCGAGCGCCTCCAGCTCCTCCGCCAGGCGGCGCATCCGCGACTCCTGCGTCGTGCTCACGTGTCGTCGGACCGGTTCTCGGCGAACCAGCTTCGGATGTACTCCACCGCCTCGCTGGTCGGCGTGCCCGGGCCAAACAGGCGGCCCACGCCCATCGTCTGAAGCTTTTCGATGTCCTCGGAGGGGATGATACCGCCGCCGGTCACTAGGACATGGTCGGCGCCCTGCTCGCGCAGCAGCTTCACGACTTTGGGAAACAGGGTCATGTGGGCGCCCGAGAGGATGGACAGCGCGACGACATCGACATCCTCCTGGATCGCCGCCTTGACGATCTGATCCGGCGTCTGATGGAGCCCGGTGTAGATGACTTCCATGCCGGCATCGCGCAGCGCCGCCGCCACGACCTTTGCTCCGCGGTCGTGCCCGTCCAGGCCCGGCTTGCCCACCAGTACGCGTATCTTCCGTTCTGCCATAGCGTTATGAAGTGTGGATACTCGGTCGAGGCTCGCGACGGATAATATCGGGGCGCTCAGAGCCCGGCAACCTTCGACAGCCCCTCTCGCAGACGCTGTGCCGCCGCTTCCGGCGTGATGATCAGGATGTGCACGCCCAGCCCCAACTCGAACCCCGCCGTCACCGTCACCCGGGGGACGATCTGGATGTACCAGGGAAGCACATCGGCCGCGCCGGGCTCGAGCGGTGCCGTGTGAAGCAGAAAATTGTAGTCCGGTCGGCCCAGCGCCTGGTCCTGGGCCGCGAGCGCCCGCTGCAGCGCGCGGCCCAGCTCGGCCAGCGTCTCGTCGTCGGAGGCCTCGAAGGCCGGCACCGCGGTCCGCGGCGCTATCCACGCCTCGAAGTCGTGGTTGGCGGCGTAAGGGACGAACGTGGCGAGCCGCTCCGTCTTCTCCACCAGACGCTGCTCCTGACGGATCTCGTCGGCCACCATGTCCAGCAGCAGCGTACCCCCCTCCTGCTGGCGATAGCGACGCGAGCGCTCCAGGCGGCCGGCGACGCGCGGCGGCACGAACGGCAGACCCACGAACTGCGAGTGCGGGTGCTCGAGCGACGCGTTGGCCATCTTCCCGAAGTTGCGGAAGATCAGGATGTGGCGGACCCGATCATCGGCGGCGGCGGCGGCGTAGCGCGCCCGGTACACACGCATCACCTCGAGCATCGCGGCGTCATCGAGAGCCATCAGGTCGCGGTTGTGCACGGGCGTTTCGATGATCACCTCGTGCCGACCCACCGCGGGCTCCGCGTGCTCGAAGGGACTGCCCGAACCCGTCGCGACCGTTCCGGCGTCGGCGGGGAAGGCCGGATACTTGTTCGGCACCACGCGCATGCTCCAATCGGGTCCGCTCTCGGGAATTGCGGGATGTCGGAATAGCTCGGGCGGCGTCTGTCTTTCGTTTCCGGGACAGAACGGACAGGAAGGGTCGAAGGTCAGGTGCTGCTCGCGACTCCCCTGCGGGCGCGGCGCGTTGGGACGCGTGGCCCGCTCGGGTGCGACGACGACCTGATCGCCCGTGAGCGGGTTATACCGTACTTCGGGCACGGGGGGTCCGGGGTTCTCGGGTCGGGACGCGGGCGGTGTCTTCTCCGAATTCGCCAGACACGCTAGAAGAACACCGGCTCGCGGAACCGCCCGTAGACCCGCTCGAGCGCATGGCGGATCTCGCCCAGCGTGGCGTAGGCCCGAACCGCGTCGAGCATCGGAGCCATCAGGTTCTCGTCGCGTTCCGCCGCGCCCGCCAGGCGCTCCAGCGACAGCTCGACCGCCTTGGCGTCGCGGCGCGCCCGCAGGTCGGCCAGCCGGGCGTGCTGTTTGCGCTCGACCTCGGGCCCGATCTTCAGGGTCTCGATCTGCGCGTCCTCGTTGCCGCCGGTAAAGTCGTTGACACCGACGATGATCCGCTCCTTCGCCTCGACCTCGCGCTGGAACGCCTCGGCGGACAGCGCGATCTGACCCTGGAAGTACCCTTCCTCGATTCCGCGCACCACGCCGCCCAGCTCGTCGATCTCGGCGAAGATCCGCTCGGCGTCCTCCTCCATCCGGTCGGTCAGCCATTCCACGTAGTACGAACCGGCCAGCGGATCGATCACGTTGGGCACGCCCGTCTCGTAGGCGAGGATCTGCTGGGTGCGCAGCGCGATCCGCACCGCCCTCTCGGTAGGCAGCGCCAGCGTCTCGTCCAACGCGTTGGTGTGCAGCGACTGGGTGCCGCCCAGCACCGCCGCCAGCCCCTGGTAGGCCACCCGCGCGATGTTGTTCTCCGGCTGCTGCGCCATCAGCGAGACGCCGGCCGTCTGCGCGTGTGTCCGCAGCCGCCAGCTTTCCGGGTCCTTCGCTCCATAGATCTCCTTCAGGTGACGGGCCCAGATGCGGCGCGCCGCCCGGAACTTGGCCA
>CAYGAJ010000276.1:0-3249 GCA_964347815.1 uncultured Gemmatimonadota bacterium | reverse complement strand
AACGACGCCGCCACGTCGGCTATTGACAGCCAAGCCTTCTCATGGAAGCTGCGCCCTGACTGAACACGAGGCGCGGCGGGACAAAAGCAAAGGCTTAGAAGCTTCATCGCTTCACCCTACCGGCAACAAGTCAGCGCGAAGGCGAACGCCGAAAGGCTGAAGCGCCAGCTGCAAACGCTAGTTAGGCGGCGTCGCGCTGGCCCTTGCTGTCACTGGTTCAGACGTCCTCTCCCCGGTCCTCCTGGGCCTGCCCCTGAGTCGAGCGCGCGCGCAGAAACCTGCCTGCCCTCTGCCACGCGTAAATCAGCACACCAACCAAGCCCAGAAGCAGCACAACGATCGCCACTTGATTCACCCAGGGGGGCCAACCCAGTGCTGGTATAAGGACATCGAGCACCTGCAGGATTACAAAGACAATGAAAAAGTAGACAAACCCGGCAGCTGCGACCAAGAGGAAGCGCATCATAGGCACCTCCGAGGTTGAACGTGAGTCCGTAGACGGACGTACTGGCCCGAAGCTGTTTACTTCCAGTGCGATGCTTCCGAGAATCAGTTCTGCAGTTCCCGAACGCCGCCTAACGCTCAGCATCAGCGGCGGCGCGCAGCGCCGTCCGCTGCATGCTGTTGTTAGGCGATGCGGTCATTTACGAAAAAGGCGTTGAAGGAACGACTTCTTAGCGGGTGTTGGCGTATCCGTTCCCGATGACATGGCAGTCTTCGCTCCAGGCGTGTCAACAAGGCGAATAGGACTTGCATCGCCAAGATTGCTTGAACGTTCTGTGATTCGAGTTGCATTCAGCATAAGCTGGCTTGCTGAAATCCGGACGGTGTTCTGAATCTTGCTATCGAGACCGATCCTCGTCGGAATTTCACGTTCAATGTTATTGAGGATGTCAGCAAATAATGTCTTGGAATATTCGTTTTCGGAAGACAAGGCACTTGTGACGGGCAGCGCGCTCGCCATCGGGAAATCGTATGGCGCAAGTGATCTTAAAATTCGCAACTTCTCGCTGCCTGAGCCATGAACCATGTATCCCCGACCTGCTAATGCATATATGGTCCTCGTACGTTCATCATGAAACATCCACAGGTTGGCGACCGCCGAACGCGGTGAGTTACGCCGAGCATGGTCCACGATAGGCACTTGGTTTCCGCTGTCATCGACATTGACGTTTGTTATTAGAGTAAGCAGGTTTCCCCGGTTGACTTTCGGCATCTCTGTTTGAGGGCCGTTCATTCCGAGACATCGTGTTGGGAGACTCTTCTCAATGACATCAAGGGCTTCCGTGAAGTACTCAAGTTGGTGCATCCCTGAGATGTCGGGCCGAACGAGTGCTACACCCTTGCGAACATTTGGTCCTTCCTCCATGAAGTCACCCGAGGAAGCACGTACAATCCGACCGTCCTTTTCAGTGATCTTGAGGTAGTATCGGTCGGCTGGCAGGGAAAACCGGCGAGCGAAATGAAAGTCGCTAGTCGCAAGGTCTTTAAGCAGCGCCATCTTCTCATCATCGCTTCCGGTCATCATGTACGGCCGTACGCCCAGCTCGTAGATGATGTTCAGTGGGCCGATTGACTGGATAAACACCCAGAGGTTCATGACAACTTCAGGTTCCATGTTTCTCTTCTCCTTTTCTTGGTATTTCGTTCCGTGTTGCGAACGCCTAACTCTTTCTTCAACTGCCACCCTTGGACCCCAACCGCCAATCACACTGCGCCGGCCTGCCGCCTAACGCCTGACGGCCGGGGGGCCGATGGCGGACCAAACCCCTCTTAGTATACCGACGCTCGCCCCGTGGAGCCACTTATCTCGGCCGGGGCAAACGCTGCAAGCGCTTGCAGCGTCTGTGCTCCGCACCCCGCCTGAAGCCCGCAGCGCCAAAACGGCAGCGACCCCCCCTTTTCCGGCCCCGCCGCTACAGCGCGTCAATCGGGCTCCGTACGCCATAGCCGCCACGATTCAACACGTGGGTATAGATCATCGTGTGGCGGACATCTTTGTGACCCAATAACTCCTGTACTGTCCGGATGTCGTAGCCATCTTCCAGCAGGTGCGTCGCGAACGAGTGCCGAAACGTGTGACAGGTCGCGTGCTTGTTGATCCCGGCCTTCCGCACCGCGCGCTTGACCGCTCGCTGGATTCCAGACTCGTGAAAGTGATGCCGGTACCTCTTCCCCCTCTGCGGATCGAGTTGGGTCCGCGACGCGGGAAACACGTACTGCCACGCCCACTCCCGACTCGCCGAGGGATACTTGCGATCCAGCGCGTCCGGAAGCCGCACGTACCCGCCACCCCGAGCCAGTTCCGCGCGGTACCGCTCGCGAACCTCCTCGAGATGCGCCGCGAGCGGCTCCCTCAATGCCCGCGCCAGCATCGTGATTCGATCCTTGCCTCCCTTCCCACGCCGGAGCCGAATCTCGCCCCGCTTCAGATCGATGTCCTTCACTCGCAAGCGCAAACACTCCAGCAGTCGCAGACCGGATCCGTAAAGCAGCATTACGACCAAAAGCTTCTGGCCCTCCAGGTGATCGAGAACGGCCCTCACCTCCTCACGCGTCAGGACGACCGGCAGCCGGCGCCCCGGCGACGCCCGCGCCACATCGTCGAGCCACTTGAGATCGACACGCAGAACCTTACGGTAGAGAAATAAGAGCGCGCTCGCCGCCTGGCTCTGCGTCGAAGCACTCACCCGCCCGTCCATCGCCAGACTGGTCAGGAAGCGCGAGACGTCGGCTTCGCCGAGCTCCGCAGGGTGCCGCCGGCCGTTGAAGATCACGTAACGGCGGATCCAGTTCACATAAGCCTCTTCGGTGCGGCGGCTGTAACGACCGACCCTCAGGGCACGCCGAACCTGATCCAACAGCCTCGGGGGTCGATTCCTCTGGCCTGTCACCTGTCCGAGATCTCGACGGCTGGCACACATAGGGTATGGTCCGTCCTCCTTTCTTCGCCCCGTCACGGGCGCTGCGACATCCAACGTCTGCAAAGGGAAAGTCGAGGGCTCAATCGATCGTCATCGCCCGAGCCGCTTGCGTCCGTGCGAGGCCACGCCGTAGCATAGTCCCCTCCGCAACGCCCAACAAACTCCCGGAGGACCGCGACACCGGAGGGAGCCATGACCCGGACCCACACCGCGCTCGTTCCCGCGCTCACACTCGCCCTCGCCCTGCTCACCCCCGTCCCCGCCGACGCCCAGACCTACGACCTGATCATCCGCGGCGGCCGCGTCCTCGACGGGACGGGCGCGC
>CAYGAJ010000275.1:0-3268 GCA_964347815.1 uncultured Gemmatimonadota bacterium | reverse complement strand
GGCGTCGGCGAGCGACTGGGACCACCGGACCCCGTCGCCGAGGAATGGAGAGCGCGGATCTTAGAATGGGGAGACTCGCTCGCCAGCGGTCGGCCGCCGCGGGAGATCGCCGACGCCGCTGCCCGGGCCGGACTACGCCCGATGCCGATCCGCGATCAGATGATGCTCCAATGGACGTTCATCGTCGCCGGCCTCGAGCAGATCGAGGCTGGCTGAGAAATCGGTGGCATGACAGCACCGCCACGACGAACGCAAACCCACGGCGCCGGTTGCTAGCTAGCGCCGTCCCCTCAGGGCAGGTTCAGCGACGCTCTCCCCCTCAGGCCCAGGACCAGCGCGTTCTCGACCGCGGGGTCCATCCCGGGATTCACGATCCACTGCAGGTTCGGCTCGAGCTGAAAGAACTCTCCCAGCTGCGCCAAATAGATGCCTTCCAGCACCGTCTCGGCCCGTTCGAACCGCTCGCCGGCCCCTTCAAACGCGCGCAGGAACGGCGATCCGTTGCGGGCGTGGGCCACGGCGAATCCCAGCACATCGTCCGTCCGACCGGGAATGAGGCCGGCGTACACCAGACCTCCACCCAGATAGGCGCTCAGACGATTGACGTCGGCGTTGGCCGTTCCCGCCCGGACAAAGGCCGAGAGGCTCCCGGCGTCGCCTGGCTCCACATACAGCAGTCGCTCGCCGAGTGCGTACACGCCCCAGCTCTTTTGGGCCGGCTCGCCGACCTCCCAGGCGTCGAAATCGCGCGTGTAAGCCCAGCCGCCCAGCGACAGCTTCATCCGCGCGCGCTGCACCGTGCGACTGCGGCCGATCCGCCGGCCGCCCTCCTGCACGCGTGTCGGCGGCTCGTCTTTGATCACCATCACGCCGGGCGCGGCCTGGTTGTAGCCCACCTCCCACGCGATCAGCGCCCCTTCGCCGTTGCCCAGGGCAAAGCGCGAGCGGTCCGGGTCGGCGGGATCGCCGGGCGACCCGTCCATGACCGCCAGCCTGCCGTAGATGCTGGGATAGGGCCGCAACGTGACGCGTACGCCGAGGGTGGTGAGCGGAAAGGTGGAGGGACCGCTGATCCCGGTCGAGCTGAAGTCGGGTCCGAAGCCGAAGGAGCTGTTGAGAAAATCACCGGCGACGCGGATGACATCGAACTCCGCGTTCAGATCGTAGACGCCCGCCAGCACAGACAGCCGGCCCGGCAGCAGGTTGTGCTCGACCCACGCCTCGTACAGCCGCCATTCGGACGGCGCCTCGATGTTGCTCAGCCCCTGGAAGTCGCCGACGCGCTCGCTGGCAGAGCTACCACGGTTCGATTGAACGTGCACCCGGAGCGAGGTCTTGCTGAGTTTGAGCAAGGCCTCGAGGTCAAGGTCGAGCATCAGGTCGAGGTTGTCCAGGTAGACCGCCTCCCGCGACAATCCGCCGGTCGTCGGCGCAAAGACGTCACCGACGTAAAACAGCTCGGCGCGAACGCTGGCGGGCCAGCCCGGCACCTTGACCGGCGCCTGCGCCGCGGCCGGAGGCGCAAAGCAGCCCGGCCCCGCCCAGGAGCCGACCGACAAGGCGCCGAGAAGAACGAGTACCCGAGGCCCGCGCCAGTCTGACTCGTTCGCGATCAACTCAGTGATCCTGGACAACACATCGCCCATACTCTCTCCTTTACGGTGCACCTGCGTTGCGCGCCGCACGCCATCAGCGCGCGGCGGTTGCGCCCATGCCATTCTTCCGAACGTGGAAGCTCAGGGATTGTGGTGCTCGGCACCCTCCGCCGGGCGCCGGTCAAGCCTGCGCGAGTCGACCCGCATCTTCGTGGACCCGTGCAGGGCGAGCCAGCGTTGATACTTGTTCCCGCCAGGTGCTAGAGGGCCGCAACATAAGCATCAGCGCCGCAGTTCGCACCTGGACGACGCCGGCGTCTTGCCCGACAACACGAAAGAGCCCCGCGCGAAGCGGGGCTCTTTTCGCCGCCCGGTCCTGCAGCGGGAGGTTACTGAATCGTGAATGGCGTCGGGGGCACGCTGTTTGCCGCATCGTAGTCGTAGCTGCTGTGAATCACGTTCGCCACGTTCACCGTATGGGCGCCCGCCGCTTGCCCGCGCGGGATCTTCCAGGTGAACTTGGCCTCGCCGTTCGAGTCGGTGAAGCCCTGCTTCTCCGTGACTAGCGCGCCTGACGCGTTGCGGATCTCGGTGAACACCTGGGCGCCCGAGATGGGTGCATCCGCCTGATCCAAGACCACCGCGATCCAGCCCATCGTGTCGCGGGGGTGGAACGTATCGCACGGCGACGTGAAATTGCCGCCTTTGCCGGTGCACCAGGTCGCCAAGCTGCTCACCCGCATCATGGGAGTCGGCGGCGTCGGCGCGGTCCCCCAGGTGGTGGAGGCCATGGCGTAGGGCTCGGCCATCCCGGTGTTCAGCCACGCGTCCAGCAGGTTCACGCCTTCGTCGGCCAGGAACGGGTTCAACCTGTCGTTTGCCAGGTAGAGGAACTGGATGTACTCCCAGCTGGTGGGCTGGTACAGCAGGTCGATCGTGGCGTAAACCGCCCCAGCCGGGGGGTTCAGCGTGAACTCGTCCCAGTAATTATAGACGCCGCCGGGTCCGGGGTTGCCGTACTGGTCGGCGGGCACCGGCAACGCGTTCCGCCTGCGCGCCTCGTCGTAGCTCATGCGGTAGGGCGGGATGCGGTTGTCTTTCGCCACCTTGTTGTTGAGGACGAAGTGGAAGGTTTCCACGTAGTCTCCAGGGCCGAGAGCGGCCAGGTCCTGGAGGGTGGTCGTCACACTCCCACTGAGGCGGTCGAAGGTGAGGACCAGGTCAGGCGGATAGCCCAGGTCGTTGCGGAGCTGCTGCGCCCACTCCTGCGTCATCGCGTAGTGGGCCTCGTACACCTTGGTGTTCGGGTCGTACAGTTTGACCAGCGATCTCACCTGCGTCGGGGTGTTGTCGAGATTGACGGTGATCCAGTCGTAGGCGCCATCCTCGCGGACGACCACATCGGTGTCGTCGTACCACTTGATGTTGAGCCACATGCGCCGGCCCTCCGGGTAGCCGGAGATCAGCTTGTGACCTGTATGATTGACGATCTTGACCACGTTGCCGGTGACGCTGAGGGTCGCCGCCTGGTTGAGCTGCTTGTGCGCCCGCGTCACCCCGGCGTCCAGCGCCGCGATCTGGGTGCTGGTCAGACCGCCGCCCAGGCGCAGCAGCCCGAGCTGGTCGAGATACTTGATGGCTTCGGGCACCCAGTAGTTGCCGCCCGTCATGTC
>CAYGAJ010000274.1:0-3294 GCA_964347815.1 uncultured Gemmatimonadota bacterium | reverse complement strand
GATCTGGAGTACCGCGACCGCTGGGGGATCAAGAACATCTTCGCCCGGCGCATCGCCGAGGGTGCGCTGGCGGAGATCGAGCACGCGGCCAGGACCGCCTTCCAGGCTCTGGAGCTTCGCGACTACGGCCGCATCGATATCCGCTTGACGTCCGATCAGGAGGTGTACGTCCTCGAGGTGAACCCCAACCCGTACCTCAGCTTCGGCGAGGACATGGCCAACGCGGCGGAGCGCATGGGGCTGGACTACTACGCGTTCGTCGAGCGTTTGGTCCGCGAGGCGGTGGGGCGTTATGAGCGCGCGAACTGAGCTGGAAGCCCGCGCCAACCGCTGCAGCCGTTGCGGCCGCGGCCTGCGCCGCTTCTGGTACTTTTGCCCCGATTGCGGCAAGCGGCTGGCCTGGGGAGACGATCGCGAGGTCACCGGAGCCGAGTGCTATTACTGCGGCTGGCTGGTCTCCGACAGCTACTCCTTTTGCCCCTGGTGCGGCAAGGACATCAGCGACGAGGCTTCCAGCGAAGAGCCGCTGAAGCAACCGCGGGGCTTCCTTTACCACGCCCGCTGCGATTTCCGCTGCGGCGGCGGTTTGCAGTATCCCATGCACTACTGCCCCTGGTGCGGTCGCGAGCAGCACTGGCCTTTCCACGGCGAGTACGAGGGCGTCTGCCCCCACTGCGACAGCGGCGTGGACGACCTCATGGACTATTGCCCCTGGTGCGGAAACGACGCCACCGGGCAGGACCTGCTGCAGCCAGCCATCCGTCGCGTGCGCCAGCTCCTCCGAAAGGTGCGGGTGCCCGACTGGGGGTATCGCATCTTGGTGCGGCCCGGGGTGTCGGGCGTCGACCCCAAGTTCCCGAAGATCGTGGAGATCGAGCGGCTTTACGTGGATAAGAACTACCGGCACGAGATCGCCTGGCCCAGCCTGGTCGGGCTGATCACCCACGAGCTGGGGCACAGCTTCCTCTACCACCACCACCGCTTCGCCCGCTCGCAGCGCTTCCGCCGCGCCTTCGGCGATTTCGACAAGGCGTACCGTGGCGTGGACGAGAGCTGGGTCTCGTTCCGCAAGCGCAACCTGTCGAAGACGCCGGAGAACCACGTCACCGCCTACGCCTCGAAGCACCCGCAGGAGGACTTCGCCGAGACCTTCCGCTTCTACGTGATCCGACGCGGCCGGCTCAAAGACCTGCTGGCCGAGATCGGCCGCAAGGGCAAGGGCCCCATCGTCTACGAGAAGTTCCTCACCCTCCACACGTTCCTGAACGACTTGCGTCGTCGGAACCGGCGCAAGGACTGACGGACTGGCCACCGCCGAGCGCGCCTGCACGGCGATCCGCTGGGACAGCTTCGAGACGGCGTTCGGCCGGGTCTACGCGGCGGTCAGCGAGCGGGGGCTCTGCCGGCTCACGCGCAACGTGGCTGGCGACGACGCCTTCCAGGACGAGCTGGCTCTCACCTATCGTGGCCGCCGCGTGCGCCGAGACCGGAAGGCACTGGCCATTGTCCGATCACAAGTGCGAGACTACTTCACGAGCCGCCGCCGAGACTTCGAGCTTCGCCTCGACCTGTCGGGGCTGGGCGAATTCGAGCGCGCCGTGCTGCAGGCGACGCGGCGCGTCCCCTTCGGCGCCACCGCGTCCTACTCTGAGCTGGCTCGGCGGCTGAAGCGGCCGCGGGCGGCGCGCGCCGTGGGCAACGCCCTCCGCCGCAACCCGGTCCCCATCGTCGTCCCCTGCCACCGCGTCGTGCGCGCCGACGGCAGCCCCGGCGGCTACGGCGGCCCGCCGGGCACGGCGGAGAAGACCCGGCTGCTGAATTTCGAATCCGGCAGATGAGAGTCGGGGCCGCCGTCCGCGTGGGCGGCGACCCCGAGTTACGGTTGTCGGGTCGATTGGATTAGCCGGCGGAGGCGATCTGGATCACTCCGTATGCCGTCACCGACACGTGCCAGAGGACGTGCACGGCGACGCGCGGATGGACATCCACGATCTCCAGCACCCGGGCCTGCAACTGCTTCGCGTGCTCTAGCAGCCGGACCGCGAACTCGTTAGGCGGATCGGTGCTAGCCAGCGCCTCTTCCGCCGCGGCGATCGCCCGGTTGCTGAGGTCGATCATCGCCTGCAGCAGATCCGCGTCGCGGCCGCCAAACTCCAGGACCACGGCGATCAGGCTTACGTTGACCGCCTCGCGCGCCAGATACAGGCAGAAGCGGTAGCGGCCGGCGTTGCACGCCTGCTCGGCGTCTCGGGCCAGGTGCTGAGCGTGGCGCAGCGCGTGGATCTGCTGCTCGGTCGGATCGTCACCGACGATCTCCACCGCCAGCCCGATCGAGTTCATCGCCATGAACAGCGACAGCCGCGCGTGCTGAATGATCTCCCGCTGCCGGTGGATCGCCCGTTCGCGGTTGGCGATCTGCAACGCCAGGATCAAACGCTCCACCGCTGCCGGGAGATCGCTGCCGCGCAGCGCCTCGGCCTCGTCCCTCAGCTCACGGATGCGGGCCAGCAGCTCGGAGGCCTGGTCGTCCACCTGCTGCTCGAGCCAGGAGATCACGTGATCGACCCGCTCCAACAGGCGGTCGTACGCTTCCTCGCCGAAGACGAGGATGTAGGCATCGGCCACCAGCAACCGCCCCTCGAGGGCGAGTTGGGCCGCACGCTCGGTGTCCCCACCGATCCAGGCGCGACGCGCAGCCTCGAACTTCTGCCGGGCCTGCTCCAGCAGCGCCCGAGCCTCTTCGATCTTGGTCGGATCGGGGTCGCCGAACAGCACGCCCTGGTAGACATCGGCCGAGGGTACCGGAGCGCCCAGCACCGCGTCCATCGCCGCCTGGGCGTCGACGATTGTGGCTTCGGTTACATCCGAATCGACCATGAGGTCGAGCTCGGTCTGCTGCGGCGTGCCGGGATCCAGGATGCTGCTGCTGTTCTCGTCACAGGCCGCCAGGCCCGCCACCAGCAGAAGCCCCAGCAACAGATTGAGGTTTCGCCTTTTCATCTTCTCCTTCCCCTCCTCTGATTGGTCTCGCCCTGGCGGGGGGACAGCAGGGCGCGCGGTTCTTCCCGCTCTCTGAGTGTTAGACGACGTCGGGCTCGAAACGTTAAAAGGGGCCCCGAAACCGCCATGTCTTGACGGCATTCGCCAGACCGGATACCGTGCACAAGTAACCCCGCCGTTTCACCCGTATCCCGCCTTACAGATCCTGGCCGCAACCACACCCTCTCAGGGAGGACATCGTCGTGCCAGATTATCGGATCACCGCCGGCAAGGGGATGACGCGGGGACCGGCCG
>CAYGAJ010000273.1:0-3301 GCA_964347815.1 uncultured Gemmatimonadota bacterium | reverse complement strand
TCCACACCCTCGCCTGGCTCTACCGGCTCTGGCGCTCGCCCGAGGATTGGAAGCGGCCGAACCACGGCTCCGTGGACGGGCACAACACGGGTCCATCCGTCCCCGACGGGACGGCGGCCATCGACGAGTACGATGACGACGAGGACGAAGACTCGTCCAACCCCCCTGGCGGCCCCCACGGCTTCGGGACGACGGCGAACCCACGAGGCCTGGAGGCGGCCGGTGGCCCACGCTCCTTCGGGGCCCTAGCAAATCCCGGCCCTCTCGCGACGACGGTGGCCCCGGGTGCGCCGGGTTTACAAGTCGAGCCCCTGCTCGGGAAACGGCTGTACAAGCGGTTCACCACGTTCGAGCGCACGCTGCATCTGATCATGCTGATCAGCTTCTTCGTACTCGCCATCACCGGCATGACGCTCAAGTTCTCGTTCATGGGTTGGGCTCAGGCGTTGGCGGCCGGCGTGGGAGGCTTTGCCACCACCGGCGTGCTGCACCGGCTCGCCGCGATCACTCTGATTACCGTGTTCTGCATCCACCTGGGTGATGTCTGGATGCGCAAGAAGGCATCGGACAAGAGCTGGGCACAGTTCATCTTCTCCGATACATCCCTCATCTTCAACCGCAATGATCTGAGGGAGTTCGTCGACTCGTTCAAGTGGTTTTTCGGCAAGGGGCCTCGTCCCAAGTACGGTCGCTTCACCTACTGGGAAAAGTTCGACTACTTTGCTGTCTTCTGGGGGATGTCCATCATCGGCTCCACCGGGATACTGCTTTGGTTCCCGGAGTTCTTCACGCTCATCCTGCCGGGCTGGACCGTGAACGTGGCCACCATCCTTCACAGCGACGAGGCGTTGCTGGCCGTGGCCTTCATCTTCACCATCCACTTCTTCAACACCCACTTCCGGCCGGACAAATTCCCCATGGACCCGGTGATCTTCACGGGCCGTGTGTCACTCGAAGAGTTGAAGCACGACAAACCGCGGGAGTACGAGCAGCTGATGCAGAGGCCGGACTGGAGGGAGCAGCTGGTCCACCCCTACCCACTGAAGCTGCAGCGGCTCTTCCGGATCTTCGGTTTCACCGCGCTGGCGGTGGGGTTGGTGCTGATCTTTGTCATCCTCTACACGATGATCAGCACATATATCACAGCTGATCTGATACCTCTGTAGGGCCAGGCGTCCCGGGCTAATCGACTCACCGACCCGGATGCGGGCGAGCGGAACGCCGTCCGGAGGCGTCGATCAGGGCTTATGGCGTCCGACGTGAGGACTCAAGCTCCGCCACCGCCAGGACATACGCGACGAGATCCCAGGTCTGCTCCTCGCTCAGGATCTTCCAAGCCGGCATAGGGGTCCCCCGAATACCCTCCCGCACCACATAGTAGACGCGGCGTTCAGTCGTGCGCTCGCGCCATGAAGGGTCGGTGAAGTTCGCCGGCGGGACCGATAGGTTACTGCGAAGGCCCCGGCCGTCGGCCCGCACGCCGTGGCAGATGGCGCAATGCTCGAGAAAAAGAGCTCGGCCGCGATCGCGGGCATCAGCGGAAGCGATCGTACTGGTGGGAACCGTCACGTCACGATACTCGGGGGGCAAGCCCGATCGGTCACAGGCCACGGATCCCAGCATGAGCGCCCCGGCGGCCGGGCAGAGCCATCTCCGACGACCCGACCTTCTCACCTTGCCCTCCTTGTCACTGGATACCACTTTCTCGACCCGTGCCACGTCGCTGGTGCTGGCCCGGTAGCGCTGACCGCTCGAGCGCCGAAAACAGTTCACGACTCACCCCACGAGTGATTGCGACCATGTCGCGCAGCTTGCTCAAAGATGCTTGGCAGGCGGGCAAAGTCTCGCGGATCATACTGGGCGTTGGACTCATCATCAGCGCCGCCTGGGCTGTCATAGTGGCCGCCGCCACCCTCAGAGTGATCGTCAACACCGTTCAGGAACCGACGCTGGCCACGGCATACAAGGTTCCCCTCCTGATCGTCCTGGCCCTCGTCGTGCTCATCCTCGTCATTCCACTGCCCGCGCAATGGCTGATGTATGGCTTGCTTCGACTCGACGAACGTCGAGGCAGGTCTTCTGGCCCGAAGGCTTAGCTTCGCCATCGCGATCGCTACCGATCCCGAGTTTTTCCACGCCTGTGTTAACCGAGGCGCCGCGGAGTCGCCAAGATTACTCTGAATGAGAAATTGCTCGTGTGTGTCAGCGCGGAAGGGCCACGATGGCCGAAGCGAACCTCGATCCCCATGCGGGGTTGATCACCGCGAGCACGGGCACTGGGCACAACACGCCGCCCATGGGAACCCCGGCGTCGCCGTGGTGCAGAGGACGGAATCGGCGTCACACACCCCGAGTGCGTGCCGCCGGGCTGCGGGTCGCGGACCCAGGTCTCCTTTCGCCGCCAGCGGGAGGAAGATCGTAGCCCAAACGGCGCGCTTCCTCGACGATCTCTTCCACCAACTCAGGTAGCCTCTCCTCGACCGGAGGCGAGCAACCGTAGTTCAGCTCGAGGCTTGCGGGAACCAGGCCCAGTAAGACCAGCCGCCGGGGGTAGGCGTCCAGCATACCCAGCGCGTCGAGGAGGTCGGCCACGCCAACCTGGTGAGCCGAGAGGCGGCTGCGCACGGCGGGCGCCACCTCGTCCCCGTCCAGGCGGACGAAGGTCCCCGGCGGCCCGTCGCCGTTGATCGCATCGACGATGATCACATCGTCGGAAGCCCGTATGTGTGTGAGCAAGGAGAGGCCCAGCGTGCCACCATCGAGGACCCGAACGCCCTCCGGGGTCCAATGCCGGCGCTCGAGCAGCTCGAGCGCCGCCACGCCCAGACCGTCGTCGCTGCACAGCACGTTGCCCAGTCCCAGGATCAGCAGCGACGCGGAAGAGTCGTGAGCCGACATCAGTCGGCTCCCGCTTCCTCAGCTGCCAGGTCTTCCGGCCGCGCGAATCGGTAGCCCGAGAACATGGAATCGATCGTCGCGTTCCTGGCCGCACGGGCGACGAGCAGGGCGCAGGAGATATGGTGGATGACGAATAGGACGATCACCCACATGCAGATGTGGTGAATCCAGCGGGCCGTCTGCAGTCCCCCGAACAGCGGCAGCAGACCCCCGAAGATCCGCATCGGCGAGTCGACTCCGGCGTGGACTGAGAAGATGGCGTAGCCGGTCAGGGCGGACAGGAGACAGACCGCATAGACGAGTATGTACGTCAATCCAGCCAGAGGGTTGTGGCCGACGAATCGCGGGGTGACCGCTCGGAACAGCACATAGAACTTCAGCCACTCCCATGCCTGTTTCCAGC
>CAYGAJ010000272.1:0-3305 GCA_964347815.1 uncultured Gemmatimonadota bacterium | reverse complement strand
CGGTTCTGAAGGCGAAACGAGACGCCGGAAAACCGGACGCAGACGACGCGGCGCGGGCCGCCGCCGGGGACACGCACGCCTTCGAGCGGCTGTACCGGCGGCATGTGGATCGGATCCACAGCCTCTCGCGCCGGATGATCGGCCCCGAGCTGGCCGACGAGGTGACGCAGGACATCTTCGTCCGGGTCTGGGAGAAGGTGGGCAGTTTTCGCGGCGAGGCGGCGTTTGGGACGTGGCTGCATCGCGTGGCGATCAACGTGATCCTGGGACGCCGCAAGAAGCTGGGGATTCGACGGGAACGCTTCGTCGAAGGTGAGCTGGCGCTGGGTCGGCTGTACTCGAACCCGAAGCGCAGCGAGACGAAGATCGAGTTCGAGGCGGCGTTGCAGCGACTGCCGGACGGGGCGCAGCAGGTTTTCGTCCTGCACGATGTAGAAGGGTACAAGCACGGCGAAATCGCGGAGATGCTGGAGATCAGCCCGGGCACATCGAAGTCGCAGCTCCACCGGGCGCGAATGATCCTCCGTGAGCACATGGAGCGGTGAGGTGTTCTAGCAAAGGTGCCGAAACACACGGCGCCGGGGCGCCGCTGATCGAGGGCGCTGAAACGGAAGAGTCGAGATGAGTGATCGCTGGACCGATCGATTGTCTGAGTACCTGGACGGCGTGCTGGCGCCGGGCGAGCGCCGGGACTTGGAGAGCCATCTGGCCGGCTGCTCCGAGTGCACGGACGTGCTCGAAGGGCTACGGCAGGTCGTGGCCCGGGCGCAGGCCCTGGAAGACCGTCCACCGGCCACCGACCTGTGGCCCGGAATCGCAGAGCGGATCGGGGCATCGAGCGCGTCGGTCTCGGTGGTCGAGCTGGAAGCCCACCGTCGTCGAGAGACGGTGCGTCGGCGGCGGTTCTCTTTCTCGATTCCGCAGCTGGTCGCGGCCAGCGTGGCGCTCATGATCGTCTCGGGTGGCACAGCCTGGTTGCTTACCGGGCCGGCAGCGAATCGCGCCGGAGAGGCGACGGTGGCGTCCGAGCCCGGCGCGGCCGCGGTGCCGGCGGCAGTGCGCTTCGCCGGGTCGGACTACGATGCGGCGGTGTACGAGTTGGAGCGGATCCTGGATGAGCGGCGCGACGTGCTCGATGAGGAGACGGTCCGCGTCTTGGAGGAGAACCTCCTGATCATCGACCGGGCGATCGCCCAAGCGCGTCGCGCCTTGGAGCTGGACCCGGCGAGCACTTACTTGAACGAGCACCTGGTCACCACCATGCAGCAAAAGCTGGAGCTCCTCCGGCAAGCGGCGCGGATGGCCGGGGCGGCCAGTTAGTCGAACAGGCGCGAGAGTTATGATTACGAAACTGTTGTTGGGAGCGCTGGTGGCGGCGGTCGGTCCTCAAGATCCCGAGGTTCCAAGGCAGGAACGGAATCTGGAGATCGAGATTCCCCCGATCGATCTGATGATCCCGGGACTCGATATCCAGATCCCGGAGATCGACTTGCAGGTGCCGGTCTTCGACTTCCACTTCCCGGCCGTCGATATCCATATCCCCGGCTTCGACCTCTACGTGCCGGGCCACGAGTTCGAGCTGCCCGAAATCGAGATCGAGATCCCCGAGCTGGCTCTGGCGCTGCCGGCCTTGCAGGTGACGGTCCCGGATTGGGGCTACGCCGGCACGGGGTGGTGGGGTGACGGTTACTCGTCTCACCCCCAGGACGCCGAGCTGGACACGGTGTTCGAGGTGAACCCGCGCGCCCGTCTCGAGGTGCGGAACCACGCGGGCGAAATCGTCATCACCACCTGGAACCGGAACGCCGTGCGGATCGAAGCGAGCCACTCGAGTCACGATCGGGTGAAGATCTTCACAGCCGAATCGTCGGTGAAGATCAAATCGGAGACTCGGCATGGGCTCCCCGATGTGGTCGATTACCGGATCACGGTTCCCGCCACGATGCCCGTGGACCTCTGGGGTTTCTATACGGACATCCAGGTGGCCGGGATGAAGAGCGGTGTGCGGGTCGAGACGCTGAACGGCGACGTCCAGATCCGTGACTGCGCCGGTGAGATCTCGCTGCGGTCGGTGGAGGGAGACGTAACCCTCCAGGGCTCCAGCGGTAGACTCGACGTCAACAACGTCGAGAACGACATCACGATCACCGATTTCGAAGGCGAGCTGTTCGTCGAGTCGATCGATGGCGATATCATGCTGGAGGGGATTCGATCGAGGCAGGTCGAAGCGAAGACGGTGGATGGCGATCTGTTCTATAACGGCTCGATCGCCGATGACGGACGCTACCGGCTGACCACGCACGATGGCGACGTCGTCGTGACGGTGCCGCAGAACATCAACGCCACCGTCTCGGTCGCCACCTTCGACGGCCAGTTCGAGGCGGACTTTCCGGTGCAGCTCGGTACGGCCGAGGCCGGGCGCCGGTTCAGCTTCACGATCGGCAGTGGCGCCGCCCGGCTCGAGCTGCATTCGTTCGACGGCGACATTCGACTACAAAGACGTTAGCTCAGCGCAGGGAGGATAGTCATGAGGATGTTCGGTGTGGTTGGTCTCGCGATGCTGTTGGCGGCCTGGGCGCCGCCCCCCGCACCGGCGGACCGGGACGCGGCAGCTGCCGTGGCCGCGGAGCCATCGACCGCCTACGCCGTGGCCGACCAACAGGAGTGGGAGTGGAAGGGCCGGGTCGATCGTGGTAAGGCCGTCGAGATCAAAGGGGTGAACGGGGGAATCCGGGCCGAGCGCGCATCGGGAAACGAGGTTGAGGTCCACGCGCGCTTGCGTGGCAGGAGGGATGACCCCAGCACGGTGAAGATGGAGGTGGTCGAGCACGCGGACGGCGTGACGATCTGTGCCGTCTACCCAAGCCGCGACCGTGACGAGCCCAACGAGTGCCGTCCCGGCGGTCGTGGTCGCATGAACGTGAACAAGAACGATGTCTCGGTGGAGTTCACGGTCCGTGTCCCCGCGGGCGTCAACTTCGTCGGCCGTACGGTGAACGGCGATGTTGAGGCGCTCGGCATCGACGGCAGCGTAAGAGCCCACACGGTGAACGGCGGCGTGGACGTTTCCGCCAGCGGCGTCGCCGAGGCCACCACGGTCAACGGTTCGATCACCGCGTCGCTGGGTCGTGCCGACTGGACGGGCACGATGGACTTCACGACGGTGAACGGCAGCGTCACGCTGGAGCTGCCGGCGGACCTTAGTTGCGACGTGAGCATCTCCACCGTGAACGGGCACATCTCCAGCGACTACCCACTGATGGTGGAAGGTCGGATCTCGCCGCGGCACGTGAAGGGTACGATCG
>CAYGAJ010000271.1:0-3307 GCA_964347815.1 uncultured Gemmatimonadota bacterium | reverse complement strand
AGCCGCGTCGGCGCGAACTCACCCAGCTTGTGACCGACCATGTTCTCCGTGATGTAGACCGGGATGAACTTGTTCCCGTTGTGCACGGCCAGCGTGTGTCCGACGAACTCGGGGGTCACCGTAGACCGACGCGACCAAGTCTTCAGAACCCGCTTCTCGCCGGCCTCGTTCATCCGCCCGATCTTGAGCAGCAGATGTTCGTCGACGAACGGACCTTTCTTGATGCTCCTAGCCATCGTCTCTCACGTCAGCGCCGTTCAGTCCCTGCTTCGACGGTACGTCGGCGGTCCTCGAACCGCCGCACGCTCCGCGATCCTCGCTCATCACTGTGTCGCCTTCCCGCGACGCCGCCGGCGCACGATCAGCCGGTTCGACTTCTTGTGCGGGTCCCGCGTCTTTCGACCCTCCGGCTTGCCCCACGGGCTCACCGGCGGACGGCCCCCAGACGCCTTCCCTTCGCCACCACCCAGCGGGTGGTCGACCGGGTTCATCGCCACCCCGCGGACCTTGGGTCGGCGGCCCGACCAGCGCGCCCGACCCGCTTTGCCCCATGAAACGTTCTCGTGGTCGACGTTGCCGACCTGGCCGATCGTGGCCGTGCAGCTCGAGGCGACCATACGGACCTCGGTGGAGGGGAGCTTCAGGGTCACGTAGTTCCCCTCCTTCGCCACCACCTGTGCCGCGCTGCCCGCGGAGCGCACAATCTTCCCGCCCCGCCCCGGCTGCAGCTCGATGTTGTGCACCGACGTCCCCAGCGGAATCTCCTTGAGCGGGACGGCGTTACCCAGACGGATCTCGCTGCCCGACCCGGCCACGACCGTGTCACCCACGTTGAGCCCGCGCGGGTGCAGGATGTAGCGCTTCTCGCCGTCCGCGTAGTGGATCAGGGCGATGTTGGCCGAGCGGTTCGGGTCGTACTCGACCGCGGCCACCTTCCCCGGCACCCCGACCTTGTCGCGCTTGAAGTCGATCCGTCGGAAGCGCCGCTTGTGCCCACCTCCGCGTCGACGCGTCGTGATGTGGCCGTGGTGGTTCCGTCCACCTTTTTTCGTCAGCGGCTCGAGCAGCGACTTCTCGGGCTTGCTGCGGGTGACCTCGTCACTCGCGACCAGAGAGCGGAACCGCGTGCCGGCACTCGTCGGCTTCAGCTTCTTGATCGCCATCCCTAGATCCCCTCGAACACCTCGATCGTTTCACCTTCGGCCAACGTCACGACCGCCTTCTTCCAGTTCGGTTGCTTCCCGACGTGGACGCCACGACGCCGCCACTTGCCTCGCTGACGAGAGGTGCGCACCTGCCGCACGTGCACCGAGAACAGCTGCTGAACCGCGTGCTTGATCTCGTGCTTATTCGCGTCGCCGACCACCTCGAAGGTGTACTGGTTCTCATCGGCGAGCGCGGCCGACGACTTCTCGGTGATGAGTGGCCGGATGACCACTTGCCGGGGATCACGCATCTCCGGTCCCCTTTGCCTTCCGCTCCGTCTTCACCTTCGTCTCCGCGGCGCCGGCCAGCGCGCTCTCTTCGATGATCACCGCATCCGCCCACAGGAGGTCGTAAGGCGACTCGTTCAAGTACGGTCTGACCTCCACCTGCGGAATGTTCCGTGCCGACAGCTGGACCATCGGACGCTGCCCGTCGGTCAGAATCAGCACTTTGCGGCCACCCACCCCGAGCTTCTCCAGAAGCTGAAACAGCGTCCGGGTCTTCGGCTGCTCCAGCGAGAACCCTTCGATGACGATGACCTGGCCTTCTACGGCCCGGGCGTTGAACGCCGAACGCCGCGCCAGCCGCCGGACTTTCTTGGGCAGCTCTTGCCGAAACGACCGCGGGATCGGTGGAAACACCACGGCTCCACCCCGCCAGATCGGAGATCGGATGCTGCCGACGCGAGCGCGTCCCGTCCCTTTCTGGCGCCACGGCTTGCGGCCGCCGCCCGTGATGGCTCGGCGGTTCTTGGCCGACGCCGTGCCTTGGCGCCTGTTCGCCAGGTAGGCCGACACCGCCGTGTGCAGTGCGGTCTCGTGCACCACCCCATCGAACGGATCCGCGGGCAGCGGCCGGGCCTCACCCGCTTTTCCATCCGCCGTGTAGTACGGCGCTGTGAGTGCTTTCTTCATCACCAAATCACGTTCCCGGGGTCGCGCCTCATGATCCTCAGCGCTGCTTACCGATGAAGACCCAACCGTTCCGCGCCCCCGGCACGGAGCCTCTGACGAACACCAGGTTGCGCTCCGGATCGACCCGGACAACCTGCAGGTTGCGGACGGTCTTACGCGAACCACCCATGCGGCCCGCCATGCGGCGGCCCTTGATCACGCGCGATGGGTCGGTCCCTGGCCCGACAGATCCGGGTATGCGGATCGACGGGTGACCGTGCGTCTTCGGGCGCCCACGAAAGCCGTGGCGCTTCACGACCCCCTGGAACCCGCGCCCCTTGTCGTAACCGGTCACCTTCACCCGCTCGCCCGCGTCGAAGATCGCCACTGTGAGCGACTGACCGACGCGCAGTCCGGGCGCCGCGTCCGCGCCGCCCCCGGCCTCCGCACCCCCCTCGGCCTCCCCCTCGGCCGCCGACGTCACAGGGGCCGGCGAATGGGGGTCTTCGGCGAGGACGTCGTCGCCGCTCAGCCGGAATTCCCGGGTGATCGCGGGGACGTAGTCGAGACCGGCCCGGGCGGTGTGGCCGAGCTGGGGCTTGCGGCTCCGGCGCGGCTTCTTGCGTCCGAAGCCGAGCTGCACGGCACGGTAGCCGTCGCGCTCTTCCGTCTTCACCTGCACGATCGGACAGGGGCCCGCCTCGATCGCCGTCACCGGAACCACGCTTCCGTCGTCAGCGAACAGCTGGGTCATCCCGACCTTCTTGCCGATCAGGCCTAGCATGGTTCGCCCTCAGTCCACCTTGATCTCGACATCGACGCCGGCTGGCAGATCCAGTTTGGTCAGCGCGTCCACCGTCTGCGGTCGCGAGTCGATGATGTCGATCAGCCGCTTGTGAGTCTTCAGCTCGAACTGCTCGCGCGACTTCTTGTCGATGTGAGGGCTCCTCAGCACGGTCCACCGCTGCCGACGGGTCGGCAGCGGAATCGGCCCTCGCACGGTCGCACCCGTCTTCTGGGCCGTCCGGACGATGTCGGCCGCGGTCTGGTCTATGACCGCGTGATCGAACGCCTTGAGTCGAATGCGAATTTTACCCGACATACCTAGTTAAGAGCTCTCGAGCCCTCCGGATTCGGCCGCCCGCTACCGCGCGCAGCTCAGCTTATTCCAGGACCTTGGTGACGACGCCGGCGCCCACGGTGCGGCC
>CAYGAJ010000270.1:0-3319 GCA_964347815.1 uncultured Gemmatimonadota bacterium | reverse complement strand
CGGCTGGCGGTCGGCGTAGAGCGGGAAGTAGGTCCGCTCCAGCTCGAAGCGCCAGGTCCGGTCCAGCTCCTCCAGCGAGATACCGTAGACGCCTCTGAACGCCTCCTCGAAGCTGTTGTACTTCCAGATCGTCTCGTAAAGGTCTGCGACCCGCCCGTATCCGAAGCGCTCGCCCAGATACTTGTGGACCTGCCCGCCCAGCGGATAGGCGATGAACCCGTACATGTAGGTGAGCCGCTGCAGCGTCGGCACGTCGCCGCTCAGCACCAGATCGCGGATGAACATGTCGTCTTCGCTGTCCTGCTCCGAGCTCCAGCGCTCGGCCAACCCCTCCGTCCACCAGAGCGGGATGTACGGCGGCCGGAAGCCCGGATACTGAGCGTAGGTTCGGCTCAGCTTCGACAGCTGGAAGAAGTGCACCAGCTCGTGCCGGATCGTGTGGCGAAACTCCTGATAGCTGCCGTTGAAGGGCAGCGCGATCCGGCGCTTGAGGAACTCGGTGAAGCCCGCGACCCCTTCAGGCAGAAAGGCCGGGGTCACGTTCGTCTGCTCGAAGTGCTGGTGTGACGAGTAGATGATCAGCGGCACCCGGCGAAACGGCTGGTGGCGGAACAGCGCCGAGAGCGAGTCGAAGCTCTCCTCGGCGTAGCTCAGTGCCACCTTGGCCAGTGTCTCCTCCTCCGGGTAATAGTAGACGTCCACATGGTCACCCGAGAGGACATGCCAACGGAAGTCGGTGTACTGAACCTTGTTCTTGCCGAACGGGACGTACTGCGCCGCCAGTGGAGTCGCCAGCCCGAAGACGCTCATCCACGCTGCGGTAATGAGAGCGGGGCGCCAGAGTCCGCCGCCCTTGCCGCCGGCCTTGATTGAAGAAGTAGACAGGCTCATGTCACACGAGGTTAAACACCAGACAGGGCGTCGATTGTTCCCTCCGCGCCCACCGTATCCAGCGCCTGCTTGAGCGTTCCCTGAACGTCGCCGGGAAGCTTGCGCGGGGCCCCTTCCCCATCCAGGCAGACCAGGTCGGTCTCGGCACGCGCGAGGACGGCGCCCGTCTCGGGGCTCTCGACCGTGTAGGCGAAGGTCACGCCGCGGCTGCGCAGGCGCGTCAGGCGCGTTCGTACCCGGATCAGGTCATCGTAGCGCGCCGCGGCGCGGAAGCTGACCCGGGCCTCGGAGACGGCGAGGAAGACGCCGCGGCGCTCGAGCTCGGCGTAGCTCGTACCTAGCTTCCGCATCAGCTCGGTTCGGCCCATCTCGCACCAGACCAGGTAGTTCGTGTGATACACCACGCCCATCTGGTCCGTCTCCGAATAGCGCACCCGGAACTCGATCTGGCTTTCCGGCACTTTCCCCCCTGTTTCGGTTGCCCGAGCGCACGAAACGACAGGCCTCGAAGATTACGCCGCCGCGGCGCGGCGGTCAAAGCCGTGACGGTGCGACGCCGAGCCGCCGCTTGTCACGGCCGGACAACCGTCTATAATCCCGGGCGAATGGCCAAGCCCACCGTCATCGTCTCCGATCTGCACCTCGGCGCCGTGCCCGATGCCGTTCAGCACGCCTTCGTGCGCTTCACCCGGCACTGGCACGGGGCGGCCGAGACGCTGTTGATCAACGGCGACCTGTTCGACTTCTGGTGCGAGTTTCGAACGGTGGTCCCCAGCCAGCACTTCCATACCCTCCGCGCCCTGGCGGACCTGCGCGAGTCCGGCGTCCGCATCGTTCTGGTGGGGGGAAACCACGACGCCTGGGGCGGCCCCTTTCTCGAGCGCCAGATCGGGATCGAGCTGGCCGAGGGTCCGCTCGAGATGGAGATCGCCGGGCGACGCGCCTTCGTCGCGCACGGCGACGGCCTGGGCCCGGGCGACCTCGGCTACAAGGCGCTGCGCCGCGTGCTGCGCTCCCGGCCGATCCGCCACGCCATGCGCTGGGTCCACCCGGATCTCGCCGCGCGCATCGCCCGTGGCGTCTCGCGCACGGGGAATCGGCGCGAACAGGGATTCGCCAAGGCGCGCCAGCGGGCCGCGGTTCTCGAGAGCTACGCGACGGAGCTACTGTCCGAGCGGAAGGACCTCGACCTGGTGATCTTCGGCCACTGTCACACGCCCATGGTCAAAGCCGTGGCGCCCCAGCGCTACTATGTGAACACGGGCGATTGGGTGCTGAACCGCACCTACACCGTGCTGAGCGAGGATCGTCTCGAGCAGCTAGAGTGGGGAGAAGCCGGCGACTCCCAAGCCGGCTAGGCCGAGCGCGCCGGCGCCTCGGCTCCGGTTAGGTCCGAGCCACCGCTCGCCTACGGCCCGACCGGAACCTTCCAACCGATCTGGAACGCCGAGCCATCCCACCTCACGTCGAGGCTCAAGGGCTTGGGTCCCGTCTCGGTCCGTTCCTCGAAGCCGAAGAGCTGCACCGACACCCAGGCGTCGGCGGCGCTGAAGAACGCCCAAAACACGGCGAGCGCGATCCAGTCCTCACGCTGCTGCTTGCGGGACGAGACGATCCCCGAGTCCTCGGGCAGCGTGCGCTCGGCGTGGGAGAGGCGCGTCTGAGTCCGAGCGATCATGTAAAGGCTGAACGACTCGGCAAAGAAGTAGAAGGCGCCGCGGGCTTCGTGGCCCAACTCGGCCTGCGCCCAGCCGGGCAGGATCAGGGAACGGAAGAACGCGCCCCCTGGGGAGAGCGGCGGTCGCGGGAACACGGAGTCCGGTCGAGCCTGCGCTTCCGCTTCCGGTTCTTGCGCCGCCAGCAGGGAGGGAGCGGCGAGGGCCAGGAGCAGAAGCGCAGCGCCGGTTTTCATGTGAGCATCCGCACGCGTTGCCGGTGCACCTCGATCTCCAGGGGCTGGCCCGGGGGCAGCTCACGATACTCGCCGTCGATCTGGTATTGCAGCCGCGAGTCCGACTCGATCTTCAGCCGTTCGGCGCGCCACCGGTGCACCATGGGCAGCCCCACGTGCGTCCCGCGCCGCACCGACCAGACGTAGCGGAGGAACTGCCAGAAGCGGATCGGGTCGATCCAGTAGAGGTCGAGCAAACCGTCGGTGAGCTCTGCCTCGGGCGCGATCCGGAACCCGCCACCCTCACAGCGCCCGTTCATCGCCGCCAGCATCAGCGCCGGCCCTTCCCTCACGTCGTCCCGCCACGTCACCCGGTAGGTCTGCGGGCGGTAGGTCAGCATCGTGCGGACCACCGCGGGGAAGTACCCGGGCAGCCGAAGCCGGCTGCGCTCGCGGCGCCGAGCGACCTCGGCGTCGAAGCCGACGCCCAGCGCGTTGACGAAGAACTCGCCGCCGTTGACCTGAGCGACGTCGATC
>CAYGAJ010000269.1:0-3333 GCA_964347815.1 uncultured Gemmatimonadota bacterium | reverse complement strand
ATCTCCCAGGTGCTGACCTCGTACAGCTGGCCACGTTGCGCTCCCTCCTGAGCGAGGAGCGCGACCGGCGCGGCGAGGCCCATCAAGAGGGCAAGGATCGAGATGCGCTTCCTCATGCGTTACCTCCGGTTTCCAACGCGCAGAGAGCGTGAGCCACTATGAACATGTAGACGCGGCGTCCGGCCGGCCGCTACCCGTCAGACTCGAGGCCGTACTTCTTGATCTTGCGCCACAGCGTTGTCCGGCTCATCCCCAGCCTCTCCGCGGCCCGGGTGCGGACGCCCTCTGCCTCGCGAAGCGCCCGGGCGATCACGCGCCGCTCATCCTCCGGCTCCGCTCCGGCCCGGTAGCGCGCGCCTTCCCGAGTGCCGCCGGCCAGCGACCGGCGGACGTTTTCAGGCAGGTGCTGCGCCTCGATCCGGCCGCGCTCGGCTCGGATGGCGGCGCTTTCGACGGCGGCGAACAGCTCCCTCACGTTTCCCGGCCAATCGTACGCCCGGAGCAGTCGCATGGCGAAGGGTGAGACCGCGAAGGTCTCGCCCGTCGGAAGGCGCTCGCAGATGCGGTTGACGGCGGCCTCAACGAGCAAGGCGATGTCGCCTCGGCGTTCACGCAACGGCGGAAGGTCGATTCGGAAGACGTGGAGTCTATAATAAAGGTCGTCACGAAAGCGCCCCGCCTTCACCTCCGATTCGAGGTCTTTATTGGTGGCGGCGATTACCCGGACATCCACGGACCGGGTCCGCGTATCTCCCACACGAACGACCTCGCGCTCCTGCAGTACCCTCAGCAGCCGCTGCTGCAGCCGCAGGCTCATATCCCCGACCTCGTCCAGGAACACCGAGCCACCGTTCGCCGCTTCGAACAGGCCGGCCTTGTCTCGTGTCGCCCCGGTGAAGGCGCCCTTCACATGGCCGAACAGCTCCGACTCCAGCAGCCCCTCAGCGAGCGAGGCGCAATTCACCGGGATGAACGGGCCCGACGCCCGCCGCGAGGCGTCGTGAACCGCGCGCGCCGTCAATTCCTTCCCGGTGCCGGTCTCTCCGGTGATCAAAACCGTCGTGTCGGTTGGGCCGACACGGCGAATCGCCTGGAACGCCGCCCGCATCGACGGCGACCGGCCGACCAGTCCGGACATGATGCTCGCGTCGACCCGATCGGCGGTCGGACGGCGCTCCAGCAGCCCGGCCACCCGCGCGCTCAGGACGTCGGGGTCCACGGGCTTGGTGAGAAAGTCGTCGGCTCCCAGGTGCAACGCTTCGACCGCAGATTCCACGGTGCCAAACCCGCTGATCATCAGTATCGGCACCTTGCGCCCGAGCGCTCGCAGCGACTCGACCACCTTCAGCCCGTCCAATCCCGGCATCCGCAGGTCGAGCAGCATCAGGTCGATCGGTTCCTCTTCGAGCGCCGCCGCCGCCTCGCGTCCATCCGCGGCGAGCACGACTTCGTACCCTTCCTGACTCAGCAGCTCGGCGGTCGACAGCCGGAACGTCCGATCGTCGTCCACCAGCAGGATGCGCGCTGGGCTCTCGACTTTCACTTCGCCTCCCGTGGGCCCCGCTCCGACCGCGCCTTCCCCGCACGCCCTGTTTCTTCTTCCGCCTCGCCTCCGGTCGGCAGTAGCTCGATGCGGAAACGGGCACCGCGCCGGTCGGACCGGTTGGATGCCTCCAGTCTGCCGCCGGCCCGCCGGACCAGTCCTTCCGCCACGAACAGACCGAGGCCGGTTCCGCGAAGCCCACGCTTGGTGGTGAAGAACGGATCGAAGACTCGCGACAGGTCTTCGCTCGAGATGCCCGGGCCCTCGTCCACGATCTCGATCGCCAGCAACTCTCCATCGTCCGCGAGACGAATCTCGATCGCCCCACCCTCCACCATCGCCTCCCTCGCGTTCTCTAGCAGATTCAGTAGCACCTGCTTCAACGCGTCGGGCCCGATCGACGCCGAGCGGCTCAGCCGACCGTTCACCCGCAGTGACCAGCGGCTGCTCCGCACGCCGGCACGGTAGAGCGTAGCTACCTGCTCGATCACGTCATCCACGTCGCAGCGCGACGCCCCGGGATCGATCGGCCGGTTCAGGTCGAGCATCTGCTCGGACAACTCGTGCATCCGCAGCAGCTCGTCGATCGCCAGATCCGCGAAGCGGCGGATCTCAGGATCCTCTTCCAGTCGGCGGTGGATCACTTCCAAGCAGTTTCGCACGTTGGCCACAGGGTTCCGGATCTCATGCGCCAGCTCGGCAACCAGGCGCCCGCTCGCCACCAGCCGGTCGCGTTGGATCATCTCCGCCTGCAGCGCGCTCAACCGCGCTTGCCGCTCTTCCAGCTCACGGTTCGCGCGACCCAGCTCCTCCAATCGAGACGCCAACGCGCTCCGCATCCGATCGAACGCGTTGGAAAGCCGGTCCATTTCGCGAATGCGCGACCGCTCCAGCGGCGCATCGAAGTCGCCGGCGGCCAGACGATCCGCCGCCCCGGCCAGCGAGCGCACCCGCCGCGAGAGGACCGACGACAGCAACGCGCCGGAGAGCATGAACAAGACGAGCGCCAGGGCACCCGCCATCGCCGCGCCGCGCCGCAGCCCGGGGAGCGGCGCCAGCTCCTGGGACGCCGACCGGGCGAACAGCACCGAGCCCACCTGACCCAACGGCGCCGTCGTCACCCAGTAGCGCCCGGCGGGAAGGTCGATCTCCCGAACCTCGTTCACCTCCAGCGCCACCGCATCGTTCAGCGCACGCGCCACCGTCGTGTCGAATGTGGCGGCCACCAGCCCCCGACCTCCGAGGATCGCGACGTGTGAGCCGGTCAGTGCCGCCAGTGTGATCGCGAGCCCCTGCCCCGCCGGTTCGCGCACGCCCGCCCAACCGACCGTGCGATCCTCCCAGCGCACCGGCACGAGGGAGACGGCGTGCAGGGCGCCGTCACGCAATCCGTACGACATGGAGGCGCCTTCCCTCACCCGATCGACGGCCGCCGGATCGAGCGGCGGACCCAGCCAGACCTCAGTGCCGGGCCCCAGCAGAACGGCTTCCTCACCGCCCGGGAGAGACGTCTCGGCCAGCATCCGGGAAGCCAGCTCGCGCGCACCCTCCGCCAGGGCCTCGGCGAGACCCGGAACGGCAGCCAGGTCCATAGCGTGCATCTTCAGCACGTCGGCTCGGGCGCGCTCTCGGTCGTCGAGTATGCGGGGGGCGAGGGCGAGGTCGCGGCGGACCCTCTCCTCGAGCGCCGCCGCCAGACGGCGATCGAGCGCCAGCGCGGCGGGGACCAGAGCCAGCACGGTCGTGCCGGCGAGGACCAACAGCAGCGCGCGCTGGAAGGAAAGGCTCAT
>CAYGAJ010000268.1:0-3338 GCA_964347815.1 uncultured Gemmatimonadota bacterium | reverse complement strand
CGGCGCCGGGCCGCGCCGTGCTCGACGCCGGCAGCAAGTCGCTGTTCGCCGAGCCAGCGCGGACGACGATCGCGATGAAGGATTATTCGGGCTTCGGCTACATTCGCGAGGCGCCGGCCGCCCGGCTCGCCGGCCTCAGCGAGGAGCACGGCGTTGTGGAGTTCGGGGCCGACGTCGCGTTCCCCGCGATCGGCGAACGGGTGGAGGTGATTCCCAACCATGTGTGCCCGGCGGTCAACCTGCACGAAGAGCTGCACCTGGTGGACGGTGAAGACGTCGTCGAGGTGTGGCCGATCGCCGCGCGTGGGAAGGTGCGTTAGCGGCATGCGTCGATCTCTCTTTGCCGTCCTCTTGCTCGCTCTCGCGGGCCACACGCCCGGCGTGAACGCACAGGTGCCCGACTACGAGATCCGGGCGATCCGCTACGCGGCCATTCGCGACTTCCCGGTCTCGGTTCTGGTGAGGGGCGCGCCGGAGGAGGAGAAGACCGACATCGCCATGGTCTTCTGGCTCATCCAGGGCGGCGGCCGCGTCATCCTCTTCGACTCCGGCTTTCATCGGCCGGTCTGGTTCGAGCGCTTCGCCATATCCGATTTCCTCGCGCCGGACCAGGCGGTGCGGCTGGCCGGCGTCGAGCCGGAAGACGTGACCGATCTGATCATCAGCCACGCCCACTGGGATCACATGGGTGGGATCGATCTCTTTCCGAAGGCGACGATCTGGATCCAGCGGGACGAGTTTGCCCACTACACCGGTCCCGCATGGCAGAACGGGGGCCGCGGCGGTGGAGCCGACCCGGACGACCTGCTGGAGCTGGTCCGCCGTAACACGCTGGGCTCGGTGCGCCTGGTGGATGGCGACGATGTCGAGGTCGCCCCCGGGATCCGAGTCTTCACCGGGGCACGCCACACCTACGCTTCACAGTATCTGCGGGTCGCGGGCGATCCGCCGATCGTGCTCGCCTCGGACAACGCCTACCTGTACCGGAACCTCACCGATCACCGGCCCGTGGCGACTTTTACGCCCGCCGACACGACGGCCAACCTCGAAGCCCTGTCGCGCATGCTTCGTCTCACCGGCGACGTCGCGAACGTGGTGCCGGGGCACGACATGCTTCAGTTCGAGCGCTTTCCGACCCGAGGGCGGGTGGCGCGGATCCGCTGAGCGGGCTTCGCTAGCGCAGAGCCTGGATGAATCGACACATCTCGTCGCTGACCAAGCGCGGTTGCTCGAGCGCTGAGAGGTGTCCCGCCCGAGGCACGACGATGAGACGAGACGCGGGCAGGTTCTTCGCGATTTCTTCCGAGCGAGCGGGCGGAAGGGACGCATCTTCCTCGCCGACCATCACCAGGGTCGGGGCTTTGACCTCGGCCAGTCGGTGCACCACCGAGTCGCGGTGCACGAGGCAGCGCAGGTAGTGGAGCATCGAGGGGAGATGAGCGCTGCCGAACCTCACCTCCCACTCGCGAACAAGCTCCGGGGTCTCTCGACGAGTCGTACCCGCGAACATCAAGCGTGTGATGGTCGGGATGAAGGGCGCGATCCCGACGAGGCGCGCCGCCGCCCCCATGGCCGTGTACTTGATTCGATTGACAGTCGTCTCGGCTCCGGCGTGCGTGTCGAGTAGCATCAGGGCGGCGACGCGCTCCGGCATTTGCAGCGCCGCGCGCATCGCGATCATCCCGCCGATCGACAGACCGGCCCACACCGCGCGCTCGATCTCGAGCGAGTCGAAGATCTGGACCACGTCGTCCATCAAATCGTAGAGGTCGATGGGGTCCGTGACCGGGCCGGACTCTCCGTGTCCCCGAAGGTCGACGTTCACGACCCGGGCGATCTGGGCGAGTTGCGGAACTTGCTCGCGCCACATGGCGCCACTGCAGAAGTAACTGTGGAGCAGTACGATCGGAAGGCCGCTTCCAACATCGGCGAAGTGGATTCGGGTCCCGTCGCGCTCGAGTGTGGGCACGGGATCGTCGTCGCGGCCTATAGGCCGAACTGCTTGAGGTGGTAGTCCGTGTGGCGATACGCCCAGCGGTGCCAGTCGCGGGGCGTCATGGCGCCGAAGATCGAGTGCGTGCGTCGAAAAGAGTCGGCCGGCGCCGTGGCCAGAGCGCACAGCGTCTCGATCGCCCGGCGGCGGTCCCACTCGAAGTCGCCGGGCCTTGTGCCGTTGGCGCGCGGGTCCACGTCGGCCGGCGCCTTGACGCCGTGCGGCCAGGGAATCCCCGAGTAGAGCCCCACCCACTTCACCAGCGGTCGTCGGCGAGGACGCCGCCGCTCGGGCTGGTTCACAACGCTTCCCGCAGCGTCGCCCAGGTGGCAGAGCATTTCGCCCGGCGTCAGCGTGCCCCAGCGACGGGGACTGTCGGGGCGCAGCGCCTCGAGTCGAGCGACGAGCTGATCGAGCACTTCTTGCTGCGTGACGTATTTCATCGGCGGTTCCGTTCGTCGTGGCCTGACAAGCCCCACGTGCTTGAGCTGGCGGCAAAGGAACTCTCGACGGCGGGATCGAACGCGTCCACCTCGCACCAGGGCGTCTGGTGCCCGCAGTCGTTGCCGAATTCCAACGTGACCGCTCCCAGGTGACGGGCGAACTCCAGCGCCGGCCCCGCGGTCACGACGTGGTCGGTGAGGCCAACTGCGAACTGAAGCTCCTGCCCGGGGAGCCTGCCGGAGAGCGAGACGAGCAGGATGGCCGACAGAGCGAGGCTGCGGCGCGTTCGCGCCTTGCGGAAAGCCCAGCGTAAGGCGCGCACCCACGGCGACCAGCTCGCGGCTTCGCGCGCTTCGCCGCAGAATCGCTGCGCGCGGTCGAGCGAATCTTCGATCAGAGCGTCGTGCAGGGGACGGAAGATGAGTGGCCAGATGAGGAAACCGTCGCCCCTTAACTTGATCTCCAGGACGTGTCGCAGGCGTGTAATCCCGGGGCCGCTCGCCAGAGCCTCGTAGCCGTGAAATCCATCGAGCACCCGAGGTGAAGTGAAGCGGAACCGGATCGAGCGCCCGGGGACGTAGCTCTCCACGAAGTAGCGAACGGGGCCGTGTCCTCCCGTCGCCCCTACGGACAGCGCGCGGTCGAACCGCATGGCCGGCCAGCGGTCGCGCGGCCAGAGGAGATCATCGTGGGAGCTGAGTGAGTCGATGAGCGTAGCGACAGAATCCAGGGGTGCGGGGAGTGTACGCTCGTGAACGTTTTCAACGCGCACCAGTCAGTCTCCCGCTTTCAGCCGTGGCCTGCGAACCGGCTCACTTCTGTTCCGGCATCCCCTCGCCCACCACACGCTTCACCAGCCGGTTGGCCTGCAGCGTGGCGTTCTCCTCCACGCCGTTGATCA
>CAYGAJ010000267.1:0-3366 GCA_964347815.1 uncultured Gemmatimonadota bacterium | reverse complement strand
CCCTTCGACGGCAAGGCGGTCGAGGCCGGCGGCCTCCGCCACCTGCAGGGCGTCTACCTCGTGGAGATCGAGCGCGATGGAGGTTCGATTGCCCCGGTCGCGCCCGACACGGTGCTCCATGGTGATGATCGTTTGACTTTCGTCGGCAAGGCGGACCTCATCGTCGATCTGCAGAAAATGCGTGGGCTGGCCTCGGTCGAACAGCAACACGTGCGAGCCCTCGATACCGCGCGGCACGCGTTCTTCGAGGCCGTAGTAGGCGCGACCTCGCCGCTCGTCGGAAAGACGCTGCGCGACGTGGAGTTCCGCTCCCGCTACCAGGCCGCCGTCGTCGCGATTCATCGGGCCGGACACCGAGTCCAGGCGAAGCTCGGCGACGTCCGCCTCCGCGTCGGCGATACCTTGCTGATGCTCTCGGGCCCCGACTTTCGGGATCTTTGGCGCGACCGCACCGACTTCCTGCTCGTCGCCCCGCTGGGCGGCGCGCCACCGCGAACGGTCAGGGCGGCGTGGCTGGTCGGGCTCATCGCCCTCATGATCATCGTCGGAGCCAGCCTGGGGCTCTTGCCCATCCTCCACCTGTCGCTGATCGGCGCGATCGCGCTGGTGCTGCTCGGGGTGTTGACTCCCGGTGAGGCGCGGCAGGCCGTCGACCTCGACGTGATCCTGGTGATCGCCGGCGCGTTCGGACTCGGCGCGGCGATGGGGGTGACCGGTCTCGCCGACCGTCTGGCCGGGGGTCTGATCGAGGCGCTCGGTGTCCTGGGTCCGACCGGGGTGCTGGCGGGCGTGGTGTTGGCGACCGTCGTGCTCAAGGCCTTCATCACCAACAACGCGGCCGCCGTGCTCATGTTTCCCATCGCCGTGTCGGCGGCGACCGGATTGGGCCTCGATCATCGCTCCTTCGCGATCGCCCTCGCCATCACCGCCTCCGCTTCGTTCCTGACCCCGATCGCGTATCAAACCAACCTGATGGTCTACGGGCCCGGCGGGTACCGCTTCACCGACTACGCGCGCATCGGGGTGCCGCTCACGGTGCTGGTCGTCCTAACTATCCTGCTGGTCCTGCCGATCTTCTGGCCGCTGTAGCTTCGGTCGCCAGGCGTGCCTGTGGCACAGGCTACATGCTGGCGCCGGGCAGTTTGACCGGCCGACCCGCTTTTTGCGTCCATCCGGGAGCGTGCGCCGTGGACACACCCGAGCGGCAAACCGTCGGGTTTATCTCCCATAACATCAACTCATATAAGGAGATACGGTCATCGGCCCGCCGGGGAGGTCGGCGGCGCGAGCCGTGGCACGCCCGATGCCTCGGAATACTGGTGCAGTGACCTCGGGCTGAGACCCCTCATCAGTCCCCGCAGAACCCCCAAGAAGTCCGGCCATTACAGAACGTGCAGCCGCCGAGGCCTCGCGGTGAACGCGAGGAGGCCTGATTCGATGAGAGGAACAGCGAGCCCAGCTAGAACTTCTGGCGCGACACGGGCGCGGCTTTGCCTGTGTCGGTGGCTGGCGCTGTCGCTCATCGCGTCGGGGGCGGGCGTGTCGATCACACCAGGCGCCGGGCTGGCCACCCCGTCCCAGCAGCGGTCAGAGCCGGACAGCCCGGTTGCGGTCCGGTTCGCGGCGGCCAGCGACGTCCCTGGCTCGACGGGACGCGCGACCCCCGACTCCGCCGCGCCTGGAGTTCGCGTGAGCATGGCACCGCAATTGGCCGACAACCTGGCGTTGCTGTTCGAGAAGTTCGGGGACAGCGAGTTCATCGTTTGCATCGAGGGAGGGGTCGACGGCGCGGGCGAGTTCAGCTTGAGGGATTTCCGCATGCCCCACATCGCCTATTCGCGCACCACGGGTACGGGCGTGTACCCCGACCGCGGTTGTGGCCAGTATCCGGGAATCGTCGGCACGCTGCACAGCCACCCGCCCACCTATCCGCTGGATCGGGGCCGGGAAGCCGACAACTGCTACCTGTCGCGGCCGGATATCGTCAGCTGGCTGGAGCATTCGTCGTATCCGTACACGATGGTGATGTGCGGGCCGCGGCTGTGGGCCTGGTGGCACCGCTCTCAGGTGGACGCCAACCGTGTGCTCGCCTTTCCGCCGCCGGGACAGCTGCAGGGTCGGCTGGAGACGGACGTGGCCAGCCGCTGACGCGCCTCAGAAAGCACCTATCAACAGTCGGGACAGACGGGCAGCTCCCAGATGCCGTGGCCGGCGCCGGCCGCGCGGACCTGGATGAGGGCGCGGGAGCTTGCCGCCCAGCGCGGCACGCCAAAGCCCGGTGCGAGGTTGAGACGGAATAGCGGAGTGCCGTCGACGCGCGTCACCTCGAACTCGCCGACGCCGGCCGATTCGCCGGCGACGCGCCGGAGCAGGTAGGCGCCGTCGGGGGATAGGCCGAGAAACTCGCCGCCGCGGTAGAGCATCTCCGGTTTGCCACCCCGAACGGCTATGCGCCTCACGATGTGTGGCATGCCGGGCTCCCGGACATCGGGAAGCAGCCCGTAGTAGATGTAGCCGTCCGCTGACCAGTCCAGCCGGTAGATGGCCCCGCGCGCCCGAAACAGCATGCGCGACCTGCGGCTTTCCCAGTCGACGATACGAATCTCGCTGGCCCCGACCGCGGTCGAGCGCGACGTCACCATCGCGATGCGCTTGCCGTCGGGCGCGAAGGCGTAGGCGCTGGCCGGCGTGCGGAACAGCAGACGCGGCGGATCCATGGCACGCCCACTCGCCGAATCGACCTCGACCGTCCAGATGCGCGGCGGTCCCACGCCAGCGATGAAGCCGACTCGGTTACCGGAGGGTGACCAGCGCGGCTGAAAGGCCGCCCACGATCTGCGGAAGGAGAAAGGCTTGCTGCCGTCGGCGGGAACGATCCAGATCACCGGGTCGGGGCGCGTCTGCAGTGCCGCGAAGAACCGTTCGTTCGGCGCGGGCGCGACGTTCGGATCGATGGGCACGGCCAGCGCCGCCACCATCCGTGCGGTCGGCGTGATGACGCGGACGGCCGTGGTGTCGGGTGAGGCGGCGACCGTTTGCGACAGCGCCTCCGGTGCGCAAATCAGGGCGGCGATCGCCGCCGCCAGGACGACGTGTCGTAAGCCTCTTGACCTCAGCGCGCCGGCCACTGACCCAGCTTCGTACCCAGCATCAGCTTCCGGTCACGTCGCACGATCTCGATGGTCACCTCCCGATCGATGCGCTCGGGCGCGAGCGTCGCCTGCAGCGCGGCCATGCTCCACACCACCTGCGCGTCCAGACTGACGATCACGTCGCCCGGGCGCAACCCGGCGTGCGCCGCCGGCCCGCCGGGCTCGACCTCGATCACCTCGACGCCCGAGCCCTGGGTCCGATCCAGGCGCCGCG
>CAYGAJ010000266.1:3217-3372 GCA_964347815.1 uncultured Gemmatimonadota bacterium | reverse complement strand
AACACGCAGCCGGGGACCGAGGCGATCTGCGAGGCGAACGCCCACATCTTCCACTTCGAGTTCGCGGCGTCGGCGACCTGGTCGGGCGTGCAGCTGCGGCCGGTGCCGACCGAGGACGGGGTGCTGACGGCAGAGCAGGCTCGGCCCTACATCCG
>CAYGAJ010000266.1:0-3141 GCA_964347815.1 uncultured Gemmatimonadota bacterium | reverse complement strand
CCTCGCTCATCTGTGGCGAGAACACGCACAACATGGCGGGCGGCAAGGTGATGGGGGTGGAAGTGTTGCGGGGTTTGCGGGGATTGGCGGATGAGCACGGGCTGCCGCTGCACCTGGACGGCGCGCGGCTGTGGAACGCGGCGGCGGCGACGGGCGTGGCGTTGTCCGAGTTCGCCGGGCTGGCGGACACGGTGATGGTGTCGTTCTCGAAGGGGCTGGGGGCACCGATCGGCTCAGCGCTGGCGGGTCGCGGCGAGGCGATCGAACGGGCATGGACGTTGAGGAAGCGGTTGGGCGGTGGCATGCGGCAGGTCGGGATCCTGGCGGCGGCGTGCCTGTACGCTCTCGACCACAACCTGCCGCGCGTCGCCGGGGACCACGGGCGGGCGCGGCGGCTGGCGGAGTTCGTCGATGGGCTGGACGGCTTCAGCGTCGTGACGCCGGAGACGAACATCGTGATGATCGACATTGAGCGGGAAGACGTATTGCCGGAGACCGTGGTGGGTTATCTGGGGAAGCGAGGTGTGCAGCTGCTGGCCACGGGGCCGAGACGGTTGCGAGCGGTGACGCACCTGGATGTGGACGACGAGGGGATCGACCAGGCCTGCGCCGCGTTTGGCGCGCTGGTCGACGAGCTGGCGGTTGATAATCGGTTGAGCGCATCGGGCTAGAGTCCGTCCGTTGATCGCTCGCCGAAGGTCGATCGAGCCAGCGCACCTACGAGCAGGCAGGTAAGGAGGGGACATGGTTGCGGAGCTGAGCGAGGAGAGAAAGAAGGCGCTGAACGTCGCGATCTCGCTGGTGGAGCGTCAACACGGCAAGGGCGCGATCATGCGGATGGGGTCGGAGGGAGCGCGGGTGAAGGTCGCGGCGATCTCTACGGGCTCCATCGCTCTGGACGCGATGACGGGGATCGGCGGGGCACCGCGCGGGCGCGTCACCGAGGTCTACGGCCCCGAAGCATCGGGCAAGACGACGCTCACGCTGCACATCATCGCCAGCGCGCAGAAGGCGGGCGGCGTCGCCGCCTTCATCGACGCGGAGCACGCGCTCGACATCAACTACGCCGAGAAGCTGGGCGTTGACATCGAGAACCTGCTCGTTTCGCAGCCGGACACCGGCGAGCAGGCGCTCGAGATCGCCGAGGTCCTGGTGCGGAGCGGCGCCGTGGATGTCGTGGTGATCGACTCGGTCGCCGCGCTCGTGCCCCGGGCGGAGATCGAAGGTGAGATGGGGGCGTCGCACGTCGGCCTGCAGGCGCGCCTGATGTCGCAGGCGCTGCGCAAGGTGACGGGCGCGATCAGCCGCTCCAACACCTCGGTCGTCTTCACCAACCAGATTCGCGAGAAGATCGGCGTGATGTTCGGCAACCCGGAGACGCAGCCGGGCGGCCGGGCGCTCAAGTTCTACGCGTCGCTGCGGCTCGACATCCGTCGGATCGCGTCGATCAAAGACGGCAACGACCAGGTGGGCAACCGCTGCCGGGTGAAGGTCGTGAAGAACAAGTGCGCGCCGCCGTTCCGACAGGCGGAGTTCGACATCATGTTCGGCCAGGGCATCTCGCGGACCGGCGAGCTGATCGACCTGGGCGCCGAGCACGGGATCATCGCCAAGTCCGGCGCCTGGTACTCCTACGGCGACCAGCGCATCGGGCAGGGCCGCGAGAACGCCAAGGCCTTCCTCGAGGAGAACCGGGACCTGGCCGACGAAGTCGAGGTGAAGGTGCGGCAGGCGCTGGGCATCGGGAAGCCCGCCCTCGAAGTGGAAGACGAGAGCGAGGGCGAGTCCGAGGGCAAGAAGCGCTAGGCGCCCGTTCGCTCACTCAAGGTGGAGCGCGAAGCTTACCCGGAACCCGCGTCCGGTGATCTCAGCGATGCGGAGCGTCGGGCCATCGACGCTGCGCTGACCTTTCTCTCCTATCGACCGCGTACCGACCGTGAGGTTCGACGGAAGCTGGCCGAGCGAGGTTTCGCCGAAGGCACGATCGAGACGGCGATGCAGCGCCTGGGTGCGGTGGGGCTGGTGGACGACGAGGCGTTCATCGGCGCGTTCGTGCGCGACCGCATCGCGCACCGACCGATGGGTGTTCGCCGTATGGCACAGGAGCTGTACCTGAAGGGCGTGCCGCGGGACGTCGGGGTGCCCGCCATACACCGGGTGCTGGACGCCGAAGAGACGAGCGAGCGCGATCTGGCCGAGCGTGTCGTGGCGAAGAAGCTCGAGTCGCCCCGCAAGGCCACCGCGCAGCTCGCCGTCTTCCGCCGGCGTCTGCGTCACCACCTGCTCCGTCGCGGGTTCGACCTCGCTGTCGTCCGCGATGTTTTGGAGGCCGCGCTGCCCTCGGGCAGGACGGTTCAGAGTGGCGACGACGAGAACGCCTGAGGGTCGCTCGAGCCCCCGGGCCGGTGACGGGTCGCTGCAGGCGGCCGTGACGCGTCGGGCCCGCGCTGCCGAAGCGGCCGCGCTCAGTGAACTTGCCTTTCGCTCAAAAGCCTACTGGGGGTACGGCCCGGATTTTCTGGAAGCCTGCCGGTCCGAGCTGACCCTGACCCCGGAGTTCATCAGCCGGGCCGACGTGCACCTCCTCGAACTTCACGGCCGGCCACTCGGCTTTTACAGCCTGGTCCGCTGGAACTCCGATATCGAGCTGGGCCACTTCTTCGTCGATGCCGAGCACATCGGCAACGGCGTCGGCCGGGCGTTGTGGCGGCACGCGGTTGACCGCGCACGCGCGCTCGGCTTCGAACGCCTGCTCGTGCAGAGCGATCCGAACGCCGAGGGCTTTTATCTGCGCCTGGGCGCGGAGCGCATCGGAGAGGTCCCGTCACGTGTGCAGGCCGGCCGGTCGCTGCCGCTCCTGCTGTACCCACTCATCTGAGGACGAGAAGACGCTCGGCGAGGGTCGGGTGGAACTCGGTCCCGCTTTGGGTGGGCAGTGGGCGCCGATTCCGAGTGACGAACGCTGCTGCCGCCCACTCCCCAGCGACTACCGTCCACCGTCTACCGACCTCAGGGTGGCTCGAGCCGCAGGCGTCGCGTGTCGGCACGCGGCGGGCGTTCGGGCAGGGCAGGGGCGATGCGCTCCATGACTTTCTCGGCCGTGGCGCGCCAGGACGTCAGCTTGCCGCCGTAGATGCTGAG
>CAYGAJ010000265.1:0-3396 GCA_964347815.1 uncultured Gemmatimonadota bacterium | reverse complement strand
AGTGGAAGATGTGGGCGTTCGCCTCGCAGATCGCCTCGGTCCCCGGCTGCGTGTTCAGCATCACGCCGACTTGATTGGCCTGGGTCCCGCTGGGGAAGTAGAGGGCCGCCTCTTTGCCGAGCAGCCGCGCCAGACGTTCCTGAAGCTGCTTGACCGTCGGATCGTCGCCGAGCACGTCATCGCCGACCACGGCCTCGGCGATCGCCCGGCGCATGCCAGGCGACGGTCGGGTGACGGTGTCGCTGCGTAGATCGACGATCTTGTGGCCGTCCATGTCGGCGGTTCGGAATTGCCGGATTAGGAGCCTGGTTTCAAACTATTTCGGGAACTCTTCGGGGTCAAGCGGCGCCCCGACGCCACCATAAGCCCGGCCCCGCCAAGCCGCCAGCCAGGGCCCTCCCAGCGGCCCGCCGGTCCTCTCACAGCTCGCCGGCGGCCTCGGACCAGCGCCGCAGCGCCGCCGCGATCTCGCCCTCGTCCGGCTCGGGGTCCGGCTGGAGTCCGCCCGACCGGCTCGCCGAAGTCGGCCAGGGCCAGGCGGCATAGACCACGCCCAGGACTCCGAGCAGGATGGCCAGCAGCGCCGTCATCGCTTCACCCCCAAACCTCCCCAAGCGTGGAACGACGCCACCAGCAGCAGCCACCCGAACCAGACACACGACGCGAGCGGCCGGTGCGCCAGACGACAGAGGATGGCTTCGTCGCCGACCCGGCCCGCCATGTCGACGACCAGATCGCTCAGCACGCCTCGAATGACCGTCGGTTCTCGCGAGACGCGTCCGCCGGCGACGTCGGTGACCAGTGCCGCGGTGGCGAGGCGCCCGCTCGTGCCTCCCCGGTACACGCGGAAGCTAGCGACCCGCTTGTCGAGCTGGCCCACCTGATAACGGCTGAGCCCCAGGTACGTCACCCGGGTCTCCGCTCCAGAGCGACCGGTCAGCTCGAACGACTGGCCCGGACTCAAGGGGCGCGTCTCCTCCAATCGAGACCCCTCTGCCGACAAGCCCAGAAGCACGAGCGCAAAGCCCAGGTGGCCGATGACCGAAGCTCGTCGGCGACCGACGCGCACGCGCAGCGCGTCTCTGATGGCCGCCGTCACGTCCTCACGACGCGCCTGCCGCGACGCGCGCAGCCTGACTAGCTCCACGGCCGCCCCGACCGCAGACGCTCCCGCTATGCCGCAGGCGACGACGAACGGCGTGTTGGTTCCGTCACCCAGCAGGTAGCCGGCGGCGGCCGCGGCCGCCCCTGCCGCGATCGCCGATGCCAGCCACAGCCGCGTCCTTCCGCCTGCGGGTCGTGCAATCGACCAGACGACTGAGGCGGCGACGGCGACCAGCGCGACCGCCCAGGCGATGTCAGCCCACCCCGGCCCCTTGAACAGCGACCACACGACCAGGGTCCCCGCCGCTCCGAGGGCCACGACGCCGCCGGCGAAAGCCCAGCGCCCAAAGCCCGGCAGCGCGTCCAGGTCACGGCTGGTCGACCCGGAGGCGTGGGCCATCCCCGCCATGGCGCCCGCCAGCACCCCGATCGCCACTCCGCTGGCCGGGAGAAAAGCTGACGGCACCTCCCCGCCCGCGCCTACCATCGCCGCACCCGCAGCTATGATCGCAGGGAAGAACGCGACCCCGAGGATCCGCGTCCAGCGCGTCGCCCAGGCCGGGGCCACGTGGCCGCCGGGCGCGTGCAGGTAGGCGAGAGCCAGCAGCCAGGCGGGAAGGTAGACCGCCAGCGAGGCGAAGCCCGCGACGTCGAACAGGCGACCCGTACCCGAGTACAGGCGCCATGCGGCCGCCACGATCGCCAGGCTGAGCGCAGCGGCGGCCAAACGCATCGCACCGCGGCCCACACGATCGCTCCCAGGCGAGTCGACCAGCTGCCCGCCCACCACCTCGGCCAGCGCCAGGCTCCCCAAGGCGACGGCCAGGTAGACGGCCCACAGCTCGATCTGCCAGGCGGTGTTCTTCAACGCGTAAGGCAGGGCGCCGCCCACCAGCGCCGGCACCTCGCGCTGCGCGAACGGCTGCGCCCGCACCATCACCATCAGCAGGCCGATGACGGCGAGCGACGCGACGGCTCCGGTGCGCGCCGCCGCCCGACGTGTGCGGCCCAGCCGGCTGCTGACCGCGGCGAGGATCGTGATCAAGGCAGAGAGGACGAGGGCGCCGCCCTCCGGCGCACTCCAGGTTGCGGCCAGCCGCCAGAGCGGCGGGTCTTCGAAGCCTGTGACCGCGGCCACGTAGGCGTAGCGAAGCTGTACCGTGATCAGGGCGTAAGCGAGGCCGGCCAGCGCGACGAGCTGCAGGAGGGCCGAGGCCTCTGCCGCGCGCCGCCCCAGCCGGGCGAGGTCTGCGCGGCCCGTCCAGCCACCGCCGAAGGCGGCCACAGCCGCCAGAACGGTGAGCGGCAACGCCGCCCAGACGCTGAGCTCGCCCAGCTCAGCCACGCGGCGCTCCGTCCGGACTCGGCGCTGTCAGCTCCGCCGCCGTCGTGCGTGCTGCAGCGCCCACTCCACGGCCTCCTCGGGGCTGGCGGCTTGCGGGACCGGCAGCGGCGGCAGCTCGCTGCGCAGCAGTACGAGCGGGACCCGGTTCTTCAGGCAGAAGGCCGCCTCCGAGAGCGTGCCCCAACCCCCGGCGATGGCGATGACGGCGTCCGACGCGCCCACCACCAGCGCGTTCCGAGCCTCCCCCAGCCCCGTCGGAATGGCGATCACGATGCCCGGGTTCGCCGCCCCAGGGTCGGAGCCGGGAAGGATGCCCACGGTGGTCCCTCCGGCCGCTCGCGCCCCCTCCGCGGCCGCCGCCATCACGCCACCGAGGCCACCGCAGACGAGCACGGCGCCGCCCTCGGCGATGAGCGAGCCGACGCGTCGCGCATCCGCGGCGACGTCGACGCCGCAGTCGTGGCTGCCGATCACGCCGATGCGAAGCGGCTGGCTCACGGGCCGAGCCTCATCTATCCGTCGCCCTCCGCCGCCTGCGCCCACGACGCCGCCGCGCTCACGGCCCGGCGCCAGCCACGGATCAATCGCGTCCGCTCACCGTCCGGGAGCGCCGGCTCGAAGCGTCGATCCATCGTCTGAAGAGCCCGAAGCTCCTCCGTACTCTTCCAGAAACCAACCACGAGGCCAGCCAGGCCCGCCGCGCCCAGCGCCGTGGTCTCGACCAGTGCCGGTCGTCCCACCGGAACGCCAGCGACGTCGGCCTGGAACTGCATGAGCCAGTCGTTGGCCGCGGCACCGCCGTCAGCCCGCAGCTCGACGACCGGGTGACCCCAATCGGCGGCCATCGCCTCCATCAGGTCGTGGGCGGAATACGCCATCGACTCCAGCGCCGCCCGCGCCAGGTGGCTGCGGCCCGAGCCGCGCGTCAGCCCCACCAGCGTGCCCCG
>CAYGAJ010000264.1:0-3453 GCA_964347815.1 uncultured Gemmatimonadota bacterium | reverse complement strand
GCTGCTGTTCGAGCCCGGCACCCGCTACTCTTACTCCAGCTACGGCTGGAACCTGATCAGCGCCGTGGTGGAGGGTGCGTCTGGCGAGAGTTTTCTCAGCTACATGCAACAGCACGTCTTCGAGCGGCTGGGGATGAAGCATACGGTCGCCGACCACACCGACAGCATCATTCCTCAGCGCACCGAGTTCTATAACCGTGACAACAACCGCCGGGTCCTCAACGCGCCTTTCGTTGACAACAGCTACAAGTGGGCCGGCGGCGGCTTCCTCTCGACGCCGGAGGACCTGGTGCGATTCGGCATGGCGCATCTCGACGGGTCGATGCTAAAACGTGAGACGGTGCAGTTGCTCTGGACGTCGCAACGGACCAACGCCGGCGCCGAGACCGGATACGGCATCGGTTGGAGCGTCGCCACCGACCGAGAGGGCCGGCGCACGGTGGCGCACGGCGGCGGCTCGATCGGCGGTACCGCCTTCTTGCTGATCTTCCCCGAGGAGCGCGTCGTCGTGGCCACGGTCGGTAACCTGACGCAGGCGCCGAACGGCTACACCCCGGCCTGGCTGATCGCCGAGCCGTTCCTGAAACCGGGCGTGGTGGCGCCCACCGCGGCGGCGGCGGGCCCCGGACTCGCCGGGAGCTATCAGTGCACCGCGAAGCGGGCGACGAGGTGGTGGCCAGCACAAAACTCGAGCTGGCCGGATCGCCCGGCGAGTATTGGGGGCGCTTCGAGTTCGACAACAACACGACCGACCGCATCATCTATTCGTCGAGCCGTGGCGATACGACCCGCCTCATCTCGGTGGACCAATCCGGGCGACTGACCGATTCGTGGTTGACGCTCAAAGGGTCGCAGGCGTCGGGCGGCTGGTTCAGGGGAGGACGGACCGGGGAACTGGGCTGGGGCCGGCCGTCACGACCTCCTCGGAGACGTTAGGCGCGAACTGCTCGAAGTTCTTCACGAACATTCCGGCCAGCTTTTTCGCCTGGGCATCGTAGGCGGCCGGATCTTCCCAGGTCGAGCGCGGCTGAAGCACTTCCTGAGGGACGCCGGGACACGCCTCCGGCACCTGCACGCCGAAGATCGGGTCCTCCCTCGTCGCCACACCGTTCAGCTCACGGTTCAAGGCGGCCCGGACCATGGCACGGGTGAAGGGGAGCTTCATCCGTTGTCCGACGCCGTAGGGGCCGCCACTCCACCCCGTATTGACGAGCCAGACGTCGACCTTGTGCTGCGCGATCCTCTTGCCCAGGAGATCGGCGTAGACGCTCGGTTTCAGCGCCATGAAGGGAGCGCCGAAGCAGGCGCTGAAGGTAGCGGTCGGCTCGGTCACGCCTCGCTCGGTGCCGGCGACCTTCGCGGTGTAGCCCGACAGGAAGTGGTACATGGCCTGCGCGCTGGTCAGGCGCGCGACGGGCGGCAACACGCCGAAGGCGTCGCAGGTCAGCATGATGATGGTGCTTGGGTGTCCGGCGCGGCCGGTATCGGAGGCGTTGGGGATGTGGGAGATCGGATACGACGCTCGGGTGTTCTCGGTGAAAGCGTCGCTGTCCAGATCGAGCCGTCGGGTTCTCGTGTCGATGGCGACGTTCTCGAGGATCGTTCCGAACATGGATGTGGTCGCATAGATCTCCGGCTCCGTTTCGCGGTTCAGCCGGATGACCTTCGCGTAGCAGCCGCCCTCGAAGTTGAACACGCCGTCATCGCTCCACCCGTGCTCGTCGTCGCCGATCAGCGTGCGGCTCGAGTCCGCCGACAATGTCGTCTTGCCCGTCCCGGAGAGCCCGAAGAAGATCGCTACGTCATCGTCGCTCGCCCCTTGGTTGGCCGAACAGTGCATCGAGAGCACGTCCTGCTGTGGGAGATAGTAGTTCATCACCGTGAACATGGCCTTCTTGATCTCACCGGCGTAGCTCGTTCCGCCGATGATCGTCTCCCGGCGGCCGAAGTTCACCAGCACGAAGACGTCGGAGCGGGTGCCGTCCAGTTGCGGGTCGGCGCTGAAGCCGGGAGCGTGAAGCACCGTGAACTTGGGCTCGTGCGTGGCCAGCTTGTCGGGGTCGCGCTCGCGCAAGAACATGTTTCGCGCAAAAAGCTTGTGCCAGGCGGTCTCGGTGATCACACGGATCGGCATCTGGGTGGCCGGGTCGGCCCCGACATAGCAGTCCTCGACGTAGAGATCCTTGCCCTGGAAGTAGGCGGTGAGGCGCGCGCGGAGCGAGAGGTAGCGATCTTCCTCGATCGGTTGATTCACTTTGCCCCACCAGATCTTGTCCTCACTCGAGGGCTCGCGCACCACGTACTTGTCGTTCGGCGATCGTCCTGTAAACTGCCCGGTCCGCACGACGAGGGGTCCGAGGTGGGCGAGCAGAGCCTCGTGCCGCTGAATGGCGTGCTCGTAGAGGGCCGGGGTGTTGAGGTTCCACCAGACCGTATTGACGTTGCGAATTCCCAGGCTTTCCAGCTTCTTGTGGCCGCTCCTCACTCCGTGTTCCTCCCCATCGATCAACGTATCCAAGCGGACCTGTCGACGGCTCCCGATCCCACGCCGAGCGGACTCGGGAGCCGCCGTCGGAATTAGCGAATCGGCGGTTGAGCTGTAGGGACACCAATCTCTTTTGAGAGAGGCGCTCCGTCAATCGCCTTTCCAGTCCCGTCCCCTCCGGCCGATTCCTTCTTGACCGCCTCGACGGCTCGTCTTCCAGGCGTGGATGTGACCGGAGACCGAGAAGGGGCAGCCCCGCGACTGCCCCTTCGAGTGAATCCGGCCGTTATCGGACGACGGCGGAGAGCGGCTAATCAGCGCCGGGTGTGTGAGCCAGCGCCGGCTTTTCCACGATTTGGAAGCGCTCTTCGAGGTCGGCCAGCGACTTGCGAAAGGCGCTGTACTCCAGCTCCTGGATCGGCAGCATCGCCGCTCCCACGAACCCCTGACGGCGCATCTCCTCGGCCTTCTCTTGCGCCTTCAGGCGAGTCGAATCCCAAACCGGGTTGCCAAACACATCCACGCCCTCGGAGAGCTGCCCGGCGCGATTTACGGAGTACGCCATGCATGCGACCAACGGCAGACAGTATGCGCCGGTGATCGCGGTGTTGATCGGCGCGGGCATCAGCGGCATGTGATGGCTACCGCGAGCGTCGCCGGCCACGAAGTGTGCGCTCAGATAGGGGCTGACCAGCTCTTCCGGGGCCGGGAAGATGCCCTGGGTGCGGACGACGCACACGGGGTCGTCCTTGCCTTTGTACTCTCCGGCGATGGTATGCAGTCGGTCGGTGGAGACCGCCGCCACCTGTTGATTTGGATAGGTGCGAGAGTGGATCGCCTGGATGCCGAATCGGTTCTCATCGCGCAGCAGGATGGCCAGGTCGATATGCTCCTCTGGCGCGTCCAGCGTGACCACCCGGTCGGCGCCCGCGTGCTCCATGTCGATGACGGTAAAGCGGAAGCCCGTC
>CAYGAJ010000263.1:0-3462 GCA_964347815.1 uncultured Gemmatimonadota bacterium | reverse complement strand
CTCGGATGTCCGTGACCCGCGACTTCACCGCCACCGCGATGCCGCCGATCAATCCGCCACCGGAAACCGGCACGACGACCGCCTCCAGATCGGCGACCTGGTCCAGCAGCTCCAGCCCGATGGTGCCCTGCCCCGCGATGACCCACGGATCGTCGAATGGGTGCACGTACACGAGCCCGCGCTGGTCACGGATCTGGAACGAGCGCGCTTCCGCCTCGTCGTACGTGCTCCCTTCAACGACCGCCTCGGCGCCGTACGACCGGATGGCCCGCAGCTTGGTCGGATCGACCCACTCGGGCACGCACACCGTCGCCGGGATGCCGAGGGCGCGGGCCACGTACGCCACCGCGCGCCCGTGGTTGCCGCTGGAGCAGGCCACCACGCCGCGAGCCCGCTCGGACTCGGACAACGCCCGCATCTTACTGGCGGCGCCCCGCACCTTGAACGAGCCGGTGACCTGCGTGTTCTCCAGCTTAAGCAGCACGTCGGCGCCGGCCCGCTCCTCCAGCTCCGGCGCATCGAGCACGGGGGTCGGAACCGCGATCCCGGCGATCGCTTTCCGGGCGGCCTGCACATCCGCGGCGCTGATCCCGAGATCGCCGCGCAAACCGCCCGCGCCGCTACTCCCCAACCCGCCCACGCCGTTCGTCACCCCTCGTTCCCCATCAAGGCGCTCACGGCCGCTGCCCTCTCACGACCCTGAACCCTCGATACGCCACCGCCGCCTCGGCATCCTTGCTCTTCCCGTCGGCAGGCCGGTCGGCACTTCCGCCCAGCAATTCCCCGCGGCCATCGTCGGCCACGGCCCACTCGGCGACGTTGCCGCCAAGATCGTAGACGGGCGCCGCACCGCGACCCGGGAAGCTCCCCACCGCCTTCAACAGCGGAGCGCCGCCAGGCAGTTCGGCGATCTTCTCGGCGAGACGCTGGGCGTCATCGGGGTTGGGCGTGTACCCGGCCCAGAAATCGAGCGTGTTCTCCTTCGAGTCGGCCGACTCGTAGACCTTCTTCAGTTCGGCCACATTTCCGAGCCGGTGTGGCGCGCCGGTGACTCCGGACAACCAGGCTGCGTACGCCTGCGCCCGCTCGAAGCTCACCCCGTTCGCCGGGTGGTTGCCCGTGCCGGGCTCGTAGCGGTAGCTCGAATCGAAGGCCGCGAACTGAGCGCGGGTCACCTCGAACCGCCCGATCTCGAGCCCCTCGTGCTTGACGACCTCGGGCACGAGCACCCCGTTGTGCCTGACGCCATAGAAGCCGTCGGACTTCGCGATCTCTGTCCGCTTGAGCGCCTCGGCCAGTGGCGAGTCTTTCTTCACGGCCTCGTTCTTGGGTTCGTGGTCGCCGAACAGATACTTGTCGAACCAGGCCATCTCCTCTTCCACTTTGCGACGCTGATGGGCGAGCTTCGTCAGGCCGTGGGCTTCGCCGGGGAACAGGATGAAGCGGACCGGAACCTGTCCGATCTGTTGCAACGCTCGGTAGTGCGACCAGCCCTGATCGGTGGGGACGTTTCGGTCCTCGGTGCCGAAGTAGATGATCGTCGGCGTCTTCACGTCCTTCATGCGGAAGAAAGGCGACAGCTCGATGTAACGCTGCGGGTTCTCGTAAGGCGCGCTGCCGAAGTAGTAGCCGTCGAACGCGGCGCCGAAATCGACGTTGGCCCAGTCGCTGATCCACTCGACGTCACCGGCGCCGGTCGAGGCCGCCTTGTAGCGCGGGTTGCGGGTCGTCAGCTCGATGGAGAGGATGGCGCCGTTGCTCCAACCCATCGTTCCCAGCTTTTCCGGGTCGGCGAGCCCGCGCGCGATCAGGTAATCGACCCCGCGCTCGAGGTCGGGTATCTCCAGGCTGTAGTAGTTGCCGCAGCAGATCGATTCCACCCAGTCGAGCCCGTAGGACGAGCTGCCGTGGTAGTTCGCCTTCAAGACAAAGGCGCCCTTCTGGTTGAGCAGCACGATCGGCCGCGACCAGCCGATGCTCCACGCATCCCGATCCGCACTGGCCGGACCGCCGTGGATGCTGAGGATGAGCGGGTACCGCCGCCCCTCCTGATAGTCGAGCGGATAGTAGAGGACCCCTTCCACCTCTTCGTCGCGGGCGCCGGCCCAGCGCACGATCTCGACGCGCGGCTTCGGTTTGTTGGCGTAGCCGGGGTTCAGCTTGGTGACCTGGGCTTCGCCCTGGATACGTGAACCGCGCAGCTCGGCCCGGTAGAGCTGTTCGGGCGTATTCGCCGTGGTGTGCGCGTAGACCAGCGTCCGGCCGTCCTGGCCGAGGGCGAAGCCGAAGATGTTCGATGCGTGCGTGCCCTCGATCCAGGTCCGCCGCCAGCCATCGCCGCGACGGTTGAAGCGCGCCGGCCGGAAGCGAACGCCGTCGGCGAGTAACGCGACGAACCCGTCGGCAGTGACGGCGTAGTCGAGGCCGTGGCCGCGCTCCCATCCCAGGTCCACGAGCCGCGCCGCCCCGCGGCTCAGATCGTAGTACATGATCAGATTGATCGTCGCCTCGCGGTAACGCGGGTGTGTCGTCGAGTCGTTGACGAAGTAGAACCCGCCACCGTCCTTCGCCCACTGCACATCGGATGGCAGAATTCGCGAGCCGTCGAAAAGCTGGCGCCCCTCCCCCGCCTCGAGATCCCAGAGATACGTGACGTGCGGCACCCGCTGATCGTACTCCCACGACAGGCTGCGCTGGTGAACGGCCACTGCCTGTCGGCCATCCGGCGACAGGGCGAAGCTTCGCATCCAGTCGTCGTTCTCGGTGAGGCGGGTGACCTTCTTGTCTTTGATCGAGAGGGTGAACAGCCGCACCGGGGGCTCATGCTCGGCGTCTTCCACGACCCGCGAGGTGTCCTTGCGCTTCTTCACCTCCTGCTCGTAGAGGCTCGGATCCTCCTCGGCCATGAAGATGATCGTGACGCTATCTCGCCATTCGAAGCCACGGACGCGCCGCTCGAAGGCAGTGAGCGGCCACGGTTCACCGCCCACCGGGTCGATCAGCCAGAGCTGGGAAGAGGCGGCATCCTCTTTCTTCTCGGGAAGCGGCCGTGTGCTGAGGAAGGCGATCCGCTTCCCGTCCGGCGACCAGCGCGGGGACGAGTGCGCATGATCACCGCGGGTCAGCTGGATCTCACGTTCCTCACGCAGGCTTGATAGAAACAGGTTCGACGCGCGCTGGCCCTTCTCCTTGTCCATCGCCGTCTTCACCCAGACCAGCCAGCGCCCATCCGGCGCGATGCGGTATTGGCTCGCGGATTCGTCCAGCAGGATATCGTCCACGGTCCACTTGTCGTCCGGCGCGTCCTCTTGTGCCATGACGGCCTGATCGGCCGTGGCGGCGAAACCGAACCAGACCACGGCCAGAACCGCGAGCAGGCGCTTCGGGTGCATCTCTCGATCCTCCGGGTATTGTGACGAACGGATGGTGTGGGACGGGAGGCAATCTAGGCCTTGAAGATAC
>CAYGAJ010000262.1:0-3507 GCA_964347815.1 uncultured Gemmatimonadota bacterium | reverse complement strand
CCTCTATGGGGCCGACGACGAGCTGATCCCGCCGCAGAGCCTGGACGCCGCCCGGAAGATCGGCGGGACGTGGCTGCTCTATGAAGGGGTGGGCCACGATTTCCTCAACGAACAGGCCGCCGGCTACGACCCCGCTGCGGCCTCCGACGCCGTGGCCCGGCTCACCGAGCTCTTCACTACCAAGCTGGCGCATTCGCGATCCCCCGGGGTCTAGCCACGTCCCCGGCAGCAACCTGCCCCGGGACGACTAACCTCTGCGGGGTAGTCCCATGGCCGGCAGATCCTCCCACTCGCGGACGCCCTCCCGGGCGCGCATCTGGCTAAAGCGCCTGTTTCTCACCGTTCTGGTGCTGGCCAACTTGCTGGTATTCGGCGCCTACGGCTTGCTGCGCTACGTCTCGGCGAAGGTGGAGGCGGAGGTGACCCGCGACCAGGGCGTGGTGGCGGTCCTCAGCCAGCAGCCGGCCCAGCGCCAGGATCCGCGCACGTTCCTGGTCATCGGGAGCGATTCGAGAGCCAACTTGCCGGATGACGCACAGGGACGTTTCGCCGACACGGCTGGGCAGCGAGCCGACGTCATCATGCTGGTCAAGGTCTTCCCAACCGAGGGACGGGCCCAGATGCTCAGCTTGCCGCGCGATCTACGGGTGGAGATCCCGGGGCACGGCACCAACAAGATCAACGCCGCGTTCGCTTTTGGCGGCGCCTCCCTGATGGTGGAGACCGTGAAGCAGGCGACGGGTCTCGAGGTGCACCACTACGTCGAGGTCGACTTCGTGGGTTTCGCCGCTATCGTCGACGAGCTCGGGGGAGTCCAGCTCAGCTTTCCGTTCCCGGCTCGTGACCTCAAGTCCGGTCTCCAGGTCGATGCCGGCCTACAGCGCTTGGACGGCATGACCGCTCTCGCCTACGCCCGCTCCCGCTCCTACCAGGAGCTTCGAGACGGAAGTTGGGTGGCGGTGGACGCCTCCGACATCGGGCGGACCCGGCGTCAGCAGCAACTAGTGTTCGCCATCCTCTCCGCGTTGAAGCGGCCTGCGGTGCTCACCGAAGTGGGGCCCGTCATCGAAGCCTTCGGTAGCCACCTCACCGTGGATGGCGCCCTCTCCGAGCGCACCATGATCGATCTTGCCTGGGCGATGCGTTCGATCGGTAGCGAGGATATCGAGGCCGTGACTCTCCCGACGGGGTCGCGTCTGATCGGTGGCGCTTCCTACCAGCTTCGCGACGAGCCCGCAGCTTCAGCGGTCCTGGCGGCCTTCGCCGCCGGGGAGTCGCTGGCCGCGGCCGCCGGGGGGCCGGTCCGCGTCGACGTCCTCAACGGCAACGCCATCGCCGGATCGGCCGGGCGCATGGCGGAGCGGTTGACCGCCGCCGGGTTCGAGGTCAGGGAGGTGGGCGATGCGCACGCCAAGGACTTCGCCCAGACCCAGCTCATCGCCCGACCGGCCGATCTGGCACGGGCGCACGCCATCGCCAGCTTGCTCGGTTTCGGTGAGGTGCGGGGCGGCTCGGTTCCCAGTGCAGTGGACGTCGTCGTCATCGTGGGACGCGACGCAGAGCAGACGGGGTGATCGCCATCGGGTCGACCGGGAAGCGGCGCCCGAACCGGCCCAAGAGCGGCGGCGGACCCGCCAGGGGTGCAGAACCGCTGAGCGTCGCGGGAAAGGCGTTCTCCAGCCGGTGCCTCAGGGTCCGGGGCGGGACGTGATTCGCCAGGCGGTGCTGCTCGTAGGAGGGCGGGGAACACGGTTGTGGCCCCTCACCGCCACCAGACCGAAGGCGCTGCTGCCGGTGGCTGGTGTTCCCTTCGTCGAGTACCAGCTCCGCTCGCTGGCGCGAGCGGGAATCGAGGAGGCGGTGCTCGCGGTGGGGCGCCACGACGAGGCTGCCTGGGCCTCCTACCTGGGGGAGCGGCGTGAATCTCCCGGGGTGTGGCTCGCAGTGGAGGACGAGCCGATGGATACCGCCGGACCGGTCAGGGAGATCCTCGACCAGCTCGACGAGCGGTTCCTGGTGCTCAACGGAGACGTGCTGTACGAGATCGAGCTGGGGGACGTGGTGGCCGACGCTCCCGACGCCGACGGGGTGCTCGTGCTGTCTCCCGTAGAGGATCCCTCGCCGTTCGGGGTGGTGGTCACCGCAGCCGACGGCAAGGTGGAGAGGTTCGTGGAGAAGCCACCCCCGGGCACTGCGCCCGCCAACACGATCAGCGCCGGCATCTACCTGCTGCGACGCCCCGCCTTGGCGGCGTGGCCGCGGGGGCGCCTGTCGTTCGAACGCGCAGTGTTTCCGTCCCTCGTCGCCGAGGGCCGCCTCGCGGCCACCATCGTCGCAGGCGTATGGATGGACATTGGGACTCCGGAGCAGTACCTCGCCGCCCACGAGCATGTCATCTCCGGGGCGAGCCGACTTCACCGGCCTTCCTCTGCTGCGGGCGCGGGGGAGTTGCGGGGCCGTCGCAGTGGCGGCTGGGCTTGGCTCGAGCCCGGAGCCTGCGTCGAGGAGGAGGCGACCGTGGAGGAGGCGGTGATCCTGGGGGGTGCCCGCATCCGCTCGGGTGCCACGGTTTCCCGGGCGGTGGTGGGATGGGATGCCGAGATCGCGAGCGGAACGACGGTGGTCGACTACTCCCTAGTAGGGGAGAGATGCAAGGTGGGACCGGACTGCGAGCTGCGCGGCGGGGTGCGGGTGGCGCCGGGAACGGTCCTTGGAGAGCGCGCCGTGACCTTCTCTCCTCCGCCATGAGGGGCAAGGCGCTGGTGACCGGCGGAGCCGGGTTCGTCGGCTCGCACCTCGTCGACCGTCTGGTCGACGAGCGGTGGGAGGTGCTGGCGATCGATGATCTCTCCCACGGCCATGTCGACCACCTGGCCGCGGCTCGCTCACGCGGCAGCGTCCGTTTCCATCAGCTCGACGTGCGCGCTCCCGAGCTCATCGCCGCCGCCGAGCGCTTCCGTCCCGACGTCGTCTTTCACTTGGCGGCGCAGGCGGCGGTGCCTGCCTCGGTGGAACAGCCGCTGCTCGACGCGGACATCAACATCCTCGGCTCGATCAACGTGCTGGAGTCTGCCCGACGCGCCGGGGCGCAGCGAGTGGTGTTCGCCTCGTCGGGCGGGGCCATCTACGGCAGCGAGGTCAAGCTGCCTGCCCGTGAGTCGTACCGCAAGCGGCCGGAGTCTCCTTACGGTGTCTCCAAGAAGGTCGTCGAGGATTACTTCCACTATTACCGGCACGCGTACGGGCTGGACTATGCGTTGCTGGCGTTGACCAACGTCTACGGCCCTCGCCAAGACCCGCACGGGGAAGCCGGGGTGGTGGCCATCTTCTGCCGCGCCCTGCTCGACGGCCGTCCCCCGGTCATCTACGGATCGGGGATTCAGACCCGCGACTTCGTGTACGTGGAGGACGTGGCCGACGCCTTCGTGCGCGCCGCCGCCAAGGGAGACGGGCGCCTCCTCAACGTCGGGACCGGCCGCGAGGCCTCCGTGCTGGAGGTGTTCGAGA
>CAYGAJ010000261.1:0-3512 GCA_964347815.1 uncultured Gemmatimonadota bacterium | reverse complement strand
GAGCGTCGGCCTCCGGAGCCGAAGGTCACAGGTTCGAATCCTGTCAGGCGCATTTTCGGTAGACGGTAGACGGTAGACGGTAACGGCGTTAAGAGTGCGTCTGGAATTGCCCCGCTTTCTGCATCATCACGTTGAGCCTCCGACCTATCCTCTCGAGCCCACGAGCCAGCTGTTCGGCATCCGCTGAGGTCAGGTATCCGCAGTCGACAGCGACCTCGAGCCAGTGCCTGGTCTCAAGCTGTTCTGCGTCTGCATCGCTCAACTTAACCCGCAAGTGGCGCGGATACTGCCGCTTTCCCCACGCCTCGGCGATCTGTGCTCCTATCGACCTCGATGCTCGTCTTAACTGATCGACGAGGCAATAGCGCTCCTCCGGCGGAAAACTTTTCGACGCGTCGAAGATCCGCCGCGACACCTCTCTCGCTTCTTGGTAGACCTCCAGCTGGACGAAATCCGTCACAAAGTCAAGCATCAGCTGCAGCAGTAAAGAACAGGCTGGCTCCTCGGCGCTTTGAAGTAGCGACAGGCTAGAGGCCATCCGTCAACAGACCATCAACACGCATTAGCCCGCTGGTACACCTACCATCCACCGTCTACCGTCTACCGTCTACCGAAACAGTTCGTCACTCGCGGAGCCCCAACCGCCTCAATAGCTGGAGGTACCTGGGGTGCAGGCGCAGCTCGGCGAGTCCGGGCGTGTCGAGGCGCCCGAGCAAGGTGGCGTCCCGCTCCTGCAGGCCGCGCTCGATCCACTCGAATGCGACGTCCAGCTCGCCGAGCCCGGCGTAGATGATGGCGAATTCGATCGGCGACACGTAACGCGTCTTCGCCTGCTCTTCCAATTGACGCAGCATCTGGAGGGCTTCTTCCGATCGGCCCATCACGCCATAGATGTGCCCGAGCTCGCCGATCCCGATGCGCTGGTCCGACAGGTCCAGCGCACGCTGGTAGGCGCCGATGGCATCCTCGAACGCGCCCATGTCTTCGTAGGTGAAGCCGATTTCCTGATATGGCCCGGCAAAGCTCGGATCCAGCTGTTGTGCCTTTCGCAACTGCCGTATTGAGCGTTCGTGTTCCCCGGCCACTCGAAGAGCCGCGCCCAGGCTCAAGTTGATGATGAGCGAGAGCGGATCGAGCTCGAGAGCCCGCTCGAACTCTCGAAGGGATTCATCGTGCCGGCCGAGAGAGAGCAGCTGGTTGCCGTACCACTGATGCCCCGTGGCGTACCCGGGGCTGAGAGCGAGTCCCCGCAGGTATTCAGCCTGGGCCCGCTGCTTGTCGAATTCGAAGTTTTCCAGAATTTGGGCGAGGGCGATGTGCGCCTCACCCAGCGTCTCGTCGATCTCCAGTGCCTTAAGCGCTGCAGATTTCGCTTTATCGTATGTCTCTCCCGGCGACAGGTATCCCCAGCTGGCGATTATGGAGTAAGAATCGGCCAGGCCCACCCATGCCGGCGCGTAGTCAGGGTCGAGCTCGATCGCCCACTCGAAGTACTGGATGGCCGTCTGTAGTCCGTCCGGCGTCCGCTTGTTCCAGAAGTAGCGCCCCTGAAGGTAAAGGTTGTAGGCCTCCAGGTTCTCCGTGGGCCTCCTCTCGACGCGCCCTCTCTCTTCAGGGGAGAGTTGCGCTTGCAGGGCGCCCGCGATATGAAGCGCGACATCGGTCTGGATCTCGAAGACGTCGGTCAATTCGCGATTGTACTGTTCAGCCCAAAGGTGTTCGTCGGTCGCAGCGTCGATGAGCTGAGCATTGATGCGCACGCGGTCACCGGAGCGCTGGACGCCACCTTCGAGGATACTCGCGACGCCCAGTTCCGTGGCGATCTGGCGCAGGCTCTTTTCGCTCTCCTTGTACCGCATCGCCGATGTACGTGAGATGACTTTGAGGTCGGCCAGCTTGGACAGGTGTGTGATGATGTCATCCGTAATGCCGTCGCTGAAGTACTCGTTCTCCGGATCGCCACTCATGTTGGCGAAGGGCAGCACGGCGATCGATCGCGTCGGCGGCCACTCGGCGACGTCGGTGCCACCGGACCCAGCGTCGCGGTAGACCCACCAGCCACCGAGCGCCAGCAGAGCGACCCCGGCGAGCGCGAAGACGCCGGCCGGCCAGCGCCGCCTCGCCGGCTGGGCGACGATCGCCTCCAGCTCGCCCGCCGCCGCCGGGTCGGCCTTCCTCACGCCTTCGGGAGTCAGCTCGAACGCCCAGGCGAGCACAGCGGCGATGGGGAGTCCGATCGCCAGCAGCGCCACGACGAAGGTGACGGTCCAATCCGGGAGTCCGAAGCGCGGGAAGGCGATGTCCGCCGCCTGCATCACCGCGAAGGCCGCGGCTCCGTAAACGGCAAGGACCCTGAAGACTCGCCGGCGCTTGAACTCCGCGAAGAGGATCTGATATCGCTTGGGCCGGTCGCTCATGCTCCTCGCGCTCGGAACAGGCGCGACTTGACCGTGCCAACCGATACGCCCGTGATGTCAGCGACCTCGTTGTAGCTCAGCCCTTCCACATCACGCAGGACCAGCGCCTCTCTGAAGTCGGCGGACAGGATCTGCATGGCGGAGAGTACCCGTTCGGCGGTGACGCGGTTGAGGGTTCGGCGTTCGACATCGCCGTCACTTGATTCCAACATCGTCAGCGTACCCTCTAACTCGCTGAAGTCACAGGGGTGGACGTGGTGGCGGGTCCGGCGATGGTTGCTGATCGCCAGGTTGCGAAGGATCGTGAAGAGCCAGGCCCGGATGTTCGTGCCGGGCCGGTAACGATGCCAGGAGCGAAAGGCGTTCAACAGCGTCTCCTGGGCCAGATCCTCGGCGTAGGCCGCGTCGGCGGCCAGGCTGAGGGCGAATCGGTAGACGGCATTCAGGTGCGGGAGCGCCTCGCGCTCGAAGGCGGCGGCCTTGCGCTCTGCGGCCGAGTCGCGCTCGCGGGGTGCCACCGCAAGCGCGGCGATGGTTGGGGCTTTCATCTGCGACCTCTGTCGTTTTTCCCGCGGCCCCCCTCCCACCCGGACCACCGCCCGCGGCAAGGAAGGAGATCGTCGGGCGATTAAGCGGCGTGGTCGACTTTGGTAGAGGGGAGAGAAGGGGAAGAATCGGGCCAGCGGCGATGGAGCCGGGGGTCAGCCCGACAACTCTTTGCGGCGCTTCGTGTTACGTCGACAGGGGGTGGCCCGGCGGGTGCCCGTGGAGGGCGTCGATCTCCAACATTTTGGAGGTTCTACGAAATATTGGGGCCTCGCCGCGGGCCATGGGCGTCATGCCGGACCGCTTCATCAGACTGTGAAGGTTGGCACGTTAAGCAACGACGCTGGCCTGAGGCTTGTTCCAAGGCGGGGGCGGGAATGAAGCTCAATCCTCGTTCAACGACTCCGCCACCAGCGGCGGAACGTTCACCATAAGGAGCCCGCCCGATCGAAGACGCCTGAGCGTCTCCAGACCGCGCCGGTCGACGAAGCTCACTCCGGACAGGTCGAGTGCGACTTCACTTCCCTGTCGGCGGCTGGCCTGACACTC
>CAYGAJ010000260.1:0-3526 GCA_964347815.1 uncultured Gemmatimonadota bacterium | reverse complement strand
GGGAGGCGCAGCCGCGCTGCTGCTGTGCGCCGGGGCGACGGTGTTCCCGCTGCGAGTGGCGTTACGGAAGATCGAACGCTTCGAGGCCTGAGCGCTCAGCGCTCGCCTTGCTCCAGCAGTCCCTCCACGGTTCGGCGCTCGCCTGCGAATTCGATCCAGCCCCTGACTCGTTGAAGCGAGTTGTACGGCTTGGGCCCGCTGGCCACAGTCAGCTCGTTGTACTGGCGCTCGATCGCGCTGAACTCACCCCGGATATCGGGTTCGGGGATGCGGAACCAGGTTCGGATCGGCACGTTGCGGCGAAGTTGAGACGAGTTGACCACCTCTACGGTGCGGGTCTCCACCGCCGTCCATCGACGCGTCAGCCCATCGGCGTACATCCAGGCGAAGGCATCGCCGTAAACCTCGGGTTCGCGCGTCGAGAAGAGGACGAGGATGGCGCCGTCGGCGGAGTGAAGTATGGCGCGCTCGTAGGGGCCGAAGACGGCTGGGAGCTGAGGCCTGGGGACCGCGAATCGATGGAGCACGAGAATCCCTCTGGCGCGACGTCCTTGCTGCGTCCAGGTGGCCTCACGGATCTCGTGCCAGGTGCCGGCCCGGTCCTCCCAGGCATCCAGCAGGTTGCCGAACTCGAGGGCGTATCGCACCGGGCCGGACCCCAACAGCAGGGCGTCGGTATCGCCGTCGGCGGTTACGGTCATACGTAGCGAATCGGCGGGAAGCAGTCGCCAGGGCTCACGAACGGGCTCATCCTCATCGGCGAGGTCGAGCACGCTGCGCCAGCGTGAGCCGCTGAGCAGCCAGCCTGCGTATCGACGACTCAGCGTGGCCGAACTGGCCGTGTTGGCAAACTGGAGGCTGAGGCCCTGACCGCTCCCGCCTTCGATCGGGATAAAATGCAGGCTGGTGTTGTATTCTGTCGTGATGGTGGGCGTGGCGCCGCCCAGCTCGGATAATGCGCCCGGCTCTCCGCCCGCTTCAGCGGACGGGCCGCGGTCAGGTCCACACCCGACGATCCAGGTTACACAGACGAGAGTCGCGAGCGTCGCCCTGCTCATGCGGCGAAAGCTAGCTTGGGCCGCGAGGCCGGGCCAGACGGGCTGTCGCCGTTTGGGGCGGGGTCGTATCTTGGGCCACTATCGCGGAGGTCGGTGCGCCCACAAAACGAATTTCGAGTCAGGAGAGCGATGGCCCTTCATAACAAGATCGGCATCGGACTTCTCGCCGGTGTCGTCGCGGGCATGGCGGCGAATCTGCTCGGCCTGGAGCCGTTACGTGACCTCCTCCAGCGGATCGAGCCGATCGGCACGGCCTGGATCCGGCTGATCATGATGATCGTGATCCCGCTGGTGATGGCGAGCCTGATCGTCGGCACGGCCAGTCTGGGAGACATCACGCGGCTGGGTCGAATCGGCGGCAAGACGATCGCCTTCTATCTGGCGACGACCACGATCGCGATCAGCATCGGACTTCTCCTGAGCAATATCATCCGGCCCGGCAGCCGCGTGGACCCGGCGACGACCAGCCAGCTATTGGAGAGCTACGCCGGCGCGACGACCGAGAAGATCGAGCTGGCGCAGCGAGCGCCCGGCATCGGTGAGGTGCTGATCAACCTCATTCCGCGGAACCCGATCGAGGCGATGGCGAACGGCGACATGCTGCCGATCATCCTCTTCTCGATTCTGTTTGGGGCCGCCCTGTCGCTCATCGAGACGCAGCGGCGCGACACCGTGCTCAGTTTCTTCAACGGTGTGAACGATGTCGCGATGATCCTGGTGGACTGGGTGATGCGTCTGGCGCCGTACGCCGTCTTCGCCTTACTGGCGGCCGTCGTGGCTCAGGCGGGCATCGATCTCTTGACGAGCCTCTTCCTCTACATGCTGACGGTGGTACTGGGCCTCGTGATCCATGTGTTTGGCACGTACCCACTGGCGATGCGTTTTCTGGCCCACTTCAACCCGATCACCTTCTTCAAACGCATTCGCAAAGTCCCGATCATCGCGTTCTCGACCTCCAGTTCCAACGCGACGCTTCCGGTCACGATCGAGGCGGCGGAGGAGGACCTCGGCGTCAGCGATGAGATCGCCAGTTTCGTTCTGCCTCTCGGCGCGACCATCAACATGGACGGTACCGCCCTCTATCAGGGCGTGGCCACCATGTTCATCGCCCAGGTCATGGGCATCGATCTCACCTGGACGGCGCAGCTCATGGTCGTGCTGACGGCAACCTTGGCCTCGATCGGAGCGGCCGGCGTCCCCTCGGCAGGCATCATCATCCTGACGGTCGTGCTTACCCAGGCCGGCGTGCCCGAGACGGGCATCGCACTGATCCTCGGGGTGGACCGTATACTCGACATGTGCCGCACCGCCGTGAACGTGACGGGAGATCTCACCTGCGCGGCGTTCGTCGCACGGAGCGAAGGGGAAGAGCTTCGGCCGCACCCGGTCGGAGTGGAGGAAGTGCGGGCACGGGCGGCGGCGGGCGTCGACTGAGAGCGCGGCGGGTCTCTCCTTTCGACCTACACACCCAGGCGCCGGTCAAGATCGCGATAGAAGCGGCCGATCCGTCGCGCGTTGGCGCCGAGATCCCCGCGGCCGACCCTGGACGCCGACCACATGTCGACTCGCGTGAGCGCGTTCTGGTCGAGCTTCAACTTGAATCGGACGTCGTCCACCAAGCGGAAGATGAGAGTCCGGGCTTCGGCGTGGATCAGGCCTTTGCCCTCATCGGCGCGGATCAGCTTCCAGCGAGGGTGCGACTCGATCATGCTGAGGATTTCGTCCCAGACGGTCGCGAAGGGGACAAGGTAGGTGCGGCCACGTAGACGCGGGTCTTCGGCGCCCTCTCGCGTTTGCGCGGAATTGGTCGTCAGGCTTCTCCAGATACCGTTCAGCATCGACTCCCCAGCCGCCGCCCCTCTTGACTGGTCTTGATCATGCAGCACCGCCGGCCGTTGTGCAAGATCGGTCGAGCCGCGTGCCAGCCTTTGCGGATCGCGGAAACGGCGTAGTTTAGTGCCCGGAAGCCTGGGCTGAATCCGGAGATGAAAGGAGTGCGTACGTGGAAGTAGTGATCCCGCTGGCAGGCAAGGGGACGCGGCTCCGGCCCCACACACACACCGTCCCCAAGCCGCTTCTGCAAGTCGCGGGCAAGGCGGTACTCGACTACGTCGTGGAAGACGTGCTGGATCGGCTGAGCGTCGATCGCCTGATATTCATTACGGGGCACCTGAAGGAGCAGGTCGAAGACCATGTGCGCGCCCATTTCGAGGTGCCGGCGGTCTTCGTGGAGCAGGCGGTCCAGGACGGCACGGCGGGGGCGATCAAACTTGCGCAGCCGCATGTGAGTGGGCCGCTGCTGATCATTTTCGTGGACACGCTATTCGACGCTGATCTGTCGGTCATCACAGCGCAACCCGAGGCGGACGGCTTCATCTGGGCCAAGGAAGTCGAGGATTATCAGCGCTTCGGTGTCATCGTCACCGACGAGCGTGGAGTGATGCGCCGGATCGTCGAAAAGCCAAGCG
>CAYGAJ010000259.1:0-3536 GCA_964347815.1 uncultured Gemmatimonadota bacterium | reverse complement strand
GCATGTCGCCGCCCAGGTTGTTGTCGTAGATCATCGCCATCTTGCGCTTGTGAAACGGCAGCTTCGCTGTGGCGGTCAGATCGGCGATCACATCCTCGATCGGCCGCACGCGGTACGGCTTCGTTTGGATGTTGAGCTGGCAGTAGGTGCAGGCGAAAGGACAGCCGCGGGTCGCTTCGGTCACCATCGGAACGGCGAATGCCGGCTCGACCAGGTCGTAACGGGGTGGTGGGATGTTCTCGAGGCTCGGCGCGAACGGCGCATCATAGCGCTTCTTCAACCCTCCACTCACCAGATCCTCCACCACCCGAGGCCAGACGTGCTCCGACTCGCCCACGACCACGGAGTCGAAGTGGGGTTGTACGAGCTGCGGGAAGGTTGACGGGTACTTGCCCCCGGCCACTACGATCCTGCCCTGTCGCCGGAACCGCGCCGCGACCTCGTAGGCGTGAGGGGCGCAGAAATCCATGAAGCTCAGCGCGATGAAATCGGCATCGGTCTCGTAATCGATGGGCCGCACCATCTCGTGAACGACCTCGACGTCGACGATGTCGGGTGTCTGGCCGGCCACCAGAATCCCCGACAACGGCGGCGCTGGCGAGCGAGCGTAGTACGCCTGCTGATCGCCGAGGTTCTGGAAAAGGACGATGATCTGCAGCTTCGGTTTGCTCACGTGCGCTTCCTTTCTCTGTCTTCGCCGCCTCCGCTCGTATCTCTAAACCAGAGCGGATATCCGTGTCCTTCTGCCCGCCAACTTCAAGAGGCGCCGTCAAGCGGCAGACAAGCGAGCCCCCGAATCTTCCGGAAGACGTTTGACTTCGCCTTGACTGCGTTTCCGCATATTCCTCGCGAATCGACGACTCGTTGTCTGTTAACGGCAATACGAATCCGATGACGTTGAACGGCAGAGACATAAAGATGAAGACGAGACAGCTCATGGGGTGGCTTACACTCGTCGGCGGGGCGCTGGTCGTGCTCTACTGGTCCCTCTACTTCTCGGGCGCGGTCGATCTCGGTCAGGCCGACCTCGTCGTGCGCGGCTTCGAGTCGGCCTTTCCGCTGGCCGATGCGATCTTCAGCGCCGTGCTCTTCTCGTGCGGGTTTTGCCTGCTGACGAACCGACGATCCGGGCCGTTTTTGCTGGTGGTCGCTGGGGCGATGGCCCTCTATCTGGGTGCCCTCGACACGACGTTTTACGGGGTTCGTGGGACCTACTATCCCGTCACCCCGGAGGGCCTTTTCCAGCTGTTCTTGAACCTGCTCTGCGTCGGCGCCGGCGCCCTGGCGGTGTGGTGCGGGTGGAAGTTGTGGAAGGGGACGGAGACACCACGTCCCGCACAGATTCGAGATGGCGTGATCGTGATCGTTGGCTCGGCGAGCGGCATCGGCGCAGCTACGGCGCGACGTCTTGCCGGCGAAGGTGCGAGGCTGGTCCTGGCTGATGTGAATGACACGGCACTGGAGGCGCAACGCGCGCAGTTCGCCGCCGCCGGGTACCCCGTCACGGCGATCCCTGTCGACGCGGCCGACCCGGACTCGGTCGATGAGCTGATCGACGGTTCACTGATGGCCTTTGGCCGCATCGATGCTCTGGTTAACTGCGCGGGCGTGGTGGACCCGGGACCGTTGGACAGACTCTCAATCGATTCGGTTCGGCGGCTGGTGGAGACCAATCTGCTGGGCACGATTCACACAACCCGGGCGCTTCTCCCGTACTTCCGGCGTGCCGCTGGAGGGCACTTCGTCCATGTCGCCTCGCTGGGCGGGATCGTGCCGATGCCCGGTGAAGCGGTCTACTCAGCGACGAAGTTCGCGGTGCGGGGCTTTTGCCAGTCGCTGGCGTTGGAGCTGCGCGGAACGCCGCTGACCGTTTCCGTAGTTTCGCCCGACTCCGTGGACACGCCGCAGCTCCGCGCTGAGGCAGAGCGCGAAGGTTCGGCACTCTCGTTTACGTCTGAACCTCTCGATGCCGACGAGGTGGCGGCGGCGATCGTCGGAACTCTGCGGAGGCCGCGGGCCGAGGTCATGGTGCCGCGCGCTCGCGGCTGGCTGGCGCGTCTGGTCGGCTTCGCTCCGGCGGTGCTGGCCCTCAGCTATCCGGCGCTGGCTCGGCTTGGCCTGCGAAATCGAGAACGGTGGCGGCGTCGCCTCATCGAGCGCGAGGAGAGTCAGCGGCGCGCCGGTCTGATATCGGAAGGGGCGTGGTGATCATGTACTGGAGCACGCGGGCGCTGTGCAGAACGGCATTCGGAGTTGTCGCATTGACATGGAGTTCTCCCTCGCGAGCCCGGTCGACCGCCCGGCCACGAGGCGCGCCGCACCGGATCGCCAGCCTGGACTTCATGCGTGCCTATGTGGTGACGATGCGGCCGTACCTGCTCTTCGTATCTGGAATCACGGGGATCGTCGGGCTGGCGCTGGCGCCGTCCGGGCCGCTCTGGACGACGCTGGTCCTCGCGACGGCGTTCTTCCTCTCATACGGGTTCGGTCAGGCGCTCACCGACTGCTTCCAGATGGATACGGATGCGCTGTCCGCGCCTTACCGGCCGCTGGTGCGAGGTGAGATCCGCCGCAAGGACGTGCTCGGCGTCAGTTTGATCGGTCTGACGGTGATCGGGGTGGTGCTGGCGCTGCATCACCCTCTCAACATGCCGCTGGCGGCAGTCGCCGTCGTCGGGCTGGCCACCTACACACCGTTCAAACGACGCCCCTGGGCTGGGCCGTTCTACAACGCGTGGATCGTGGCGCTGTTGGCCTTGATCGGGTATGTGTCGGGCGCCGGCGCGGCTGGTGTTGCCTTGTCCGGGTCGGCCGAGGTCGTGGCCGTCCTGGGCTCTGTCTTCTTCGGCTACGCCAACTTCGTATTGGCCGGCTACTATAAGGACCTCTCCGCCGATCGCGCCACGGGATATCGAACACTTCCCGCCGTGGTGGGCGTGCGTCGAGCGGCGATGGTGAGCGACGTGTTCGCTGTGCTTTGTGTCGCGAGCGCGGCGGTCGTTGTGTACGGCGCGCTAGCTGGCCGTGGCTTTGCGGCCGGGCACGGGATCGCGCTGGCGTTCCTGGCTGCCGGATGCGGCTCGTCGATTCTGGCCCAGCTTCGACTTCATCGAGTGACCGACGAACGGGAGGCGCACCGTGCCATCGCGCCTGTCGTCGACACGTTCGTTCTCGTTACGGCTGCGATGGCCACGGCGCTGAAGCCGGACTGGTGGCCGTCGGTGGCCGCGTTGTTGATCGTTTACCGGATCGCGATGACCCGGCGACCCATGCGCGAGCAGATATAGATCCACGATAGGAGCGCTGGCGATGATCGTCATTCTGAACCCGAAGGCAGGAGGCGGCACGGCGTTGGTCCGATGGCGCCGCATCGAGCCGCGGGTACGCGAGCGGATCGGCGACTACACGCTTACGGTGGCCGAGAGCGAGGCGATGGTCGAGGAGACCGTCGCGGAAGCTCTGGAGCGTGGTGAGCGGGAGTTTGTCGCCGCCGGCGGCGATGGGATGGTCAACCTGGTGATGAGTGCGATCCTGGC
>CAYGAJ010000258.1:0-3581 GCA_964347815.1 uncultured Gemmatimonadota bacterium | reverse complement strand
TGCAGCGCGCCCAGCCGATCCGACTCGCTCACTTCTTCCTCTCGCACTTCTGGCCCCTGCAGCGCGACCGGGAACGCTGGGCCGAGGTCAGGCGGCGCGCGTCGGTCCTGCCGCTGGGTGCCGGCGCCGTCGCCGGGTCGGGCTTCGCCGTGGATCGGGAGCTGATTCGAGAGCGGTTGGGCTTCGCGGCGGTCGCGCCCAACAGCATGGACGCCGTTTCGGACCGCGACTTCGTGGCCGAGTTCGCCTTCGCCGCCGGGCTTAGCGGCGCGCACCTGTCGCGGCTGGCCGAGGACCTGATCCTTTTTTCGAGCGCCGAGTTCGGCTTCGTCCGCTTCTCGGAGGCGTACAGCACCGGTTCCAGCTTCATGCCGCAGAAACGCAACCCGGATATCGCCGAGCTGGCGCGCGGGCAGAGTGCCCGCCTGCTGGGCGACGCGACGGCGGCGCTCGCGCTGCTCAAGGCCAACCCGACCGGCTACAACAAGGATCTGCAGGAAGACAAGACCATCATCTTTTCTTGCCACGACACGCTGCGGCTGCTTTTGCCGCCGTTCGCCGGCGCCGTCGAGACCCTCGAGGTTCGCGGCACCGCGCTGGCCGCTGCCTTGGATGCATCGATGCTGGCCGTGGATGTGGCCGATGAGTTGGCACGCGCCGGTGTAACCTTCCGAGAGGCGCACGCCGCGGTCGGCGCGCTGGTGCGTGAGGCCGAGTCGGCGGGCGTCTCGATTCTCGAGATCGATACGCGCCGGGCGGCCGCGCTGCACCCGGGCCTGCCGGACGCGCTACGCGCCGTTTCCGGCGCCGGAGCGTCAGAAGCCTACGAGCGAGCGATCGAAGCCAGACGCGTGGCGGGGGGCACAGCCCGGACGTCGGTCGAGGCGCAGCTCGCCGCGGCGCGGGCCGCCGTCTCGGACTCTGCTTAGCTCACCACAGGATTCTCGTGTAGACAGCCGCGGGGCGACCGGCTCCCTCCGGGCCCAGTCGCGATCCATCGGATCGCGACTGGGCGTTCTCAACGGCGTGGGGGAGGCCGCTTCCGCTGGGAGCAGGTGATGTGAGAGACCTGTTCCTCTGCTCCGTTTGGCAGGCTGGCCTGGAAGACGACCAGTACGCCGCACTGGTCATCGCTCCAGGCGACCGGCTGGATGAAGCGCTCCGCCGTTACCGACGATTCCAAGAACGGGCCCACACACATGTAAAAGTCGCCGGCCGGGGCGCAGGCCGTCGCCCGGTACTCGATCGGGACGCTGCCATCCCAGTTGATCACCCGGACCGTGAAGGAGACCCGGTGCGCCAGCACGTCCCGCTTCGCGACCTCGAGCGCCATCGACTGTGGCTCTGTCAGCGCACCGTCTCCGCAAGCGCTCGCCAGCGCCAGAAGGGCCAGTGAACTTGCTAACCTGTACGACCGCTTGCCCATGCGATCCGTCCGTCGGGGGTTGACGACTCTGGCGGGACAGGGAACTGCGTTCGATGGGAGCAAGGCGGGTGCCAATCCCTTTGGCAACCGGCGACCGGTCAAGGTGCGCGAGCGTAGCCGAATCAGGACCCCGTAGCTGTCAGGACCACCACGCACTTACGAAGACGTCGCGCCGCCCGGCGCGATCGAAGCCGGGGTTCGCGCGGAGACGTGAACGGCTGGACCGCCGCGCGCATGTGGTGCCCACGCAACAGGCCGTCGGCGCTCAGGCCGTTGCCTCTTCTATCGCCCGTCCTTACCGTATCGTGCATCGTCTCGACGACCATCATCGGAGGTGCGACTTGCCCCCATTCAAGAGCCCCGAGCCGGCCTACAACTACCGGGCCGCAACGGAAAAGGGACGCATCACACGCCATTTCAAGAAGCGCGAGGTGCCGACGAGCTCGCGGCGAAATCTGTTGCTGGCCACCTGGAACATCGCGAACCTCGGGGCACAAAGGCGTCGGCCCGCCGCCCTGGAGTTGATCGCACACATCCTCAAGCGGTTCGACCTGATCGCCGTTCAGGAAGTGAACGACAATTTCAAAGCGTTCTTGCAGGTGATGGCCCACATGGGGCGCAGATTCGACTACCGGATGACCGACACGGCGGGGAACAGCGAGCGCCTGGTGTACGTCTTTCGAAAATCGAAGGTGCGCCCCACGAACCTGGTCGGCGAACTGGCGCTGCTTCCCCGATACTACCCCAAACGCACGGTCAGCGTGAGCTGGCGCGATCGCAACAGAGTCGAGCACGTCCAGACGTTCAGGGACTTCAAGTTCGAGCCGTTCGATCGCAACCCGTTCATCGGTTCGTTCGAGGTGGGGGCGATCCACTTCACGCTGGTCAACTGCCACCTGTATTTCGGCGCGTTCCAGAACTCACAGAGCGAGAAGCTGAGGAAGAAATACGCGCGGCGCGTGTTGGAGATTCACGCGCTGGCTCGTTGGGCGGCCGGTCGTGTGAACAAGACCACGACCTATGACCGGCGCATCATCCTGCTCGGCGACATGAACGTGCCGACGATGAACGAGCGTGAGGCCACCTATCGAGCGCTGATCGACTTCGGCTGGAAGCCGGTGGACTACGTGAGCCGCACCGGCGGCTCGAATCTCGGCAACGACCGCACCTATGACCAAATGGCCTTCGCGCCGGGCGGCGTCGGCGATCGTGTCAGAAACATCGGCGTCTTCGACTTCGACAACGCCGTCTTCCCACCGCTGTGGAAGAAATTGACGGCGGAGCTGCCGAAGAGCCGGGCGATCGGTCTCTTCAACCGGCACGTCAAACACCACCTGTCCGACCACCGCCCGCTCTGGGTCGAGATCGACATCTCCTGAGCCCACGCGACCGCTAGAACGGCCGCGCGCAGCTCTGGCCGTCGCTACTGCTGCCGAGAGACCCGCAGCGGGGTGTTGACGAAGCCGGGCGGGTTGGCGACCGGACCCGACCCCAACTGGCCCGCGGTACCGCGACCCCAGCAGAAGGCGAGCGGTACACTCGTCGCCGCGCAGGTATGTGTGCCGCCCGCGGTCACGCTCACGAAATTCTCGGCGCCGGTCACACGCTTCGGCTGGTTGGACGGTATCGCGCTTCCGTCCCCGAGCTGGCCCGACGCGTTCGCGCCCCAGCAGTACGCCGTCTCGCCCACCACCACACCGCAGCTGTAGCTGAGGCCCGCCGACACCGCGCTGAAGTTCAGCCCCAACGACACGGCCGTGGGCGCCGACCGATCGGTGTTCGATCCGTCGCCCAGCTCACCCTGACCGTTCCCGCCCCAGCACAGCGCCTCTCCAGCGACGGTCACACCGCAACTGTGCGCGTCGCCGGCGCTGACCGTGGTGAAGGTGTGGCCTCCGACGACGGCGGTCGGTTCGATCCGATCGACCGTCGTGCTGTCGCCCAGCTGGCCGCGATCGTTGCGGCCCCAGCAGTAGGCCTGACCTCCGCCCGTCACGCCGCAGGTGTGAGACCCGCCCGCGCTGAGCTCGGCAAAGCTCAGCCCCCCGACCACCGCCACGGGCGCCGGCCGATCCGTGCTGGTGCTGTCACCCAACTGGCCGCGATCGTTGTGGCCCCAGCAGTAGGCGTCGCCCACCACCAACCCACAGGAGTG
>CAYGAJ010000257.1:0-3598 GCA_964347815.1 uncultured Gemmatimonadota bacterium | reverse complement strand
GCGACGATGAGCTCACCCTCATCGCCGACACCTTCCAGATCCTCGCCAACCCCACACGGCTCCACATCGTCCAGGCGCTGGCCGGGCGCGAGCTGTGCGTGGCCGATCTGGCCGCCGCCGTCGGCGCCAGCCCCTCCGCCGTCTCGCACCACTTGCGACAGCTGCGACAGATGCGCCTCGTCCGCCACCGCCGCGACGGCAAACTCACCTACTATTCGCTCGACGACGCCCATGTGGCCGGCCTGTTCGATCTCGGGCTCGAGCACGTCAGAGAGGAGCTGAAGTGAGCGGCACACAGGAGACGAAAGCGGGCGCGGCCAGCGAGCTGGTGTTCGCCGTTCCCGACATGGACTGCGTGACCTGCGCGCGACGGATCTCCGATAGTCTGAACGGTCTCCAGGGCGTGCGACGGGTTGATCCGCGCATCGTCTCCAAGGACGTCCACGTCGAGTTCGACCCGGAGCGCACGGACGTGGAGGCGATCGTCGGCGCCGTCCGCGCTCTCGGATACGCGGTGAAGCGCGACGGACAGCCGCGCGAGCGACGACGGGTGTCGGGCGTCGGCGTGTGGGCGAGCCGGGCCGCTGTCCGGAGCTATGCGTCGGGAGTGGGGATCGGCTTCGCTCTCGCGGTCCGCCTGCTGGGGCTGAGCCCCGTGCTCGTGGCAGAGCCGTGGACGTTGGATGTCGCCGGCCTGCTGCTGACGCTCGCCGCGCTGGTCGGCGGCCTCAACTTCTTCTCCAAGGGCTTGAGGGCCGCGCGGATCGTGCGCCTCGACATGAACTTCCTGATGACGGTTGCCATCTTCGGCGCGCTGTTGGTGGGAGAGTTCTTCGAGGCAGCGAGCATCGCCTTCCTGTTCGGGATCGCCGAGCTGCTCGAGGTCTACTCCGTCGATCGGGCGCGCCGATCGATCGAGAAGCTTCTCGACCTGACGCCGGCCACAGCTCGGGTGCGGCGCGATGGAGAGGCGATGACGGTGTCGGTGGATCGGGTCGAGCTGGGCGACACGGTCCTCGTCATGCCCGGTGAGAAGATCCCGATCGACGGCAGGGTGACCGAGGGCGCCTCATCCGTCGACCAGAGCCCGATCACCGGCGAGTCGGTGCCGGTGCCCAAGCTCGCCGCGGATTACGTCTACGCAGGCTCGATGAACCGCGAGGGTTACCTGGAGGTCGAGGCGGCGAAGCGCGCCGGTGATACCACACTCGCGCACATCATCCACCTGGTCGAGGAAGCCGAGGCGTCGCGCGCGCCCAGCGAACGCTTCGTCGAAAGGTTTGCCCGCTACTACACGCCCACGGTGACCGGGCTCGCCGTCGCGTTGATGGTGATCCCTCCGCTCGTCCTGGGAGCCTCGTTTTCAACCTGGTTCGTCCGGGGCCTCACACTGCTGGTGATCTCATGCCCCTGCGCCCTGGTGATCTCGACGCCGGTGGCGGTGGTGAGCGCTATCACCAGCGCCGCTCGCAACGGCGTGCTGATCAAGGGGGGCGTTCATCTCGAGGCGCTGGCCTCGGTCCGGGCCGTGGCCTTCGACAAGACGGGAACCCTGACCACCGGCCAGCTCGAAGTCGTCGACATCGTCACCGCGCAAGCCGGACCCTCCGCGCGCGAAACGCTCGAGATCGCGGCCGCCCTGGCCCAGCGCTCGGATCACCCCATCGCCGCGGCCGTCTCGCGACGCGCGGCGGCACTGCAGGTTCGCCACCTCCCGCAGGTGACCGAGTTCGAAGAGCTGCCCGGCCGCGGTGTCCGCGCCCGCCTGAACGGTGAGATCTATCAGCTGGGCCGACCCGAGCTGTTCGCCGACGGGTTGGAGCGTTGGGGCTCCCAGCTCGAGCGCCTCGCCGCCGCCGGTCAGACTCCGGTCTGCCTCGGCGACGGCGGCGTCGTGCTGGCGCTGCTTGCCGTGGCCGACCGCGAGCGCATCGAGAGCCGCGAGGCGATCGCGCGCCTTCGCCAGCTCGGCATCGAGCGCATCATCATGCTGACTGGTGACCACGAGGCCACGGCGCGATCCGTGGCCGAGTCCCTCGGGGTCGACGAGTACCACGCCAGCCTGCTCCCCGACGAGAAAGTGGAGAAAGTCCGGGAACTCGAGACCCGGTTCGGCCGCGTGGCCATGGTCGGCGACGGCGTCAACGACGCACCGGCCCTCGCCGCCGCCAGCATCGGGATCGCCATGGGCGCCGCGGCCAGTGACATCGCCCTCGAGACCGCTGATGTGGCGGTCATGGCCGACGACCTCGGCTGCCTGCCCTACCTCTTCCATCTCGCCCGGCGAAGCGGCTCGGTCATTCGTCAGAACATCGCCGCGTCCATCGGCATCAAGCTCTCACTCGCCGCCGGTGTCCCGGCTGGCTGGGTCAGTCTGATCACTGCCGTCCTCGTGGGCGACATGGGCGCGTCGCTGGGCGTGACCGGTAACGCCTTGCGCCTGGCGCGGCTGAGCCGGAAGCGCGGTTAGTCGGATTAATCGAAACGGAGAACGTTTACAGAGAACAACGCCTGGCATTAGCCCTGAGGGGGCTCGCGGGCGAAAGAGCCGGTCTGTTCCGGGGCAGATTGTCCCGGGCTGCAGATTGCCGCCGTCACCGCATCTCGTTCTAACTTTCGATATATCATTGCCTTAGCACGTTCCGGGCGGAGGCACATGTCTTGCCGCTCCAGAGGCTGGTGGCCGGATGCTGCATGAGCGGGCCGGCCGCGTTTGGGCCCGTCAGCACGCTCGACCGCAAGCGAGAGGGCCACGGGACGGGTCTTGATGGGCAGGGCAGTTCCGTGAATGCCGAGGACATAGAGTTGGGCTTCAATACAGGATCGACTGAGCGGCGCGTCCCGCTCTTCGGGCCAGGAAAGACTCGACGCGCGGTGAAGCGGGTGCGCCTGGCGGCGATTGTCGGTCTGGCCCTGGCGACGGCGTCGTCACCGCGGGTGGTGGCGGCTCAAGGCAACGACCTCTGCCTCATGTGCCACGAGAACGCGGCGCTGTTCTCTGGCAAGGCGGAGCCGTCGCGGTATGTAGTCACGCGCGAAGCTCATGACAATTCGCTGCACGGTCAGGCCGGGATCGACTGCACCGGATGCCATCGCGGGTTGACGTTCCCCCACCCCGAGGATCCGCCGAAGGCTGACTGCTCGGCCTGTCACAGCCGTCAATCGAGGCAGCACGCGCAATCGTTGCACGGGCAGGCGGCGGCGAGAGGCGATCCGCTGGCACCGTACTGTTCAGACTGCCATGGGACGCACGACATCCGCGGCCATCGCGACCCCAAGTCGCCGACCAATGTCTTCAACATCCCGTTCTTGTGTGGTGAGTGTCACCACGAGGGAACGCCGGTATCACGGGAGCGCAACATCCCGCAGGATCGGATCCTCGAGAACTACTCGGAGTCGATCCACGGCGCGGGTCTGTTCAGACAGGGCCTGGCGGTCACCGCGGTGTGCACGTCGTGCCATACGTCGCACTTCATTCTGCCGCACACCGATCCGCGTTCCAGCATCCACGAGCGGAACGTGGTGGGGACCTGCACCGAGTGTCATGCGCTGATCGAGGACGTGCACCGGCAGGTGATCGAGGGCCGGTTGTGGGAGG
>CAYGAJ010000256.1:0-3642 GCA_964347815.1 uncultured Gemmatimonadota bacterium | reverse complement strand
TACATGTCCTCGGAGATGGCGGCAGCGGTGGCGAACCGATCCACCCCCCACAACCTCAGCGGGCAGCAGCGAGGAGCTCGTCGACGACCTGTTGGGAGACTGCGCCGGTTCCTCCGAGCACGATGAGTTGGGCTGGGGTGAGGCGCCCCATCTGCTGGAGGATCGCGCTGGGAACCGCCGAGGCGGTCGGGACGAGCAGGACCGGAGCTCCCCTCAGTCCGGCCATGACGGATCCAGCGAGGGCGTCGGGGAAGTTCTCCCCAGTGGCGGCGTACACCTGGCCGTCGGGTGGCACATCGGAGGGGAAGACCGCATCGGCTATGGCTGCTGCGGTCTCATACCGGGTCGGTCCGGCGAGACGAGTGACGGGCCCGTCGGTGAAGGCCGCCAGCTGGATGGCGACATCGTCGGAGATGGCTCCAGGGCCGCCCAACACCACGATCCGGTCCGGGGCGAGCCGGGTCAGCTCGGCGGCGGTGGCGTCTGGGATCAGGTTGTGGCGGACCAGCAGCACCGGCGCCGTGTGTTGTGCGGCTGCGACCGATCCCGCCAGTGCATCTGGGAAGGCCTCTCCGGTCGCCACCAAGACGGTGGCCGCCCCCGACGGGAAGTGGGCTTGGGAGATCTCGACCGCCGTTTCGTATCTGGTCGGTCCGGCGAGGCGCTCCATCGAGATCTCCGGAACGACGGTGACCGATCCCACTCGAACCGCGGTTCCCTCGTCCGGGTGGGGACCCACGATCGTCACCACATGGAGTCCCGGCTCAGCGTCGTCGGGGATCTGGAATTCAACGTGTAGCGTGCCTGCGGCGTCCGCCTGAATGGGATCCAGCTGCAGCGGCTGCGAATAGAAGAAGACGTCATACCAGGCCAACGGCTGGAGGTGAGGCACCTCGAAGGCGAGCCACCTTCCCGGCCGGATCGTGTCCTCAACGAAGGAGACGATCTCGCCGATGTCGACGGGAGACCCCAAAGTGACGGGAGGCTGCGACGTGTCGCCGGGTCCGGTGACGGTGGTGTCGGCGCCCGGGTTGCCAGGCAGGTCCACGATGCCGCCCTGGACGAGGAGTGTGGCGATTTGGCGATGACCTGAGGCGTTCGGATGGAACGAGTGCACCACCGGCCAAGAGATTCCGTTGACCCAGGGAACCGCGCTGCAGACTTCGTGGCCGGTGAATCCAACGGCGACGGAGGCGGCGAAATGCACCCCAGCCGATTTGGCGGCTTCTTCGATGACACCGTTGAGCTGGTCGCCAAGCGCCATCAGCCACTCCTGTTCGGCGGTGGAAAATCCCGCAGCCCTAACACAGGTGTCCCCATTGAAGATGCTCGGGTAGGGGAGCACCCACACCGACGCATTGGGGGCCCGGCTCCGGATCTCGATGAATGCGTTGTGTAGCTCGGGGTAGAGACTGTTGATCTGCTGCGCAACCGGATCGGTTCCACCACCAAAGAACCCCACGACCAGGTCGTGGCAGTCGGGTAGCGCGAGGCAAATCTTCAGCAGGGGAGCGAACCAGGCGTCGTTGCCGCCGATGGTGATAGTGACCAGCCTGGTCGACTCAGTCAATGCGGCGAACTGCTCCCCCTCCCCCGTCCACCGCTCATGAGGCGACGTCAGCTCCGGAATCTCCGCTCCCTTGCAGGGCACGGAATCGCGGCTCTACGGTGAGAATCAGCTGGGAATAAGCACGACGGGACCGGTGACATTCGTTGACGTCCTCACGAGCCGTCGGCCAGAAGTAACTACCAGCCCCTACCCCGGAAGAGTACGAATCCCCCAAAGCCACATACCACTCCGGTGCACGCCCCACATCCGACCGGATACGAACGAACACGTCCGTGCGGTCGTTCGTGTCCGCGTCCACCAGGTTGTCGGCAAACGACGTGAACGCGACGTGCCGCCCATCCCCGCCGACCTCGGGATCCAGGCTGGCGTGATTGGCCTCGTGTCCCAGCCGCGCCGGATCGTCAGGCACACTCACCCGGGTCGTGGCCCGCAGCAGCCGGTCCCGCAAGAAGACGTCAATCCAGTTGTTGGTATCCCCACCAACCAGCGTCGAGTCATTCGACTTGAACGCCACGAAACGGCCGTCACCGCTGATCGACGGGTGCCAGCCGCCGCTGCCTTCGGTGCCGTCGGAAGCAACATCGACCCGCTCACTTCGTCCCGTTTCCCGGTCGAACGCATAGACATACATGTGCCCGGACGGCCAGCCGGCGGTGTAGCTCTGGAACGCCACGTATCGGCCGGTCGCAGATAGGGCAGGATATGAGCTCTCCCCGTCCATCTGGAGCCCTTCAGGAGAGAGGCTCACTCGTGTCGTCTCATGCGTATAGCGGTCGTGAACGAAGACATCACGCTCGCCGTTGGTGTCACCGGGAACGAGATTGAACGCCTCGGAGGTGAAGGCCACATAGCGTCCATCGGCGGAGATGGCCGGCTCCCAGCTGTTTCCGCTTGCCTGAGCGCCGCCGCTGGCGACGCTGACCCGCTCTACATGGCTGGCGACACGATCTCGAACGAATACGTCCCGTCGATCATTGGTGTCTCCCGGCACCAGATTCGACGCGTTCGAGACAAAAGCGACATAGCGTCCATCGGCGGAGATGTCGGGCGCCCGGCTGGTTCCATTCGGATGTCCGTCGGGGGGTCTGCTCACGAGCTCCGTGATCCCCGAGGCGCGGTCCCTCACATAGACGTGCGGAGAGAACCCCAGGCCGGGGACCAGATTGAACGCCGTCGACTCGAATGCCACATACCGGCCGTCCGCCGAGAGAGCCGCCCCAGAGCTGTGTCCATCCGCCTTGACGCCGTCCGAGGAGACGCTGACCAACTCGAGAACCCCCAAGGCCAAGTTCCGCGAGTAGATCTGCGTCTTGCCACCGAACAGCTCCGGCTCGAAGGTCGAGAAGGCGACATGCCAACCATCCGACGACAGGCTCGGCTCGTTGCTGGATCCCTCGAACTGACTGCCGTCGCTTCGAACCGAGGCTCGGATGGTCGACCCCTCGTCCGTGGCCTCCACCGCAGCAGCGGTGGGGAATAGGCCCAGCAATACCAGCCAACACACGATTGCAGTGACCGGCCGGAGTGAGGAGGTTCCCCCGATGCCCACGTGCGCCTCCGGAAAGGCCGCGGCACGACCAGTCCGCGTCCCAACCGCCATCAATCGTATCAACCGATCCCACAACCCGTCAATGCACACCCGGACCGGTCGGGGCTGGACCAGTCACCACGGTGCCGGCGCCGGCGCCGGCATGGTCCCACCAAGCGGTACAACCCGGCGGAGGTCCAGTGACGCCGCGGGAGCATCGTGCAACTCTCAGCCGGTTCGCAAGGCAAGCGAGCTCGAGAGGCGAACTGGTGGGCGTGGCCCCATCGCGCCTGCCTGGCGGCAGGGAGCCTTCCAGATCAGACAGGCGCCAGACTTGGGATCTGGTGGACGCAAGCCCGATGTGGGTTCGAGTCCCACCGCCCGCACCAACGGAACCCGGCGCCGAGCTTCCGCCGTCTCGGCGGCGCAGTGCCCCACTCAGCCTCCTCGAGAATCCTCGCCACGGGACCGAGGGTTTGCAAGGCGTAGTCACAGGACACGCGTGCGGTCAGCGCAGCCAGGTGGCGAGTTGGGCGGCCACCTC
>CAYGAJ010000255.1:0-3663 GCA_964347815.1 uncultured Gemmatimonadota bacterium | reverse complement strand
GACTCCCGGGCCTGCAGGCCAATCTGCCGCCGCAGCTCCGGATCGTTGAGCAAACCCTCGACGCGGTCGGCGCACTCCTGCGTGCTCGAGACCAGATAGCCACTCACGCCGTCCTCGATCTGCTCGACGATCCCACCGGCCCGTCCCCCGACCACGGGTGCGTACTTCCACATCGCCTCGGCCACCACCAGGCCGAAGCCTTCGCGTGTCGATTTCTGCACGACGACATCGCTTCCGCTCTGAAAGGCGTTGACTTCCAGAGCGTGTGTCAGAGGGTCTCGGCTCAGACGGTCGAGCGTGCTGAGCACGAAGATGTCAGGGTCGTCGCCGGCATGTTCAACGGCCTGGGCGTGGTACTCTCGACCCTCCGGGTCGTCGTCGGCCAGGTTGCCGACCAGGGCGAGTTGGACATCCGGCATCCGGCTTTTGACCAAACGATAAGCATCGATCACACCGAGCGGGTCCTTCCAGGGATCGTAGCGCGAGACTTGAGTCATCAGGGGCCGATCGCTGTCGATCCCGAATCGACCGGCTAGGATCTCCTTCGACAGGGTGTGGGAGAGCGCCTGGTTCTTTGGCGTGAGCGGATCGATCGACGGATAAACGAACTCCGTGCGGCCGGGGCTCAGCCGTGGCGTCACGTAAGCCGGCAGCGTGAAGACCGCCACTTCGAATCCCGATACGAACGGCGTGACGAACTGCAACGCGGCCTCACCGGGTGTTGACGTATCGATGTGGCAGCGCCAGATCCAGTGGCCCGTTCGGCGCCCATCCAGCAGCCCAACCAGGCCCGCCGGCTGAGGGTCGTGCACGACCACAAAGTCCCATTCGCGCGAGAAGACGCCGGTGTTCGTCTCCAGGGTGGATAGGTAGAGGCCGCGGTGGCCTGGCGCCAAATCGATATCCATTCCCTGGAGGCCGTTGTGCAGCTTCTTGGTGAGGTCGAAAAAGGACTCGCATCCGGCAAGGACGTACCACTCGGCTTCGAGTCCAAGCCCGCGCTGGAGCGGGACGAGCGTAGAAAGCAGCTCGGCCACACCGCCCCCGCTGGCCGTCGCATTAATATGGAGCACTCGGGCACCCCGGAGCGGGGCGGCCAGCTCCTCGATTTTGCGGACCGCCTCCTGACCGATCAGGCTCGCGTAGGCTTGTATGGATCTGTCAGCAAGATCGACCCGTCGCACCGATTCCCTCGCTGTTTTGCGGCTGGCAGGGGGGCGCCAACACGAGCTGGCGTTTGCAAATAGCAAGCCGCGGAGGCCCCGTTGGCGTAAGTCACTACGCACCATGCTGTTGCGCGCTCCGGGCCTGCTCTGGGCCGGTGGCCGGCACGCAACGGTCTCGGTGGTCGGAATGACCGAAGTCGTTGAGCGAGGCGGACAATCTGCACTGCCTGAACCGTTGGCTGAGCCGTCTTCGAAGGGTTGAGACCCGAGCCAGGGTCCGGTGACGTCGGCGGGGCCGGGTATCGATACTGGGCGTGCTCAGATGGTCGAGCGGTCTTAGATTGCGCCGACCACAGGACGGGTTGCACGTCGCCGGGCTGGCCCCGGCGGGGGCGACCGTCCCAGCGACTGCAGAGGGGAGACAGGTCCACATGCCGACGAGCAAAGCCAACGCAACCTGGACAGGTGGGCTCAAGAACGGGCGCGGCGAGTTCAGCGCTGGTTCGGGAGCGTTCAAGGGAGAGTATTCTTTTCCGACCCGTTTCGAGGGGTCGAAAGGCACGAATCCGGAGGAGTTGATCGCCGCCGCGCATGCCGGCTGTCTGAGCATGGCCCTGTCGGCTGCTCTGGAGCGCGCGGGCACGCCGGCGGAGAGCATCACGACCACCGCCCATTGTACACTGGAGATGCTGGACGGTGGCCCGAAGATCACTCGCATGCGGCTCGAAGTGCGCGGGCAGGTTTCGGGTCTGGATCAGGCCGGGTTCGCCAAGGCGGCGGAGACCGCGAAAGAGAACTGCCCGGTCTCGAACGCGCTGAAAGGCAACGTCAAGTTCGAGCTTGACGCCAAACTAGCTTAGAGCTGGGCTCGAAGGGGTCCCGGCCTGCTCCAGTCAGTCTGCCGCCAGGTCGCCTGGGGCTCGGTCCGGTTGTGGCCGAGCCCTTACTTTCGCCCACCCCGCATGAAGTAGTCGGCCGTTGCCGTCGCCAGGCGGCGCGGCGTGAGGCGAACCGACCAGGCGAGCAGCGCGTTGGGCCACCCTGCGACCACGCTGCTGCGTCGCCGGAGCATAGCCTCGATCCCGATGCGCGCGACCTGGGGGCTCTGCATCCCGAATCGGCGCATGAAGCTGGTGTAATCGTGTCCGGCGGTCTGTTGGAATTCGGTGTGTGTGACGCCTGGGGAAACTACGGTGCAGGTGACGCCGCTCCCGCGAAGCTCGTGATTCAGCGCCTCGCCGAAGTTGAGAACGAAGCTTTTGGCTGCTCCGTAAACGGCGTAGCTCGGTACCGGCTGATATGCGGCGAGCGATGCGACGTGGAGGATGCGTCCGAAGCCGCGCTCGACCATGTCGCGGGCGAAGAGCTTGGTGAGGTGTACGAGTGCGACGATGTCGAGCTGCAACATCATCAGATCGCGCTCCCAGGGGCAGTCCAGAAAGTCACCATGGGCGCCGACACCGGCGTTGTTGACCAGCACGTCGGTGGGGTGGCCGAGCCGGCTGATTTCGCGGTGGAGCTGGGCGGGGGCATCCGGAGCTGCGAGGTCCATCGGGATGACCTCGGTGGAGATTCGATGGTTGCGCTGAAGTTCTTCCGCCAGCGCGCGTAGCCGCTCCTCGCGCCGGGCCACCAGAACGGTGTGACACCCGCGCCGGCCGAGCTCGCGGGCGAAATCGACGCCCAGGCCGCTGGACGCCCCGGTCACGAGGGCCCAACGGCCACGGATGGAGTGATCGCTCATCCTCACCGCCTTCTTTCCGATGCTCACGGATTGCCCCGAGTTTCGGCTGCTTCCGCCGCGGCCGCCGCTTGCTGGTCGCAAAGGTAGAGCGGCGGGCGCCGGCCCACCAGCGAGGCCGACTTCGGCTTGACCCCACCCCGACCGGGGATCATGATGTTGAATCGGAGGGGTTCGCCGAACAGCTCGCGGAGGGTTTCTTGATGGACTGGGGTCTCGAGAACCGGTTGGGCCGGGTCATCAAACCGGCGGACGGCCGGACGGTGATGTTGGCGTTGGACCACGGGTACTTTCTGGGGCCGACGCACCGGTTGGAGGATCCCGGGGCGACGGTGAGGCCGTTGCTGCCGCTTGCCGACGCGATCATGCTGACCCGCGGTGTGCTCCGCAATTGTATCGACGCCGCGGCCGACGTGCCGGTCGTCCTCCGTGTCTCGGGAGGGTCCTCGGTGGTGGGTGGCGATCTGGCGAACGAGACGATCACGACTTCGGTCCGTGACGCGGTGCGGCTGAACGTCAGCGCGGTGGCGCTGTCGATTTTTGTCGGAAGCCGCTACGAGCACCAAACGCTGTCGAACCTGGCCCGGCTGGTCGACGAGGCCGTGGAGTTTGGGGTCCCCGTGCTGGCGGTCACCGCCGTCGGCAAGGAGCTGGAGAAGCGCGACGCTCGCTATCTGGCGCTCTGCTGCCGGATCGCCGCGGAGTTGGGAAGCCACTTCGTCAAGACGTATTACTGCGACGAGTTCGAGAAGGTGG
>CAYGAJ010000254.1:0-3668 GCA_964347815.1 uncultured Gemmatimonadota bacterium | reverse complement strand
AATGGACATGGAGACACAAAGAGGCGCACCTCGAGTGAAGAGCGGCCGGCGCGGCGGGCGGTGAGCCTTCACGGGTCGTAGGCGATCATCTCGCGCAGCTCGGCTTGGGTGTACCAGGTACCGGCTGCCATGACGCCGCGAAGCTGGGTCTCGATGTGGGCTACGTCTTCGAGCGGGTTGGCTCCGACCAGCAGGAGGTCGGCGCGCTTGCCGACCTCGACGGTGCCGAAGTCGTCGTTCCCCGTCATCGCCGCGATGGCGGCGGACGCATTGACGGTGCCGGTCCGGATTGCCTCGTATGGTGTGAGCCCGTTGTCGGTGAGGATGGCGAGTTCCCGGTGGATCGTGAATCCGGGGACGATACCCAAAGAGCCCGTACCGGCGTCGGTGCCGAGCAGCAGTGGCACGCCTCCCTTTTGAAGCGCTTCGAGCAGCATCACCACGACGTCGCGGTTGACCGCCGCTTTGTCTTCGTGTCCGGCGAACTGCACCTGGTGCTTCTCCGCACCAGCCTGGAACGCGGTCACGTAGGCCGAAGGCAAGAACTTCGATTCCGGTCGCGCCAGGAAGGCATCCGACCGCAGCAACTTCTCGACGATCACATCGCTGACCACGGCCGTCGTGACCACCGGGACCCCGGTCCCACCGAGGATGGCTACGACCCGGACGGTACGCGCTTCGAGCAGTTCGTTCACGTTGGGAGACTGCAGTTCGGCGTCGAGGCGCTCGAAGATGTAGGGGAACCACTCGTCGACGCCGAGGTCAGCGGTGCGATCGAATTCGATGAGCTCGAGGGCCAGCTCGTCAATGTGGGCGATCTCGTTCATGCCCTCGGCGACAACCCCATCGAGCCCCACCGCGAACGGCACATGGCCGACGGCATATCCCCCGCGTTCCCGAACCGCTGCCATCGCCTCTCCGAATCCCTCTTGACTGAGGAACGAGTACAGCTTGATGAAGTCGTAGCCCTGATCCAGCTGTGTCGCGACCACCGCGCCGAGATCCTCGGCATCTTCGTAGATCGTCGGTCCCGCAGTGAAGATCATCGGGCCACGGAGGCTCCCGGCGGCGATCGAATCTCGCCACGCCAAGACCGAGGGATCCCGGGCGTGCAAGTTGCGAACCGTGGTCACGCCATTGGCTAGGAATAGGTCGAGTATTGGGACAGGCCACACGTCATCCAGGTGGACGTGCATATCGGCCAGACCCGGCATGAGGTAGGCGCCCCGGCCGTCGACAACCGCCGCACTGGCGGGCACGTCGACCTCTCGAGAGGGACCGATGTCGACGATGCGGTCGCCTGCCACGACCACCGTCTGATCGGGCCCCACGACATCGGCGGTCATGGACACCAACGTGACATTCACGAAGGCAGTAACCGGCTCCCCGGCGGTAGCAGAAGCCGTGCCGGTTGTGCCAGACACCGCGGTGTCGGTCTCACCGCCTCCACATGCTCCAGCGATCAGCACGACCAGCGACACCAGAACCCCAACACCGCGCATCTAAGACCTCCGGCAACCAGGGTCGCGCCGACACCGGGCCCGAACCAGAGGCTTTCAGCCCCGCCGACAGACACCTGACATCACAAGCCCTACCGATCCTCAGGCTCGGTGCACTTGGAGCGGCGCCGAAATGGTGATTCCCCTGGTAGAGGCCACTTTCGGCGCATCATCCCAAGTCCCGAAATAGGGGGGTACAGAATCCGGCTTACAGGCGGACTCGCCGTGCGTGGAGGCCCCGGCGATGGGGCCTCGACCGCGACCGGCGCCGCGGCGCGATGACGGCCATAATCAACCCTCATGCGACGTCTCTTCCATGTCCCACCCGGCGGCGCCACGCTGCAGCCTTGCCCCCCTGAAGAGCTGGTCCAGCGCCTGGAAGCCGGAGGCTGGATCTGGCTCGACGTGACCGCTCCGACGGCAGAAGAAGTGCGGGAGATCGGCGGCGTCCTGGGTTTCGATGCCCTGGCGCTCCAGGACGTCATCGACTCGGTCCTCTTCCCGAAGGCCGACGAGTACGACGACTATCTGTTCGCGGTGCTACACGCCCTCGGTGCCCAGGCGGAGCGTCTCTCCACGAGTGAGCTGGACCTGTTCCTGGGGACTCGCTATCTGGTGACCTTCCACGCCGAACCCCTCCCCGGACTGGAGTGGGTAGTGGAGCACGTGGCGCCGACCCCGGAAACCGCTGTAGAGGGCCCGGCGGTGCTCATGGCGAGGATCGCGGAGGCGAGCACTCGGCGCTATCTGCCCCTCATCGACGCCCTCGACGAGCGCATCGAGGTCCTCGAGGATCGCTCCATCACCGCCGATCCGACGGTGATACCCGAAGTACAGGTCTTGCGTCGCGACGTGATCGTGCTGCGCCGCATCCTCGGCCCGCAACGCGACGTGCTGCGAGATCTCGCCGGGGTCAGCTCACCATTCATCGACCAGCGGGGCCGGCGGGCGTTCTCCGACGCCTACGACCACCACTTCCGCCTGGTGGAATCGCTGGACGCCGCCCGCGGGTTGCTGGGCATCGTGCTGGAGTCCTATCGGAGCGCCGTCGCCGAGCGCACCAACGAGGTGATGAAGGTGCTCACCGTCTTCGCCGCAGTGCTGCTGCCGCTGTCTCTCATCGCCGGCCTGTGGGGTATGAACGTGACCAACCTCCCCGGCTCGGCCTCGCGATGGGGCTTCCTGACCTTGCTGGGGGTGATGGCGGCGGTGGCGCTGGGCCTGTGGATCTACTTCGCCCGCCGCGGTTTCGTCGGTGGGCCGAAGCTGCACCGCCTCCCCAAGGCCGTGGGACTGGGGCTGGTGCAGATCACCACGGTGCCGTTTCGTGCCGTGGGAGCGCTCCTGCCAATCAAGAGCGAGGAGTCGCCCGACGAGTCCGGAGAGCAGGTCGCCGAGGCCGACAGCTAGCGGTCGACTCTGCCGGCCTCAACCGCCCTGCTGGACCTCGCGCAGGTAGCCGACCAGGGCGGCAATCTCCTCGGTGGTGAGCGAGTCTTGGAAGCCGGGCATGGCGCCCTGGCCGGCGGCGATGACCGCGGTCAGCTCCTCGTCGGAGGAGGTCGTCGCTTCCGAGCCGGCACCGAGCGCGGGGCCGATGCCTCCTGCCAGGTCGGCGCCGTGGCAGGCGGCGCACTGCTGGGCATAGATGCCTGCCCCATCTGCAACCTCGCCGTCCCCTGCAGGAGGGGTAGTGGTGGTGCCGGGATTCCGCCAGTCGGGCACCTGCGGCGCTGCTTCCTCCAAGGAGCGCAGGTACACGGCGATCGCCCTGATCTGCTCGCTGGTCAGAGGACCGCCGTAGTCCAGGGAATAGGCCGCCATCTGCGACCCGGGCACCCCGACTGCGGTAAGCGACTCGATCTGGTCGTCACTCACCGACCCGAGGAACTCTTTGGAATCGAGCACCGGCGCGAAGGAGACCTGGTCCCCGCTGCCGTGGCAAGCGGCGCACTGCAGTTCGTACAGCTCGGCGCCGGTTTCGGCAAGGCTCGCCAGGTTCTGCTCCCGGGCCTCCTCCCGCCCCTCCGGTTCGTACAGCCGGTAGGCGGGAAATGCCAGCACGAACAGGGCGAACAGCACCACACCCCACCACATCCAGTGATTGGTGGAGGCCTCCAGCTCCGGGTCGGGGGGGCGCTCCGGCATCAGCCGTGCCCCTCGCCGGTG
>CAYGAJ010000253.1:0-3683 GCA_964347815.1 uncultured Gemmatimonadota bacterium | reverse complement strand
CGCAAAGGCACGCGGTTGCGCCACGTTGGCGACCCCCTCTACGGAGAGCTGCGAATGATGGCGGCGCTGTTCGATTCACGCTACGCCGTCTGGCCGCTCGAGATCGTCTACGAGGCGGGGGACAGCGTCACCGCAGGCCAGCTCCAGCTTCTCACCGTGCTGCTCGACACCCGGGCGGGGAACGTGCTCTGGTCCGGTTCGGTTCGCGGCGGCTCAGGCGCACCGAATTCGACGGGCGCGTTGGCCGGCTTGGCTCAAGCGTTTGCCGAGACCGTCAGTCCCTGAGGCGGCCGGGACTTGAGAGTGGGGCGTGTGAGAAGAATGGGCGCGCAAATCACCTTGATACCCGGCGACGGAATCGGACCTGAGATCGTCCGGTCCGCCGTCCGTGTCTTCGAGGCGGCGGGTGCCGAGGTCGACTGGGACTGGCAGATCGCCGGCCTGAGTGCGCTCAACGCGGGGCAGGGACTGTTGCCGCACCCGACCGTCGATTCGATTCGCCGCAATCGCGTGGCGCTCAAAGGCCCGCTCACCACGCCGGTCGGCGAGGGGTTCCGGTCGATCAACGTCGCCTTGAGGAAGATGTTCGACCTCTACGCCAACGTGCGCCCGGCACGCAGCCTGGTGAAAGGTGGGCGTTACGAGGATGTAGACCTGGTCGTGATCCGTGAGAACACGGAGGGTCTGTACGTCGGTGTCGAGCATTTCATCGGAATGGAGAACGATCCGCAGGCGGCGGCGGAATCGGTGATGATCGTGACACGCTTCGGCGCCGAGCGGATCGCACGCTACGCGTTTGACTATGCGGTGACCCACCAACGGAAGAAGGTGACCCTGGTTCACAAGGCGAACATCCTGAAGTGCACGCAGGGCCTGTTTCTGGATGTGGGTCGGGCCGTCGCCAAAGACTATGAGGGCCGGATCGAGTACGAGGAACGGATCGTCGACAACACGGCGATGCAGCTCGTCGTGAATCCGCATCAGTTCGACGTCATCGTCACCGAGAACATGTTCGGCGATATCCTGTCCGACGAAGCGTCGGGTTTGATCGGAGGATTGGGTCTGGCCCCGGGCGCCAACATCGGGCGGGACGTGGCGTTATTCGAGGCGGTCCACGGATCGGCGCCCGACATCGCCGGGCAGGGTGTGGCCAATCCGTCGGCGCTGATCCTCGCGGGTTGCCTGATGTTCGAGCACTTGGGTCAAACCGGCGTGGCGGAGCGGGTGCGCGCGTCGCTCTGTCGGGCGCTGCAAGGCGAGACGCGCACGCCGGATCTGGGCGGAAAGGCGACCACGGCGGAGTTCACAGAGCAGGTCGTGGAGGGGTTGGCTTAGATGCGATTCCGCGACGCCGAGGTGGAGTGCCGAAGCTGCCACAAGCTCTATTCGGCCAGCGATCTGGACCGGTATTTCTGGTGCCCCGACTGCCGCAAGGCCGTGAGGCGGCTCGGCGCCCGCTGGGGCCGTGTGGTCGGCGTGGCCGCCAGCCTGCTCGTGGCCGCCTATGTTCTGATCCGCTACTACCTCATCCTCGACGTCAGTCTCTCGCGACAGCTGCTGCCCCTTTATGCCCTGATGCTGGTGATCACCTACGTGCTGACGAGCCGCATCGCCGCTGCCGTGGTGCTGGGCCTGCACCGGGCCCGGGGTAGCGTCGCGCCGTCCAACTCTTCGGATCGGGCCGATTGAAGCAGACCGGGCGCGCTGAGGTTTGACCTGACGGCGGCGCTCTGAGTAAGTTCCCGGCGCTCGCAGGTCGGGGTTTCAGCATACCCAGAGGCTTCAGAACAGACGAACAGGGTTGCCAAGGTGGCGAGTTATCCAGGCGTAGACTTCTATGACACGGACACGCTGCTCAGTGAGGAAGAGCGGGCGGTGCGGGACACCGTACGGGGCTGGGTCGATGACCAGGTGATGCCAGTGATCGCTCACCACTACATCGAGAAGCGCTTTCCCAAGCAGCTGATTCCGCAGATGGCCGAGCTGGGAATCTTCGGCGCGAACCTGCCCGAGAAATACGGGTGTGCCGAGCTCAACAACGTGGCGTACGGGCTGATCATGCAGGAGCTGGAGCGGGCCGATTCCGGCCTCCGGTCCTTCGCCAGCGTTCAGGGCGCGCTGGTCATGTACCCGATCTTCGAGTTCGGCAGCGAAGCTCAGCGCCAGCACTGGCTGCCCAAGCTGGCCTCGGGCGCGGCGGTCGGGTGCTTCGGCCTGACGGAGCCCGATCACGGGTCCGACCCGGGCGGGCTGAGCACCCGAGCCGTGAAGGACGGCGACGAGTGGGTGATCAACGGGACGAAGATGTGGATCACCAACGGCTCGATGGCGGATGTGGCGGTCATCTGGGCGAAGACCGGCGATCTCGACGATCCGGGTTCGATCCGCGGGTTCATCGTCGAGGCCGAACGCGATGGATACGTCGCCAAGGATCAGCAGGGGAAGCTATCGCTGCTGGCGTCGGACACCAGCGAGATCTCGCTGCAGGAGGTGCGGGTCCCGGATGCGAACCTGCTACCGGGGTCGGCCGGGCTGAAGAGCGCCCTGATGTGCCTGAACCAGGCGCGCTACGGCATCGCCTGGGGTGCGGTCGGCGCCGCGATGGCCTGCTACTCCGAGGCCCTGAGCTACGCTCAGAATCGGGTGCAGTTCACCCGGCCCATCGCCGGCTACCAGATCCAGCAGGTCCGACTGGTGGAGATGCTCACCGAGATCACCAAAGCCCAGCTGCTGGCTCTCCAGCTGGGTCGGCTGAAGGACCGCGGCGAGCTGCGCCATACGCAGGTGTCGATGGCGAAGCGCAACAACGTCAACATGGCGTGCGAGGTGGCGCGCGAGGCGCGGCGCTTGCTGGGTGCCAACGGCATCCTGGCCGAATACCAGTCGATGCGCCACATGGCCAACCTCGAGTCCGTCTACACCTATGAGGGCACCCACGACATCCACGGCCTGATCGTGGGCGAAGACATCACGGGCATCAGCGCGTTCACCTGATCCGGGAGCCGCTTGCTTCCCGCGCCGCTTTGGCTGAAATTGGCGGCGAACACTCTGGTGCGCCCGTAGCTCAATTGGACAGAGCACTGGGCTTCGGACCCAGGGGTTGGGGGTTCGAATCCCTCCGGGCGCGCCTACCTTCTCGGCCATCCAGTAAGCTCTCGGTGACAGAATGGGTGTCGTTATGCGCGCCGGGCTTGTTTCAGTTCGGTAACCGTAGCCTCGCGGTATTCTACCACGGCGAGCCGCTGGCGGTCCTTCTGCAGGTGTCCGTAGACCCGTTCAATCAGGCTCAAATCTCGGTGTCCCATCTCCTGCATGACCGTGAAGTTTGCGAACGGCCAAAGCTCAATCTCTCTCAGTACACTCCGGAGCATCATGTCCGGTGTGCTTGATGCCGAGCGATTCCCTCGCACCGGTGAGTGAATCCGCGGTAGCCTTAACAGGCTAGGCTTACCGACCGCCCCCTTCCGTCGGGCGAGGTTTGGGCAAGGTGACCTGAAAGCCCGCACAATCACTGAGGTCCCGATCTCTCACTGGTTTCACAAACCAGTGAAGCGCTGGCAGGTTGTCGTATGTCGGGGGACCCGATTACCGCTCATTGCCCCCCGCCCACGGATTCGGCAACTTAGAATGAAGCGCTGATCCTCAGCCTCGATTAGATTAGCCCACCAGCCGTATGGCCGCTG
>CAYGAJ010000252.1:0-3685 GCA_964347815.1 uncultured Gemmatimonadota bacterium | reverse complement strand
CCGTCCGGATAGGTGTCTCGCTTGCTGCAGATGTTGGCGCGTCCACCGCCCGGCAATTCGAGCGAGAGCGGCTGCCCGGTGCTCCCACCGCTCGGCCGGCCCACCGTCGTGATGTGGGGAATCGCTTCGATAGCGACGAGAAAATCCTCGGCCGCGGAGAACGTCGCGTGCTCCTGTAGCACCACGGTCGGCACGATCAGGCGGCGCCCCTCCGCCGGCGGCACCGCTCCGTGCGTCCCGCCATCCCGCCACGCGTTCATCCTGTTGTAGTCCTGGTAGCGCTCGTTGAATCGGCCCCAGGCCTTGTAGGCGGCGACGTGCTCGCGGGTCTTCCAGGCCGACGTCTGTAGCGTGTCGTCGGTCAGATAGGCGGCGATCTGGTATCCGTTGTTGCTATTGCCCCCGCCGTTCTTCCTGATGTCCAACACCAGAGCCTTCGCCCGATACAGCTCCGGGAGCGCCGCCTCGAAATCGTCGACCACCCCCGCGTCGTTGAAGGTGTTGACCGTGACGTAGGCGATCTCGTCATCCAACCACCGGAACTCGAAGCGTGGGCGCGTCGACCGAGTGGGCAGGACCCACTCGTCCTCTCGGGTGCGCCGGTCGCGCTTCAGGGTCGCCTCGCGTCGCTCGCCGTCGGGGGTGACGTAAGTGATCCGCAGCGTCCCGTCCGGCGGCCCGTACAGCGCCGCCGCCAATACCCTGTCGACGCGGTCGTGATCGGTGCTGGCGAACGTGTAGGGTCCTCGTTCCCTCAGAGCGCGCTCGGCCGCCGGTTCTCCGTCTATCGTTTCGACCACGGAGTGAATCGGGATCTCGTCCTGCAACGAGCGACCCACGTTCTCGACCAGGACCTGGCCCTCCACGTTCTGGGTCAAGACCCACGGGTAGGACTCGAACTGGCCGGCGGGCGCGTTGAGCCAAACCGACGTGTGGCCGTCCTCGAGCAGCGCCACGAACCGCTTCAGCTCTTGGTAGTAGTCGTAGGTAGACTGGGTGGCCAGCACACGCGGCACGAAGGCTCGGTAGGCGCTGTCCCAATCCAGATCCGGCACCTGGTCGAAGAAGGCGAAGTTGTAGTTCGCCTCCTGCCAGATGAGCGAGAGGCCGAAGAGCTTGTCGCCGTCCGAGAGGTCAGGCGGCGGCAGGGCCGCGTCCTGCGCCGGCAGAGCGTGTGCCAAGGTCAGACTCAGCACCAGACAGGTCGAGAGCGATCGGCGTCGAATCATGCGCGCTCCGAGTCGAGTGGTTCCGTGCATCGGAAGGTTAGACATCGCGACCGCCGGAATCGTTTAGCCCCTCTGGATCGCCAGCGCTCTCACTTCAGCCCGAGCGTAGCGCCCGCCGGAGGGGCCGGCCGAAGGTGAACAGGCAGACCCAGCCGGCCACGATGCCGGGGAGAAAGCTCAGGGCAAAGATTCGCACCCCGCCGGCGTAGCTCGATTCCTTCCAGGCGAAAAGCACTGCAGCCGGGACAAACAGGACGCAGCTGAGCGCGACCAGGAGCAGCCCCCCGGTCTTCTGCGCGGCAAGGAGTAGCACCCCTACGACGAGCCCGACAAGCAGTACCGCCGGGAACACCGCATACCACTCGATCCGGTACTGGTAGACGGACACGAAGACGAAGAGCGCCACGGCCGAGGCGATGTTCAGGATGACGGTCCAGCGTACGACGCCCATTCCGGGCCCGCTCCAGTCCGCCGGAGCCTGTCCCTCATAGCGCTCAAACATGTCTCGACCCAGCAGCGTCACGAGGAGCAGGACGGCTGCAGCCAGGGCGATGCCTTGCTGCGTGAGCGGGGCGCCGGCCGGCAGCCCGAAGGTCAGGACGAGAGCCCAAGGAAGCACGACGACGGCGGCGGCGAGCGCGAGCCACCGCCCCCAGTACCTGTCGAGAGCGAGCCCGACGATGGTGATGCCGAGCGGGAGGAGCAGCACCCGCGTGGCTACCACGAGTCGCGGATTGACGCCGTAGGCGCCCCGCTCCAGAGTCACGATCAGGCCGCCCAGCGCGAACAGGGCTAGCACCGCGATGAGCTTCCGTAGTCCGATCATGTAACGCACCGCCTCATGGACCTCATTCTAGCACGGGCCAAAGTGCCTCGCTTGCGCCAGTCACGGCAGGCTGCCAGCTTCTGCCCGCGAAGCTTGTGATCTGACGCCCCATGGAGTCCATCCCTACAGATCCCACAATGAGGGAGCTGCCATGCTGCGATCCTCAGTCCTGTCTGTGCTGACCCTTTTCCCGGCGATCGGATTAACGCTCGGGCTGGCTGCACCGGGCGGCGCGCAGACGACCGCACTCGTGGGCGCCACGGTGATCGATGGGACGGGCGGCCCTGAGATCCCGCAGGGCGTCGTCTTGGTGGAGGGCGATCGGCTGACCTGTGTCGGGTCGGCGGCCGACTGCCCTATCCCGCGGAACGCCGTCCGCGTGGACGTATCGGGACACTACATAACGCCCGGCCTGGTGGACGCGCACGTGCACTTCAGTCAGACCGGCTGGATCGACGGGCGGCCCGACGGTCTCTCGGCGCCCGAACTCTATCCCTATCTGGAAACGTCGCTCTACAACCGCGATCACCCCGAGCGTTGGTACCGGTCGTACCTGTGCAGCGGCATCACCGCCGTCTACGACGTGGGCGGTCACCCGTGGACCGCCGCCCTGCCCGCGGCCGCCGAGAACGACGCCGACGCCGTCCACGTCCGCGCCGCCGGGCCGCTGATCACCCACGCGACGCGCACCGCGCTTCAGGCGAGCGATGAGCTGTACACCTTCCTGCCGATGGACACGCCCGAAGAGGTCTCGTCGAGCGTTCGCAAGCTGGTCGAGATGGGATCGACGGCAGCCAAGGTGTGGTACCTGCGGCCGCCGACGGATCGGCGTGACGAGCTGGACGCGCGGCTGATGCAAGTCGGCGCGGAGGCGCGGGCGGCCGGGCTCGACCTGATCGTGCACGCCACCTCGCTGCGGGAAGCGAAGATGGCGTTGCAGGCGGGCGCGAAGCTGCTCGTCCACAGCGTACAGGACCAGCACGTGGACGACGAGTTTCTCGAGCTGCTTCGGCGGAACGATGCGGTATACGCTCCGACCCTCGTGGTCGGCGGCTTCTGGGCCCGCGCCATAGGCTCCATCGCCCTGAACGTGCCGCCCGAGATCGACGACCCTAACAACTGCGTCGATCCGGGCACCCGGGCCAAGCTTCAGCAGACCCCAGAGCTCCAGGCGCTATTGCCCGAGGAGCGTCGCTCTCCCGAAGCCTTCTACCGCCGGCTGGAACGGGGTGGGATGTCGCTCGCCGTCATGAACGAGAACCTGCGCCGCGTGCACGAAGCGGGCGTGACCGTCGCTACCGCGACCGATGCCGGGAACCCGCTGACGTTGCACGGCCCGTCGATTTACAACGAGATGGAAGCCATGCAGGCCGCCGGAATCCCGGCGCGCGACATCGTGGTGACGTCCACGCGCAACGGAGCGATCGCCATGAAGCGCCTCAGCGACTTCGGCACGCTCGCGGCGGGCAAGATCGCCGACCTCATCGTGCTAGACGAGAACCCGAACGAGGATGTGCGGGCGTTCCGCAGTCTGACTCACGTGATGCGGGCCGGCGTGCTGCGGGAACAGCAGCAGCTTGCCTACCGTTAGCCGCAACGGCTCCCGGCGGCCGCAGCCGCGATCCGAGCG
>CAYGAJ010000251.1:0-3713 GCA_964347815.1 uncultured Gemmatimonadota bacterium | reverse complement strand
AGTTCAGGGGTGTGCTCGGACATCTGCTGCCAAAAGCAGGAGGCGAAGATGTCGCGACACATAATCTTTCTCTCCGCCATACTCATCGTCGTAGCTTGCCTGCCCCGTCCGCCGGAGTTCGCGCCGGAAGAGGTCACCACACGCTTCACCACCGAGGCGTCTGTGCTCGAAGTCGGTCAGGCCGCCCAGCGGTCGCTGCGCGAGCTGGGGTTCGCGGTGCGCGTGGAAGACGAGGGATCCGAACGAACCACGATTAGAGGCGAGCACTTCAAGGGCCGCTTGCCGGCGGACGATTTCGCCACCGGCGGCAACATGACCCGGACGAGCAAGGACGCGACGTCGGTCAGCGTCATCCCCGCCGATTATGGCTGGAGCTACACGACGACGTTTCAGGTGACGGCCGTCCGGGTGTCGGACCGGACGGAGGTCACCATACTTCCGGGCAAGACGAACGTTGAAGGTTCCGTACCGCTGAGCGTACGAGAGGTCAGGCTCACTCAGCGGCTAACCGAGTCGATTCAGAAAGCGTTGACCCCCGGTATTGAGAGGCTGGGAAAGAAGGAGTGAGCCCGATGCGCAACATCATCGCTCTCACGGCCGCTCTTTTCGCGCTGGCCTGCGTCCCGAAGCCGCCGGAATTCGCGCCCTAGGACGTCACGCAGCGCTTTGGCTCCGAAGCGTCCGTGCGGGAGGTCGCCCGGTCCGCCGCGACGGTGCTTCGCAATATGGAGTGGCGAGTAGAGATCGAATACGTGGCGGACAGCGCGGCGGCGGTCAGCGGCGAGTACGTTAAGAGTCTCCCGAACAGATACCTTTCCGGTGGCAAATACTACTTCAGTCGGCAGGTCAGCTACTACGCGGCGCCTGCCGGCTGGGGCTGGGTATCGACCACCACCTTGCAGGTGATTGCCACCCGGGCGGGAAATCTGACGCAAGTCACGATCGTGCCGGCGAAGAGAGGGTTCGAAGGAGCTTTACCGTTAGGGACGCACGAGGTCCGGTTGACACGGCGGCTGACCGGGAACCTCCAGAAGGCGTTGCGCTCGCGCTCCTCCTGAGCGCGGTTGCGGCGAACAAAGAGCTGTGTGACGCGAGGACGCGCGGCCGGGCGGGTGTGCTTGACGGTCGCTGATCGCCGGTGTCATCGTACGTGCGTCTCTTCAGACTGAACCAGCCTCAAACGCTCTTCAGGAGCTTGCCCATGCGATCACGCGCTGTCGTCACCCTGGCCGCACTGCTGTTCACGCCGGGCGCGGCTATTGCACAGCAGCATGCGATGGCGCCCGTGACCGCCGCGGCACCGTGGGCCCAGTCCGCGAGCCCGACCCTCGAAGACCTGGCGTTCCTGCGCGGCTGCTGGGAGGGCCGCTTCGAGAGCCGTCGCGGCACGGGCACGATCGAGGAGTACTACACCAACCCCTCAGCCAACATCATCCTGGGAACCACCCGCTACATCAGGGACGGCCGCACCGTCCAGTTCGAGTTCTCGCTGATCGCGGCCGACAGCTTGGGCATCCTGCTTCGCCCCTATCCGGGCGGCAAAGCGTCGCCGGACGACTTTCGGTTGACGTCGCTGGACGGCGGACGGGCGGTGTTCGAGAGCCCCGAGCATGATTACCCGAAGCGGATCATCTACTGGACCGAGGTGGATCGAACGCGGGTGGCGCGGATCGATGGCGGCACGGACGATCCCGGGGGCAGCGTATGGCGGATGCGAGCGGTGCCCTGCCCCGACGCGAGCAGCTAACCCGCGCTCAGCCACCCGGCGACCCGGTCGCCGAGGAAGTAGCCTACGGCGGTTACGCCGAGGCCCACCACGAACATGTCGAGGCCGCTGCGGAAGATCCTGCGGCCGGTGAAGAGGCTGCGGGCCGCGCCAGCCAGCGACCGATCCGCGCGATCAGGCGGACGCGCCACGACGGCGCGCCACGTGTCCGGGGCGGCGGATTCAGCGGTGCCGCGCGTGCTCTGTCTCGAAGATCGCGCCCGTTACTCTGAAGCGTGCCAAGGTCCGGCGGCGTCCTCGCTGCCGCCTCAACGCAGGGAGATCCAGAGGCTGGCCACGGCGAAGAAGATCGCGCCGATCAGCGCATCGGCGACGTCGAGCGACTCGTCGGCAGTGGAATCGGCCTCCTGGGGCCGGCTGACGACGCCTTCGATCTCGGGAAACAGAAGGGTCTCCGACGCACGGGCCAGGGATAGCGACTCTTCTACAGCGGCGTCGGTGGCGGGAAGCGGCTGAACCGGAGCGTCACGCGTCATCAGCGCCGCCGGCAGCCGCGGAGTCTGTGACTCGCCGCTCGACGCCTCGGCTTTTGGCTTGCTCGCCGGCTTCGATTGCGCCAGCGCCGCCGTTACGGGCGCGGCGGCGACGAGCAGCGCCAGAAGGCAGAGGGTACGGGGCATGACAGCGTGTAATCGACCTGGCATAGTCGGGGCTCTCCTGGCATCTAAACGTGCGCCCACACTTGCACCATAACCAAGCCTCGGCGCCAGCGGTAGTGCGGCAGTTCAGTCGGCGACCGGCTCGGTGACCCAGCGGGCCGCAAACAGACAGGCGGCCATGACAGCGTAGGCCGCCGCCCACGGCCAGGCCGGGGCCAGCGAGATGACGGTGTCCCCGGGGGTCCAGCGATAGGAGTGCACCAGGCCCAACACCGCGAGGACGCCGGTGGCCGCGACCCACAGCGCCGCCGCTTCGAAGCGCCGCTCGATGATCCGGACCGTCGCCGCCGACAGCAGCATCGCGGTGAGGACGAAGCCCTGCTCGAGGGCGAACGCTCCGTGGATCCAGGTGTCGCTGCTTTGGAACGCGTCGATCAGCGACTCGGAGAACGACGGGCCTCCGGGCGCGCCGTAGCCTACGACGCGGAGCGCGTTCTTCGCCATGATAGCGCCCCAGGCCGCCACACCGGGAAGCAGACCCACGACGACGGCGGGCGCATGTTCACGGGGCGTGGCTTGAAAGGCCTGCGCGGTGATGACCAGGCCAATCCAGAGCACGATCGCCATCCCGGCATCGATCGGCACGGCCCAGGCGATGTGCGAGAGCGTGCCGCTGAACAGCACGACGCTGAAGAAGGCGGCGTTCAACACCGAGTAGCCGGCCCGGGCGCCCAGCGCTTTCCAGCCCGGGTGTCCGATGTAGATCGTGGTTGGAAAGCAGGAGCCGAACGCGGCGGCCGCGAGAGTCCCGAGGCCATTGACGGCCAGCGACGGACGGGTCGGGTAGGCATCGCCGGCCGCCTCGGCCGATTCGATGTTTTGGAGCGACCCGATGACGTTGAACAGGCCCATCGGGACGATCACCGACAGATAAGCCAGCCAACCGCCACCGGAGAGCGCCGCGAACAGATCGCCGATCACAGGGATCGGCAGCCACAGCCGGGCATCGGCCTCCACCGCCCCTACCGGCGCCACCCCTGTGATCCAGGCGAGGATGGTGCCCAACGCCACCGCCACCAGGCCGCCGGGCACGCCACCACGGAAGCGAACGCGGCCGAAGTAGACGAGCAAGATGATGCCGAGCGTGGTGATCCCGATGATCGGCCGCGCGTACGTCCGAAACAGGAAGCCCAAGGAGATGAAGGTGAGGGCGATACCTGCCAGCGTGGACAGAAGCGCCGCCCGCGGCGTCGCGCGGCGGAGCCGCTCGGCGACGAAGGCGCCGCCGAACTCGATCAGGCCCGAGCCCAGACACGCCACCAGGCCGG
>CAYGAJ010000250.1:0-3719 GCA_964347815.1 uncultured Gemmatimonadota bacterium | reverse complement strand
CGGTGCCGTGGTTGGAATACGACGACACCTCCCCCGGCGGTCGGACCCGCGCCGGCGTTTGCTGCGACAGGATCTCGCCAAGCGGCCGGACGTCGCTCTCGTCTTTACCGAAGAGCCCGACGATCCAGTCCTCGAAACCCGCCGAGTGGCTCATCAGGTGCCGCAGCGTAATGGCCTCGGGGTAGGTGTCCGGGATGCGAACGTCGCGAAGGTAGTCGTTGATATCCGTGTCCAGGTCGAGCTTTCCGTCCTCTACCAGCTGCATCACCGTGGTCCAGACGAAGAGCTTCGAGACTGAGCCGATGCGGAAAAGCGTCCGCTCGGCATCTACTTTCTTGCGGGCGTCGTTGTCCGCGTAGCCGTACCCTTTGGCAAAGAAGAGTTCGCCGTCCTTCACCACCGACACCACGGCACCCGCCGTCTGGAACTCTTCCAGGTGGGCGTCCATCAGCCCGTCGAGAAAGGCCTCGAGCTCGGACGGGTCGGTCGGTCCTGTGCGGGGGGCGGGCGCCTGCGCCGCCGCGTGCGGCGTAGCAGTGGCAACGGCGAGGAGCGCGCCAAAGCACGCCGCCTGTATTCTTCTTACAGCGAAACCGAGGAGTGGCATCTACTCGATCTCCATTATCACAGGGTGCCGCAAGTGGGTTGTGGCCTCCGCCGGTCGCACGACTCTACCACTGACATCTTCGCCGCAAGGAGGCTCTCGGCCGGCGTTCCCTTCTAGTCGGGCGCGTTAGGCAACCGCTGCTCCACCGGCACCATCCACTTCCACATCCCGAAACCGAGCACGGCGTTCACCAGAAAGTGCGCGGCGACCGCCGGCCACAGCCCGGCGCCCATGACCACGGGGAGACAGAGCACGTATCCCATGACGAACGCGCGTATCGCGCCCGCCGGGCCCTGGTAGCCGTGGAGAATACCGAAAGCCAGGTTCGCGACCACCGCCGCCCACCAGCCGCTGCCCAACCAGGCGGCGAGACCGGCCAGCAGGAAACCGTGATAAGTCAGCTCCTCGCCGAACCCGGCGCTGGCCGACACGCCGAGAAAGGCCAGGCGCTCACGGCCGGAACGAGGCATCAGGTGATAGGTGAGCCGCGACTCTCGCAGGCCCAGCCGCGCCGCGGTCTGGCTGATGACGAAGTTGCCCGCCAGCGTGCCAACGGTGACCGCCGCCGTCCAGCCGAAGAAGGTCCCCGCACCCGTGACGTGCAGCCCGATGTCCGAGAACGCAGTGTCTTCCACGACCAGCACCACGATCGTGATCGCCGCCAGGAACCAGATTCCGACCACGGCGGAGGCGTAGAGCGTGAGCCGCGGGGGCAGCTCGATCTGCCGCTCGTCCGGTTGCAGGAGCGTGAGAAACGGGACGGCGACCAGCAGCACGAACACGAACAGACGGCCGGGCCAACCGAACGCGGCCGTGGGAGCCAGGTCGCGGAGAAGCACCTGCACGAGCGCCATCGCCGTCTCGTGATTCATCGAGTCCGCCAGGCTTGCCCAAACCCGGGCGCGCCGGCAGCATGAGAAAGAGAGCGCGACCGGCGGGTACCGCGTCCCATCCAGGGTGAGAGGTCACCTCGCATGGGCAGGAAGATCGAGAATACAGCGGCGCGACTCAAGCGGCGGCTGCGGGAGGCCGCGGACCCGGAGTTCCGCCGCTCGCAGCAGCGATTCTTCAAGGAGTCAGCCCGGACGCTGGGCCTGCGGACGTCGGAGGTGCGCCGGCTGGCGGCGGAAGCGGCCCGCGAGTATCGGGACGCCGGGCTCGCGATGAACGAGATGCTCCAGATCGCCGACGCGCTCTGGGAGAGCGGCATCGTGGAAGCGCGCGCGCTTGCGGTACTCATCCTGTCCAAGTTCCACCGTCTGCTGGAGCGCCGACACTGGCGCCATTTCGATGGTTGGGTCGACAGCTTGAACAACTGGGCCGAGACCGATTGCCTCTGTTGCGACCTCTTTGCCCATCTGATCGAGGCCGAGCCACAGCTCGTCGATCGGCTGAGCGCGTGGACTCGCAGTCGGAACCGCTGGCGACGCCGTGCCGCCGCAGTGGCCCTGGTCCAGCACGCCCGGCGCGGCGATCACCACGACGCCGCCTTCGCCATCTGCGACCGGCTGGCCGAAGATCGCGATGACATGGTCGAAAAGGCGGTCGGCTGGTTGCTGAAGGAGGCATCGCGCACTCAGCCGCAGAGGGTGACCGACTACCTGCTCGAGAACATCGATCGATTGTCGCGAACGACGGTTCGCTACGCCTGCGAGAAGCTGCCCGCCAAACTGCGCGTCCGCGTGATGTCGGCCTGAGCCGAGCGCTCAGGTCGACCTCCGATAGACCACCACGCCCTCGACGATCGTCAGCTCGACCTTCACGTCAGCGATCGCGCCCGGGTCGATCGCGAAGATGTCCTCGGACAGCACGACCAGGTCGGCGTACTTCCCCGGCGACAGCTCGCCCAGCACGGCGTCCATGTGGGCCGCATAGGCGGCATCCGCCGTGTACGCCGTCATCGCCTCCGCCACGCCGATCTTCTCCTCCGGCACCCAACCGTCCGGGTTGGCTCCGTCGAGGGTCCGGCGCGTGACCGCGGCATACACACCGGTGAGGGGATCGATGGGCGCCACCGTCCAGTCACTACCGAACGCCAGCCGCGCGCCTTCGCCCAGCAGGCTGCGGAACGCGTACGTCGTCTTGATCCGCTCGGGCCCGATCCGCTTCTGTGCCCAGCGCCCGTCATCGATGGCGTGGTAGGGCTGCATCGATGGAATGACGCCGTCGGCGGCGATGCGGCGGATGGCCTCGTGCGTCAGGTGCTGAGCGTGTTCGATCCGGAATCGCCGATCCCGTTCACCGTTCGCCTCCCGGGCCGCGCGGAACGCCTCGAGCAGCCAATCGTTCGCCCGGTCGCCGATGGCGTGGATCACCACATGCAGCCCGGCCGAGTCGCCGGCGACGATCGAGCGGGCCAGCTCGGCCGTGTCGCTCACGACCAGACCGGACGTGCCCGGCGCATCGTCGTACGGCTCGTAGAACCAGGCGGTGGTCGAGCCCAACGACCCGTCGACGAACCCCTTGAGGCCGCCCCAAAAGAGGCGGTGGTCGCCGCGACCTTCCCGGGCGACGTACTCGGCCAGGCGCTCCCAACTGGCGATCGGGACGATGCTGTACACGCGGACGCGAAGCTCGCCCCGGTCGCGCGCGCGCCGGTACGCCTCGAGATCCGCCCACGAGCCCATGTCCGTCACCATCGTGACGCCGCGCTCCAACGCGTGATCGACCGCGGCATGCAACGCTCGATCACTTTCGGCCTCGGAGGGCTCCGGCATCACCCGGTAGACCAGCGATTGGGCCGCGTCCTTCAGGATGCCCGTCGGCCGGCCGTCGGAGTAGCGGACAATCGTGCCGCCCTCGGGGTCCAGGGTCTCGGCCGTGACCCCGGCGAGCGTCAGGGCCCGGCTGTTGGCGAGGCCCATGTGCCCGTCCAGACGCGAGACGAACACCGGGGTCTCGCGCGTCAGCGAGTCGATCCAGTCGCGCCGTGGCAGCTCGCCGCCCCACAGCTCGTGGTCCCACTGGCCGCCGGTGACCCAGCTCTCGGGGTGCGCCGCTGCGAACTCGCCGATGCGCCGGGCGAACTCTCGAGGTGTGGCCGCATCACGCAGCTGCACGCCGGCCAGCTCGAAGCCGCCGCCGATGAAGTGGGTGTGGCTGTCGATGAAGC
>CAYGAJ010000249.1:0-3839 GCA_964347815.1 uncultured Gemmatimonadota bacterium | reverse complement strand
TCGAGGCGCGACGAGAGCATCATCTTCCAGGGATTCGTCAAGCTGCTGCCAGGTCGATATCGTCTGCGGCTGTCGGTTCGTGACATCGCCGCGACGGCCGGTCTCGCCATGAACGGCGAGCTTCGCGTGCCACGTTTCAGCGGGCGCTGGCTCACGGCGCCTCTCGTCGTCTACCGGGCGCGTCCTCGGAGCGATCGCGACCGTCCGCCGGCCTTACTCATCAGCCCGCGGGCCACCGTCGAGTTCGGCGGCGAGCCGATCCAGATCCACCTGGAAAGCTCCCACGCGTCGCCCGGGCCGCTCCGCCTCCAGGTCGCCGCCGCGGGGGAGGTCATCCGGACCGATACCTTGGCAATTCGACCGACGGAAGGCGTCCTGCAAACGGCGACGGCGAGCCTCGACCCCGGGGGGCTTCCCCCGGGCGCCCTCAGCCTGAAACTCGAGCTGCCGGACGCAACAGCTGCCGATTCTTTCACGCTAATCGTCGCTCTGACGCCGGGCTGGCTGGCGCCGACTTACGACGACGCCGTAAGCTATCTTCGCTACGCGGGCGCACCTACGGCGATCGACAGCCTGCGCCAGGCGGAACCGGCGGAACGGGCACGCCTGTTGCGTGCGTTCTTGGATAGGAAGGATCCGGCGCCGGAGACACCCGAGAACGAGTTTCTCGAGGAGTACTTTCGCCGGATCGGCGACGCGAACGACCGCTTTGGCGAGGGGGGAACCGCGGGCTGGCTCACGGACCGGGGTGCGGTGTACGTCACTCTGGGGTCGCCGGACGAGGTTCAGCGGCACATCGAGGCCTGGCAAGGCGCCGAGCGGAGCCAGGTCTGGCTCTACAAGCAGTCGTTGGCGAGCGGGCTGCGTCTGGTGTTCGTCGACCAGGGCGGAACAGGTTCGTACCGCCTTACAGACGAATCCCGACGAGCTTTTCAGACGACGGTCCGTCGGCTCGATCCTTAAAACCGCGAGGTTCGGCGCCGCGCCCCCCTGAACAGTTAGCGAGCGAGTAGATGTGATGCGGCGTTGGCAGATCATCGTCTTCCCCATCTTGATCGCGGCCACTCCGACCGCCGTGGCACCGGGCGGGCCCGATCGCGATGATCCGCTGGCCGCCGCGACGGCTGCGCTCGAGCAAGGTCGGCCCTGGTACGCCGCCCGTCTGCTCGGAGAGCTGGACGGCGAGCGCCGCCAGAGCCCCGAGGCCGTGCTGCTGGCCGCCCGGGCCGACGCCGGGCGGCGCGCCTGGTATGACGTGGTGCGGCGCTTGAGGTCGGCCAGATGGCTTGACTCCGTCGGCTCCGGCGACGGCCGCGCACTGCTGGCCCGCGCGCAGCTCGAGACCGGAGAGTACGCGGAGGCGCTCCGCAACTACCGAACGTTCCTCGATTACTCCACCGAGCGCGTCCCCCGAGCCCTCTCGGAGATCGGCATGGCGCGCGCGCTGGACGCCCTCGGCGACGGGGCGGGTGCCGCGGCGGCCCTGCTCCGCGCCTCCCAAGCGATACCCGAGCTGGAGCCGTGGGTCTTGATGAGGGCCGCGGAGAGCCGGGCGGCCGTCGGCGACACCGCCGTCGTCCGCGAGTTGGTCTTGCGCGCCCAGGCCTGGCCGACGCATCGACGCACGCTCGCCGAGGTCGTCGCCTATGAGCGCGCCGGCGATACGCAAAGCGCGCTCCGCCTCTTGCTCGATGCCGCCGACTCGCCGGAGGGGCGGCGCCACTCGGCCGAGTTCCGGGCGCACGCGGCGCGAATCCTCCTGAGTGAGAGCGACACCGCGGCCGCCCGGGGAACGCTGCGGGCCGCGATCCGAGCCCGGCCCGGCGGCGCCGCTGAAGCGGCAGACCTCCTGTCGAGGCTGCCCGGTCTCGACGCCGCCGACCACCTCGCCCTGGCCCGCGCGTTCGAACGGTCGAGAGAGCCCGGCAGGGCCGCAGAGCATTACACCGAATACCTCCAGCAACACTCCGTGTCGGACAGCGAACGGCAGAACCTGCAGCTGGAGATCGGCGACTTACTATATCGTGCCGGCCGCTACGCCGCCGCCATCGATGTTCTCGAGTCGCTGCTCGCTTCGCGGCCACCACCCTCGATCGAGCCGCGCGCCGAACTCCTCCTGGCTCGTGTCACCTACCGCCGCGGCTGGCACCGCGAAGGCCGGGCCCGTTTGCGCGAGATCGCCGACCGCTACCCGGGCAGCGGTTCAGCGTTACGGGCGCTGTCGTTGCTGGGCGACCTGTACGAGGGCGCCGGTAACATCGCCCGGGCGCGCGCGATCTACGAAGAGATCGTCGAGCGCTACACCGGCTCGAGCGCTGCCCCCAGGGCCCATTTTCGCCTCGGCGTCCTCGCTTTCATGGACGGCGACTACGCCGGCGCCCGAGCGCACTTCGACCGCCTGCGTAGACGCCACCGACTGAGCACCTATCAGGGCCTGCGGGCCACCTACTGGTCCGCGCGGGCGCGGCTGGCCGAAGGCAAGCCCGGCCAGTCCGAGGAGGCCGAACGTCTGTTCCGGCAAGTGCAGGCTCGCAATCCCTTTGGCTACTACGGGCTGCTGGCCGCGGAGCGGGTCGGTATCGACCCCTGGTCGAATCTTACCAGAGGGCCCGAGCCAAAAGAGATCGAGCCCGCAACTCGCCAGAAGCTGATGCTGGTCGATCTGCTTCGAATGGCCGGCCTTGATGAAGAAGCGCGCACGCTTCTCGAATCGATCACGAGCGCAACGCCCAAGAGGCCCGAGGAGACGCTGGGCCTCGCCCTCGCCCTCGCCGAGCGCGGTTTCGGCCAGGAGGCGGTAAACCTGGGCTGGCAAGCTCACTCGCGACTAGGCGTCTGGAGCTACAACGTCCTCCGCGCCATCCACCCCCTCGCTTTTCGGGAGATCATCGTCGCCGAGGCCCGGGATCGTGAGCTGGATCCGTATCTCGTCGCCGCCGTGGCCCGTCAGGAGTCCGCGTTCGCCGCCGACGTTGTGTCCCGCGCCGGCGCCCGCGGCCTGATGCAGATCATGCCGCAGACCGGGCGCTGGTGGGCCGACCGCCTCGGGTTTCGCGACTACTCTGACGAGCTACTCTTCCACCCCGAGTTCAACGTTCACCTGGGCGCCGCCTATTTCGCCGACCTGCAGCGCCGCTACGGCGAGCTACAGATCGCTCTCGTGGCCTACAACGCCGGGCCCACGCGGGCGCGGCGCTGGCGCGAGCGGCCCGCCTACAAGGCCGACCCCGAGCTTTTCGCCGAGCGGATCCCCCTCTCCGAGACGCGTACCTACGTGAAGAGCGTGCAGACCTGGTACCGCATCTACCGTCAGCTCTACGGCGAGCAGTCTCAGATCCAGCCCGCCGGTTGATCGCCGCTCTCCGGCATCGGCGAGGTGGGTGGCGGGAGCGGTCACCTCGCTCCGGCCTCCCCCGCGTTCAGCGCTGCGCGCTGCCCGCGGGGTCGCTAACCCCAGCTCCGCTCGACGACCGCTCCCGCCGCCCTGGTCCAGCGTAGGGGCACAACGCGACCGCGCTCGATCGAGAGGCCCCAGAGATCCCACGCGTACAGTGGTTCGCTGCCGACCCCTCGTACCTCGCTTCGATCCCGCTCCGACCCGGGCAAAGGCCCGGAGAGCCTCACAACTCTCATAGGCGATTTCGACGCGTTGACAGTCGCGGGCCGCCGCGATATAGTGGCCGCGTTTCTTCAAGTCTTAACCCGTTGCAGGAGGGAATTGTCGATGGCCACAGGGCGTATCAAGTGGTTCAATGACGCCAAGGGCTACGGTTTCATTGAGCAGCCGGATGGACAAGGCGACGTGTTCGTCCACTTTTCAGCGATCAACATGGAGGGTT
>CAYGAJ010000248.1:0-3842 GCA_964347815.1 uncultured Gemmatimonadota bacterium | reverse complement strand
CCAACGTCGTGAAGGCGTAGTTCGTCGCGTTGTCCACCGACAGGCGCAGCGTCTGTCGCCCGAAGCGGTATGACATCCGCGCGTCCAGGACCCGCATCGGCAGCAACGGATCGATGCGCGGGTCGTTGAACACCTGGAAGCGATCGAAGGCCGAGGCCAGACGGTAATCGGCTGCCAGCAGGAACGTGCCCAGGCGCAGCGACGCCGACGTCGTCAGCAGGTGGTCGGGCCGGTAGGCGAGCGGCTCGCCGGTCGTCTTGTCCTCGGTGTCGAGGAAGGTGTAGGCGGCCTGCCCCTGGAGCCGGTCACGCAGGAACGAGACACGGGCGATCGCCTCGGCGCCCACGATGCGCGCTGCCGGCAGGTTGCCGAAGCGGACCTCGATCGTGCCCACACCGCTCACCACTGTGTCCGCTTCGATCAGGTTGTCGAAGTCGTAGATGAAGCCTGCCACGTCCAGCGTCAGCCAATCTGTCAGCAGCCGGCTCACGCCGACCTCGCCCGCCCAGGAGCGCTCGGGGCGCAAGTTTGAGTTGGGCTCGACGCGAAAGCCTGCCACCACCGTCTCGGTGAACAGCTCCGCCACCGTCGGCGCCCGAAAGCCGCGGCCCACAGAGGCGCGCACCCGCGTCGACGCGTCGGGCGCCAGCACCAGGCCCAGCCGCGGGCTGAGCTGCGAGCTGCGCGTGTCGGTCAGCGAGCCGCCGTCCACCCAGCGCAGGTCGCCGCGGGCGCCGGCCGTCGCCGTCAGCCACGACGTCAGCCCCAGCTCGCCCTGGACGAACAGCGCCAGATCGGTCACGTGGTGCGAGCCGAACAGGTCGGCGTTCACGTCGGTGTACGACCCCTCGCCGCCCAAGGTGAGAAAGAGCGACGACGACGCCCGCCACTCGCCGCGCGCCTCGCCGCTCCAGCGGTCCGACACCGCGCCCACCCGGCTGTCGCCGAAGTCGGTGTACCAGTCGTTACGCTGAAACGAGAAGCGCTCGAAGCTGCTGAACCGCTCGCTCCAGCTTCGTCGGTGCGTCAGGTGCAGACGTCCTTTGTCGGAACGCGTGCGATCGTCCAGAGCGTCGGTCGCGACGCGCAGCGGCTGGAAGGCGAGGGCGCTGGGGTCGTCGCATTGGCCGCGGATACACCAGGTGAGCGACTCGCCGTGGCGCTCGCGGGCCCAGGAGGCGAACAGGCCCAGCGAGTCACGCTCGCTGACCCCCACCTCCAGGCGCGCCGCGAAGTTCGTTCGACGCGAGTCGTCGTTCTGCCGATAGCCGTCGTCCTGGGCGCGGCCCGCCCGCACCCAGAGCCCCAGCGGGCCCAGGCGCCGCCCGTGGCTCAGCTCGACCGAGCCGTAGCCCCGCGTCTGGCCCGACCAGATCCACTCCGAATGGGGCGGGTCGTCGTAGAACCCGCTGCGCAGACGGATGCGGTAGACGGGCCCCGCCGGCGGCGGCGAGGTGACCACGTTCAGCACGCCGCCCAGCGCGCTCGTCCCGTAGAGCGCCGAGCCCGCCCCCTTCACCACCTCGACGCGGCTCACCTCGGTCAGCGGGATGACGTCCCAGTTGAGGCCGCCGCTGTCGCCGGCGTTGGCCGGCACGCCGTCGATCAGCAGCAGCACGCGGCTACCCGTCCCCCGCGAGTAGCCGGACGAGCCCCGGATGTTGACGTTCTCGCCGACGAACTGGACGGAGGGGGCGTAGGCGACGGCGTCGGCCACGGTGGCGGGCAGGCGCCGCTCGATCTCCGCCTCGTCCAGCACCGAGACCGAGACCGGCGCGTCGCGGGCGCTCAGCTCGCGCTTGGTCACCGATGCGACCACGCCGCCCACGGCCACGGCTCGCGGCTCGAGCGCGATCTCGATCTCGACCTGACCGCCCGCCTGCACGTCCAGCGCCTGCTCGCGGGGCGCGTAGCCGATCCGCTCGACCGCGAGCGTGCGGCGGCCCGCCGGTACGCCCGAGAGCCGAAAGCGGCCGACGTCGTCGCTGAAGGTCATGAGAATCGTTCCGATCACGCGCACCGCGGCGCCGGCGACGGGATCGCCGCTGCTCGCGTCGACCACGCGGCCGGCGATCCATCCGCGGTCGGGCTCCTGCCCCGCCAGCGTCGCCGTGGCCAGGGACAAGGCCAGCCCCGCACAGACCGCGCGTCGGGCGGTTCTCACCGCAGCGCCTCCAGTGCCTCGTCGGCGGTGAGCAAGTTCGCGAAATCGGCCAGGAGGTCGACGCCCGCCGTCTCGGCTCCCGAGTCCACCTCGAAGCTGAGCGGCGTGTCGAAGGGGCCGGAGCCCGTGTACCAGCCCATGACCCGCAGGGCATCGGCGGAAAGCGGGGCATCGCGCCGCTTCCAGACCGCCGGCAGCCAGCGATAGGTGCCCGGCTCGAGGGCCAGGACGTAATCCGTCGAGTCGCCGCTCAGGCGCAGGGTGTCAGAGAAGGCGACGAAGGCAAACAGGTCGAGGGTCGAGGCCGGGATGTCCCGGTAGACCGCCAGGCGCACCCAGTCGGTGGAGTCGGGTCGGACCCCGCTGAAGCGCACGGTTCCGCTCACGCCTTGGAATTGGACGGGCTCGAGCCCGTCGGAGCAGCCCAAGTAGAGGGCGAGCAGCCCAGCCAGGATGGGAACGGAGAGCCTTGTCAATAGTCCCTCTCACATTCCTTGACACCAAATAGCGCAAACTGTAGTATGTATAAGGATTCCCCGCCATAGGCAATTTGTGCACCCTGTCCGGCTACCCGATCTCCGGGTCGAGCTTGGCGTCTATTCTTACGCCGCGTCGCGACGCTCGTAGCGTACGTGACAGCCTGTCCGGGTCGTGGAGGTCCAAGCTCTCAATGGACTACCCGGGGGATCGTCGCAGCCGGGGGTGTGTTTCCGCTTGCTGAATCGGCGCGCTAGCTGCCGAAACCGCGGTAAGAACCGTCCCCGCTCGAGCTTTCCGGTGTCGCCCCGATTCGGGGGAGTGAAGCGGCGGCGCGGATTCGCTCGCTGCGGCGTTCCGCCCGGCCACGACGCCAGGAGCGGCGGCGGTGGACGCAGCTTACGACGAACTGACGCAAGTGGTCACGGCACAGGCGCTGGTCGAGCGCCTGGCCGACACAAGCCGCCGGGTCGGGACGAGGGGCGGTGGTGGCGGCGCGGTGCTGTGTCTGGACCTGGACCGGTTCGGGCCGTTGAAAACGTGGCTGGGAGCGGCGGCGGCGGCCCGGGTGTTGCGTGAAGTCGTCACCATCATTAAGCATTGTATACGCGCCGAGGATCTCGTAGCGCGTCTGGGCCACGATAATTTCGTGATCGTGCTGCCCGAAGGCGGTCGGAGTGGGGCGCTGCGAGTGGCGCAAGACATAAAGTCCCGGGCCGCGCGGATCCGGGCCCGCGGGGACGGCGCCAAGCTGAGAGTTTCGCTCAGCGTAGGGATTGCAGAGATCGGGCCGGAAGAATCCCTGGCTTCCGGTTACGGCGAGGCGCTGGCCGCGGCGGAGGCGGCGCTGCACGAAGCCAAGCAGGCCGGCGGCGACGCGATCAAGATCCATAAATAAGCTTTTCCCGGACATACTCCCCCGCCGGGCTGCCCGTCCACCAATGGAAGCGGACACGGAAGCGAACGCCATGGGCCAGGCGCGTGGGGTCGACGAGGCTCTGGAATACGACATGTCTTTGCTGCAGCGTGCAGAGCAGCTGCTGGGTGAGCTGACGGGCGTGGTCTCGGCGCGGATCGTGGCCGATCCTGAGGGCCGGATCGAGGAAGTGCACGTCCTGACGGACAGCCGGATGTCGCCGAAGCAGACGGTGCGGAACGTGGAGTCTGCGTTGATGGCGCAGCTGGGCATCGCGGTGGACCA
>CAYGAJ010000247.1:0-3863 GCA_964347815.1 uncultured Gemmatimonadota bacterium | reverse complement strand
TGGTTGGGTGTACCGTCTTAGTTAGGACGGCCGGGACACGAGGTCAAGTCGTTAACTGCGGAAGACGTGTCTCTCCACCTCGAGATCGAGCGGCGTGCGCTGGCTCACCAGCGTTTCGAGCGTGATCGAAGCGAACGTGCAGCGGACCATCTCGTCTACCTCGTCGAAGATGCTCCGCAGTCGGCACTCCTCGGGTGCCGCGCACGCCGCTTCGCCGCTTTCGGTCAGCAAGCAGTCGCCGGGCGTCCTGGGAGGCTCAAAGACCTGGATCACGTCGAGCATCGTGAGCTCAGACGCAGGCCGGGATAGCTGGTAACCGCCCCCGGTACCCCGTGTGCCCACCGCCAAACCCGCGCGGACAAGCTGCTGGAACACCTTGGCGAGCACCGTTGCCGGTATGCGGTACTTCTCGGCGACCTGCGCGGCCGTCACCTGCCCCTCCGCCGCGGCGGCCATCTCCATCGCCGCGTACAGGGCGTAGCGCGTGCTCTTGTTCGGCTTCATCGTGCAGGGCCCCGATCGGTTGGCGCCGTCAGATCGAGCTCGAGTGAGAATCGCTCAGCCGGTCGGAAGCCGACCCGGTGGAAGAAGGCGATCAGATCCTGGTCATCCCAGTCGACCTCGGTCTGTAGACGCGGCACGCCGAGGCCGGTGAGGTTGGTGCGAAGTTGGCGAAGGAGCGCCGCGCCGACCCCTTGTTTTTGGTAATCCGGGTGCACGCCGATGGTGTCGAGGACGGCGGTGGGCTCCATCCGGCCGAATTCGCCGTAGTAGACCCGGGCCAGAAGGAAGCCGCAGAACAGACCCTCGATCTCGGCGGCCAGCGACACCTTGATTCCCGTCTCGCTCAGGTTCTGCTCGAGCTTGAGCTTGAAGTACTCCTCGCGACGTCGCCCCGTGCTTCGGGCATCGACCGCGATGACGGACTCCAGGTCACGGGCGACGAGGTTGCGCACTTTGATGCGCTCTTCCCGCTCGAGGATCTCTTGACCGCTCTCCAGTTCCATGCTCACTCCTGCCCGTTCAATCAGACGATCAGTTGGCCGCCGTCTACACGGATGACCTGACCGGTTATGTGATCGGCCATCGACGACGCGAGGAACAGCGCTGCCCTGGCCACGTCCTCAGGCTCGCCAAGCCGCCCCAATACAGATTCGCTGCGAGCCTGCTCGATCGTTTCCGGCGGCAGCGACGCCGTCATCGGAGACCTGATGAAGCCGGGCGCGATCACGTTCACCCGGATGCCGAACTTCCCCAGCTCACGCGCCGCCGTCTTGCCCAAGCCGATCATCCCGGCTTTGCTCGCCGCATAGTTGGTCTGGCCGAACTTTCCCCGCTCGCCGTTGATCGACGACACCAGGACCACCGCGCCCGCTCCGAGTGGCCGCATCAACGATACGCTTTCCCGCAAGAGCAGAAAGGCGGAATCGAGGTTGATTCGCAGGACCTCGGACCAGGCCGCGTAGTCCATCTTCCAGACCACCGCGTCCCGGGTGATGCCGGCGCAGTGAACGAGAATATCGAGTCGGCCGAAGCGATCACGGATCTGCTCGAACAGGTGCGACACGGCCTGCGGGTCGGCCAGATCGCACGCGATGTCGACCGTTCCCGGCGGACCCGAGCGTCCGGGAAGGTCCGAGCCGACGACCTGAGCGCCCGCCGTCTGAAAGAGCGCCGCAACGGCGGATCCGATCCCGCCGCCGGAACCGGCCACCAGGGCCAGTCGGCCTTCGAGCGAGAGCAGGCGGTCGAGCGCCGCTAGGCCCGTCATGCGACACCACCGGACGTGAGGCTGATGCCCTCCTGAGCCAGCTTGCGTGCACGGAAGGCGCCCCAGAGGGCGGCGCCGAGCGCTCCGGCGTAGACCGAGTCGTCGTGCGCATGGATCGTGACCGACAGATCTTGCGCTGCCGCGCCTTCACGCAGCGCCGCGATCAGGCCGACATCCGCGGCGAGGCCGCCGGTGACCAGCAGGACGCCCTCGATGTTGAGCGACGAGATGAGCTTCAGGTAGCGCCCGGCCATCGACTGGTGGATCCCTTTGATGATGTTGGAGGTCGATATGCCACGCGAAACCATATTGATCACGTCGGTCTCGGCGAGCACCGCGCAGATGGACGAGCACGGTTCGGGGTTGTCGGCCTCCAAAGAAAGAGTCCCGATCTCGTCGATGGTGATTCCAAGGTAGCGACAGATGTTCTCGAGAAACTGGCCCGATCCCGACGCGCATTGGCTCGTCATACGGTAACCGAGCACCTTGGCGCGCTCGTCCATGAGCACGGCCCGGCAATGGAGCGCGCCGATATCGATGACCGATCGCGCCTGTGGATCGAGAAACAGTCCGCCGCGGGCGTGAGTGGTCATCCCGTAGAAATGGCCGGTTCGGAATGGAACCAGCTCGCCCTCACCCGTTGTCGCGATATAGTCGAGCTGCTCGCGCCGTAGCCCCAGTTCGGCCATACACGCTTCGAACATCGCCTCGACGACCTTGCGTGGATCGCGACGGCGGATCCGCTCGCGACGCATGATCGACACGCGCTCGCCTTTACCACCGGCACCCTCGAGCACGACCAGTTTCACGGCGGAGGTGCCGACGTCGATTCCGGCGACGGTCAGCGGCGCGTCGCTCATTCCAGGGCTCCTTGTTCGGCTGGGGTTCGCGACCGGTCACGGCGGGCGAAAAGTGCGGCGCCGAGGGCGCCCGTGTAGATGCTGTCCGGCGAGATGTTCATCGTGACGTCGCCGTAGTTTTCGTCGATCAGCTTGCGCAGCGCTTTGACGGCGGCCTGGTTCTTGGCCACACCGCCGGTGAAGGTAAACTGATCGGTCACCCCGCCCGAGCGGGCGAGCAGCGACATCGCGCGCAAGATGATGGCACGATGCAGACCGGCGAGGATGTCTTCCCGCTTCTCACCCAGCGAGAGACGTTCGCGAAGCTCGGCACCGGCGAACACGGTGCAGGTGGAGTTGATCCGCACGGTTCGCTGCGATCTCAGCGCCAGTGGACCGAGCTGGTGGACGCCGAGGTTCATCTCATCGGCGATGTACCCGAGGTACCGGCCGCAGCCGGCGGCGCAGCGGTCGTTCATCTGGAACGACGTGACGATGCCGCGGGCATCGATCTGGATCGCCTTGGTGTCCTGGCCACCGATGTCGAGGACCGTCCGTGTCTCCGGGAACATGGAATGGGCCCCCAGCCCGTGGCAGAGGATCTCCGAACGGATCTGCTCCTTGGGGAAGGGAAGCGTCTGCCGGCCGTAGCCGGTCCCGACCGAACCGGCGGGCTCGAGATTCACGGCGGCGGCGCGGGCCACCGAGATCGGAACGGCCTCGTGAGCGTTCTCGAGGTCGTCGACGGCCGCGCGCATCAGCGTATCGAAGTCGGCCGCTGCGGAGGGCCGGTTCTCCACCTCGAGGATCACCTTGTCGAACAGTCCGGCCAGCGGGTCGAAGCTCACCTGCTGATCCATCGCCTGTTCCTCAGCCAGCTCCATATAGCGGCCCCCGGCGAGATCTCGAAAGAAGTCGCTCCTTCGTGTCGCCGCTGCGGCGTACAGCTCGCCGACTTCCGCCTCCATCCGCTCCAGAATCGCCGCCGCCGCCGAGCGCACGGCCGGGTCGTATCCGTCGTCGAGGTGGGCATGGACGAGTTCGCCGAAGATGCGCAGCTGGCGGAGGTATTGCTGTTTGCGGAAGCCGCGCTCCAGGTCGGCCAGCGCCTTGCGCCGGTCTTCGGACGCCAGGCCGGCTCCATCGAGCTCGGCAGAGACGAGTCCGAAGCGGGCGTTGATGAGCGCTTCGTTCAGCGCGACCTCGCAGGCGACCCTGTAGTTGCTGCGGCTGTTGGTGATGCCGCGGCCCAG